>CAWKCN010000024.1:0-58775 GCA_963848145.1 Ilumatobacteraceae bacterium
GCGTCGGTCGGCGATCGGGCCGCCCAAGTGCCAGGAGCACCGCCGTGCCGCAGAAGGCACCGATCGGCAGCGCCACGAACGCCTCGGCCGGAAGACGTACCGAGACCAGCAGGCGGAGCAGGAGCAGGATCGTGATCGTGACCGCGCCTGCACGACGCCACCGGCGGCTGACGAAGGGTGCCACCACGATGAACATCCCGGCCGTCTGCGCCAATGCAATCGGGCCGGAAGACGCGCTGTCGGTGATTCCCGCACGGGCGGTGAGTTCGTTGAGCACCGACAGCGACGTCTCGCGCTCGACCAGCCACCGGGCGCCCTGCATCAGGATCGAGCTGGTCAACGACGCTGCGAGGATGTACCCGAACAACCGGTACCGCTTCACGACCAGCGGGATCAGATACACGCTGAGGAGAATCAACGCCGAGACGATCTCGATCCCACCGTGCATGACCCGCTCGATCGTCGGCGTCAGGAAGCCGAACAGGGCGATGATGTCCTCTTCGACGCCGATGACTGCGTCTTCGAGGCCGATCGTCAGCCCGGTGGCAACGAGCGCCAGTACACCGAAGACCACGATCCGCAGGACGTCCTGCGGTGATCGCACGTACCGCTTGGTGACCTCCTGTTGCGCCCCGGTGCCGGTCGAGTCCGTGCCCTCGGACGCGCCGGCGTCGACCGGCTGGATCGTCTCCTCAGGTACGGACATGCAGGTGCTCTCTTCGATCGATCGACATTGGCCGACCATTATTGCCGTGGGAAGTTTCTCTGCGGTGCATTCACGTGATGGAATGCGATCGATGATCATGTCGACGAACTCCGACGGCGGACGGTCGCGGTGGGGTGGTTTCGAGCAACCCGCAGCCATTGCGCTCGTGGCCGGAGGGGCGCTCGCAGCGTCGTACGCGGTCGCTGTGCAACGGCCGGTGCCAGGCTGGGAGCTCACGCTGACCGAGTGGATCAACGGCGCGCCAGATGCAGTGGCCACCGTGCTGTATCCCGTCATGCAGCTCGGAACGCTGGCAGGTCCGGCCATCGTTGCAGTGGCGATCGCCGTGTTCCGGCGGGACTGGCTGCTCAGCGGCGCAACGTTCCTCGCCGGCCTGACAGCGTGGTTCGCCGCAAAGGGCGTCAAGCGGGCCGTCGAACGTGACCGCCCGCTGGGCTACCTGCCGGAGATCATGGTTCGCGAAGGCGACGGCAGCGGCTTGGGTTTCGTGTCGGGCCACAGCGCCGTGGCTGCCACCGCAGCGATGATGGCGATGGCAGCGTTGCCTCGACGGTGGCGGATCGTTCCCGCCGGGTTGGCCGTCCTCGTCGGCACGGCCCGCGTCGTGCACGGCGTCCACCTGCCCGCCGACCTGATCGGTGGATGGTCGCTCGGCGTCCTCATCTCGCTCGGGGCGCTCGGCATCGTCGACGTCGTCCAGGACCGCATCAACACTCGGGGCGTTCGTTGAGCAACGCCGAGACTGCCGTCACCGATCGCACGGGGACCCTTCGGGGCTGGCTGATCGCCTTGACCGGCGCGCTCGGGATCGCCGTGGGCTGTGCGCTGATCGCAGCGTCGGGCACCGTCGGGTCGTGGGAGGAGGCGGTCTTCCACGCGATCAACGACCTGCCCGACTGGCTGTACGGCCCGATGTGGGTGTTCCAACTCGCCGGACTCCTCCTGGTGCCGCTGGTGGTGGCGGTCGGCGCTGCCGCGTTCCGACGATGGCGGCTGGCCATCGCACTGGTGCTGTTCGTCCCCCTCAAACTCGCCGTCGAGAAGTTGGTCGTCAAACAACTCGTCGAGCGCGAACGACCGGGAACCACGATCTGCGGTGCCCCCGACGACTTCGATCCCGATTGCGGCAACTTCC
Organism: Ilumatobacteraceae bacterium; assembly: GCA_963848145.1. GTDB lineage: Bacteria > Actinomycetota > Acidimicrobiia > Acidimicrobiales > Ilumatobacteraceae > Sva-07. The sequence continues at coordinate 1,863 of CAWKCN010000024.1, forward strand.
GTGGCGACGTGCCGCTCGAGGGCCTGTCGTTCGTCTCGGGTCACGCCATCATCGCATGGGGAGTGGCCACCCTCCTCTGGCCCGTCCTCCCTGGAAGATGGAAGCTCGTCCCGGTCACGATCGCGGCGATGAACGCTCTCGCTCGGGTGTACCTCGGAGCTCACAATCCCCTCGACGTGATCGGTGGCGGAGCGATCGGCATCGCGATCGGTGCGGTCCTCGTGCTGGCCCTCGGCGTCGACCCGCGAGTGCGACGGTCATCAACGGTCTGAACCGAGCGTCTGAGTCGACTATCACTCTGCCCGCAAGTATCTTCATCTCGATCGCACACCCCTCCACCCAAAGGACAGTGACCATGGATCTCCGACAGAAGCTGATCGACCTCTCCCGTGAAGCGACGGGCGACTCCACCATCACGGTCGCTGGCGACTTCCAGCCGAAGGGGATGACCTGGAAGGTCGCTGCAGGAGCCGCTGCCGGCTCCGCCCTCGGCAACACTGCCGGAGGCGACTTGGGAGCGGGCCTCGGCGCCGCCGGCGGTATGGCCGTTGGTGAGTACGCCGCATCCTCGGGCGAATTGCCGCCCGTGATCGTCGTGGCCGCGTCTCCCACGAAGCTCTATCTGCTGACGTCCAACAACGCCAAGGGCATCATCCTCGCGAAGCACCTGCTGTTGATCGACACACTCGACCGCGAGAACCTGAGCGTCGAGATGCACCAGAGGGTCACGTCGCGCACCGCAGTGATCACCGACACCTCCACCGGTCACGAGTACAAGATCGAGGGCAAGCGGATCCTGTTCCACCACATGAACGCGATGCTCGACGCCCTCGCCGCCGACGTCCCCGACGACGCCGAACACGAAACCGCCGTCGCACTCGACTGAACAACTGTTCGGCTCACGTCGCAACCGGTATCGTCGCACTCCGTGGCCGACGAACCAGTGAGACTGACGTCGCTCGGCACCATCGCAGGATGGCTCGGCCGCTTCGAGCCCGCAGATCCCGACAGCGACGCCGTCGAGGCTGTCGAGGAACTGCTGCCCATGGGGTCGGAGACCCTGCCATACCTGCGGCGCTTCGCTGCGCTCACCGCGCTCTCCGCGTCGATCGCCGCATTCGGACTGCTCGCCGACTCCGGAGCGGTCGTGATCGGCGCCATGCTCGTCGCCCCGCTGATGACACCGATCGTCGGCGCGGCCGCCGCGACGGTCACCGCTGACAACCGACGCCTCGTCCGGGCGATCCTGATCATCGCACTGGGGACCGCCATCGCGTTCGCCGTCGGATGGCTCGTATCGTTCATCGCGGGAGGGCGCGTGATCGATGTCCGAACACTGCCCGACGAGATCCAAGGTCGAACTTTTCCTGGCCTGCTCGACCTGGGTATCGCCATCACGGCCGGTGCCGCTGCCGGCTACATCCAACCGAGACGTTCGGCAATCTCGGCGCTGCCGGGCGTCGGTATCGCCGTGGCACTCGTGCCGCCGCTCGCCACCGCCGGCATCACCTACCAGCTCGGTCTGAGCTCCGATGCTCGCAATGCGTTCCTTCTCTACGTCACGAACCTCGCAGCAATCATCTTCGCTGCCGCCCTGGTTCTGCTCGCCTCGGGATTTCGCCCACACGACCGTGCGGGAAGGCGCGTGTTGCGGGTTCGGCTCGCCACCACGCTGATCGCCGTGCTGATCGTCGCCATTCCGCTGTCGCTCCACACCCGGTCGGTGATCCGCGACCTCAGACTGAACAGCGCAGTCGTCGGGGCCGTCGAAGCGTGGGACCCGGAGATCGAGATCCTCGATCAGGATGCCGACGTGGTCGATGGCCGAGCGGAAGTCGACCTGCTGGTGGTCGGTCTCGGCGAACCTCCACCCGTGTACCAACTCGCAGAGAACATCAGTGACCGGTTCGGTGGGCCGGTCAACCTCCGCGTCCGCTACCAGGACAACCAACTGTTCGTGGTGAGCACACGGTGAAGCTGTATCGCTGGCGTCGATGGGCCTCGTTCGCGGCGGTCGTAGGCGTGTCGATCTCGGCGTGTGCCGGTGACGGCGACCCCGTCGACGACTCGACGGTCACCGTGTTCGGGCCCTACGTCGGAGCCGATGCCGATCGCTTCGCCGGCGTGATCGCCGATTTCGAACAGTCGACCGGTGTGTCGGTCGCCTACACCGGGAGCGTCGACTTCGTGTCCGACCTTCGCCTCAGGGCGATCGAGAACCAGCGCCCTGACGTCGCGATCGTTCCCCAACCTGGTGTGGTCGATGCACTGATCGAGGACGAGCTCCTCGAGCCACTCACGGCCGAGACGGTGCAAGCGGTTCGCGACGGCTTCGGTGATGCTGCGCTCGAAGCGACGGCGTGGGACCTGCAATTCGCAGTCCCATACCGCAGCAACGTGAAATCACTGGTGTGGTACCGCCCGGAGGTGTTCGCCGACAACGACTGGGCGGTGCCTCGTACACTCGACGAGCTGAACTCGCTCGTCGACGCCATCGGCGCCGACGCAACGATGGCGCCTTGGTGCTTCAGCGTGTTTGCCGGCACCGCGACGGGCTGGCCCGCCACCGATTGGGTCGAGGACCTCGTGCTGCGCCGGGCCGGGGTCGACGTGTACGAGCAGTGGGCCGCCGGGGAGTTCTCCTGGCAGTCAGCCGAGATCCGCGAGGCGTTCATCGAGTTCTACGAACTGGTGCTCGACGACGAGCGATCGGCCGGCGGCCTCCGAGCAGTCCTGCAGACCGAGGTCTCGAGTGCCGGTCTTCCCCTGTTCGCCGATGAACCGGATTGCGCGATGTACAAACAGGCGAGCTTCGCCGAAGACTGGTTCCCGTCCGGCACGACGATCGGATCGGATGCGGACGTCGACTACTTCGCCCTCCCGAGCGCTGCAGCCGCCACCACCGATCTGGTGATCGCCGGCGATTCGGCGGTCACGTTCTCCGATTCACCGAATGTCGACCGCTTCATGGCGTTTCTGGCGAGCGCCGATGGCGGCCGCGAGTGGGCCGGCGACGGTGGCTTCGTCTCCCGGCGAACCGATGTCGACCCCGACGAGTACCACAACGACACCGATGCCGATGTGGCTGCACTCCTCCGCAGCGACGTGACGGCCCGCTTCGATGCGTCCGACACGCTCCCCGCTGCGGTGGGGTCGGATCTGCTGTGGTCGCAGGTCACTGCCTGGATCAGCGGGACGGTGACCTTGGACGATCTGCTGATGACGCTCGACGAGGCGCTCGGGATCGACGGCTGAGCGCCGCGGGGTCAGATTCCGCTGATCTCGGATGCTGCTCGAATCACGAGGAACACACCGATCAGCAGTACGGCAACCGCAGCAATCGGTACCACCCAGATTCGTGCGGTCTGGATGATCGAGTTGCCGTCCATTGCGCCGAAGGCCCGGTCGCGTAGCGCCACCATCCCCAAGCCGACGCTGACCAGTGCGATCGCCATGCCGACACCGAAGGCGAGGATCAGCAGGCCGCCGAACGCGATCCGGTTGAGTTGGATCGCGCCGAGCAGCACGATGATCGCCGAGGTCGACGGAACGAGGCCGCCGGAGAGCCCGAGCACCGCGAGTGTCTTCCAACTGACCTTGCCGGAGAGATCCATCTCGTCGAGATCGAACTTGTGCGTGTGCGGGAAGATGCCGTGGCGATGCCACCCGTCGCTGTGGTCGTGGTCGTGGTCGTGGTCGTGCGGGTGATCGTGGTCGTGATCGTGATCGTGCGGGTGATCGTGATCATCATGTGAGTGACCGTTGCTGTCGTGGTCGTGGTCGTGGTCGTGGTGGGCATGATCGCCGTGGTCGTGCTCGACGACCTCCGCGGTGCCCGTCGCCAGTGTCGCCACCGCCGCCTTGGCCACGACATGATCGTGGGAATGATCGTGATCACCATGATCGTGATCGCCGTTGGCGTGGTCATCGTGCGAATGGTCGTGATCGCCGTGGGCATGATCGCCGTGATCGTGCTCGACGACCTCCGCGGTGCCCGTCGCCAGTGTCGCCACCGCCGCCTTGGCCACGACGTGATCGTGGGAATGATCGTGATCATCATGCGAGTGATCGTGATCGTGTGCCTGCGCGTGATCGTGTGCCTGCGCGTGATCGTGTGGCTCGGTGAAGAGCCCGTGCGGATGCAGCGAGTGGTGTTCTGGGGCCGGGCGCCCTCGCGTGCGCGCTCGGTACTCACGAGCCGCAGTGACGACCAACCAGATGCCGATACCGAACACGATCAGCGCCGAGACGCCCTGCAGCCAGGGATACACGCGTTCGGGGGCGAACGCAGCGCCAGCGGCGTAGGTGATGATGCCCAGGATCAACACACCGAGTGTGTGCGACAGGGCGACGGCGATCGCCAACACCAGTGCCTGCAGCTTGGTGCCCCTGGTGCCGACGAGATACGCGCCGATCACGGTCTTGCCGTGGCCGGGCGCGAGCGAATGCAGCGCACCGAGGAACGCGGCAAATCCCAGTGCAGTCGCCATTGCCAGGTAGCCGCCGTCGGCGTCGGCGATCAGACCGGAGAACGCATCGCCGCCGCCGTCGTCGTCGCCCGGCTCGGTCCGATCGAGCTCGCCGGCATCGGCGGTCGGCGACGCAACGAAGCTGAACTCGACCGTCGATGCGTCGGGATTCTCGTCGGCGTCGGGGAAGTCGGTGAGCCGCTCGGTGACCGAGTCATCGCTCACATCGCCCGTGACCTCGGTTCGATCGGCGACCACGACGATCTCACGCCAGCCGGCCCGCCCGCGGTAGTTGGCGTCGTCGAACAACACCGTCTGCTCGCCCGATGCTTGCGGCCACGAGGTGGTCCACCCGCACTCGAGCCGAATCGTGGTGAGCCCGCCGTCGCCGTCTTGGCGAAGCGTCGACGCCTGCGGGGCGGAGAGCTCGACCGGCGCGCCGTCGACGGTGAAGGTCACACCATCGAGCAGCTCGAGACAAAACGCATCGGGATCGGCTTCGATACGGTCGCCGTCGTCCTGTGTCGGTGTCTCGGCGAACTCGAACACGTAGTCGAACTCACCGCCGTCGGGCCCGACCAGCAGTGCGGCATAGCGGTCGATCGCGAACGGTCCGAACTCGTGGGCGAGTGCCGGCGACGGCCCGGAGATGACGACGAACAACGCAATGAAGGCTGCGATCGCTGGACGCAGAACACGTCGTCGCGTGGTCGGGGTGGTCGGATGGGCCGGAGCTGCTCCGTACATCGTCATGGGCTCGCCACCGTTTCTCGCTCGGCCGTTCGATCGATCACCGGATCATCGGCCTGTCCAACCGGCCGAAGTGCGCCCCGCGCCGCGAAGAGGCTCCGAAGCCCGGCTGCGAGGGCGGCGCCCAGCAGTGCGAGCACGAGGTTCCGTGGCCACACGCTCCATGGGTTGGCAAACCGGTTGAGCGACCAGTCGGCATCGGCCAGGCCCTCGACGATCCAGGCAGCTGCGTAGCCCGCGCCGACTGCGGCAGCGCCCACCAGCACGACAGGTGCGAGCGGTGTTCGGCGGAGCAACGCCATCGGCAACAGCGCGAGTGCTGCCACGATGACCACGGCGGCAGCGACCCCGAAGCTGAACCCGACGAGGCTCAGCACAGTGCGACTCCGGTCGAGACGGTCGTCGACAAAGGTCGTGCCGAACCCCAGGCCCTGCAACACACCGAGAACTGCGATCACGGCGGGCTCTCGTGCGGTGACCGAGGGCCGGAACCACGCGAGCATGGCCCACACCGACACGGCCAGCAGGCTGACCGATGTCGCTGCGACGACCGAGCGGCTCGACAGGTCGATGACCCCGAGCCCGGTGAACCACAGCGTGGTGAGCGCTCCGACACCGAAGGCACCGAGCACCACCGCAGCACGTTGCACGACGGCGAGGTTCGACGGCGCCGGATCCCGGAATCCTCGCCCACGTGCGAGCAACGCAACCGGTGCCATCAGGACCCCGATGAACAGCACGTGCACCGCTCCGGAACGGACGCCATCGGTTCCGAGGCCACGCACTGCACCCAGCTGCGTGAGGGTGGAGGCCGTGTCGAGCGAGATCGTCTGCACCGTCTGGCCGGTCGAGAACCCGAGAATCGGATCGCTCTCGTTCTTCACCACTCCTGAACGCACGTCGTTCTCGATGTGGAGCAGCGCGTCCTTGTCAGGGTCGACGTGGATGATGGCGTCGAACTCGACGACCACTTCACGCGGAGTCTCGTCGAAGTCCACGGCGACATCGAACGGAAACAGCAGATACGAGTTCGCCCCCAGGTTCAGCACGCTGACCGCTCCGTACTCGAGGGCCCACTGGTCGCCGTCGACGCTCTCGAGCGCCATGTGCGCGTCGACGTACGACATGACCTCGTTGCGATTGGCCTCGAGCGCAGCGGTGATCGCCTCGCGGTTGGTTCCGAAGTCGATGTCGAGCACCGCACCGAGGTCGCGGACGGGTATCTCGACCCGCCCATCGATTTCGGTGTCGTAGAACCCGAGGTAGACGTAGCTCTGCTTGCCGGAATGGGCGAGCGCCGTCGGACCGCCCGCGAGGACGTAGATGACGAGAAAGACAGGGACGAGAAGAAGCTTGCGCACGATCGATGAAGGTCCACGTTGGAAGACGGACCCGTGCACCCTATTGCCAAATGTGGCAGTCGGCGAGGCGGCCCAGCAGGTCCTCGGAACAGGAGGGCTGTCAAACTCTCGAGATGCACGATCTCGTACTCCGCAACGGTCTGGTGGTCGATGGGACCGGAACCGCTCCACGGCATGCGGACATCGCCATCGACGGCGCCCAGATCACGGCGGTCGGCCAGGTCGAGGGTGACGCACATCGCCAGATCGATGCCGACGGCGCCCTCGTCACACCTGGCTGGGTCGACATCCACACCCACTACGACGGGCAGGTCACGTGGGACCCGGAACTCGCTCCGTCGAGCCATCACGGCGTGACGACCGCAATCATGGGGAACTGCGGGGTCGGGTTCGCGCCGGTGCGTTCCGGCGACGAGGGGTTCCTGATCGAGTTGATGGAAGGCGTCGAGGACATCCCCGGCACCGCCTTGCACGAGGGCATCGACTGGCGGTGGGAGACGTTCGGGGAGTATCTCGAAGCGCTCGCCGAGACGCCGCGCACGATCGACGTGGGTGCGCAGTTGGCCCATGCTGCGGTTCGGGCCTACGTGCTCGGACAGCGGGCCCACGACTACGACGTCACCCCCGACGAGATCGCCCAGATGACCGCCATCACGAGTCAAGCGCTCGCCGACGGCGCATTCGGCTTCTCGACCTCGCGCACCTTCCTGCACACCTCGAAGCACGGTCTGGTGCCGGGCACGCATTCCACCCCCGACGAGGTCATCGCCATTGCCGAGGCCGTGCGCGATTCCGGACACGGGCTCTTCCAATACGTCTCCGACGACATCGGCCAGGGTGGCGACGAGCCATGGCTCGACTCGCTGATGGCGATGGCGTGTCCGACCACCTACACGCTCGCGCAGACCTCGGCCGATCCACTCGCCTACCGTCGAGCGCTGGATGCTGCTGTGTCCGCCAACGCATCCGGCGCCAACATCGTCCCGCAGGTCGCCGTTCGCCCGACGGGAATGCTCTACGGGTTGCAGAGCTCGTTCCACCCGTTCATCGCTCACCCCGGTTTTCGGGCGGTCCGCGACCTTCCGCTGGCGGAGCGAGCGGCGCTGCTCCGGGATGCGAGCTTCCGTCAGACGATGCTCGATGAGGCGCCTCAGACGAGAGATCGCTTCGTCAACTACCTCGCCACGGCGTGGACCCAGATGTACCGCCTCGGCGACGTGCCCGACTACGAGCCGACGCCCGACGCCAGCGCAGCCGCCACGGCCGAACGCGAAGGCCGTCATCCCGGCGAGGTCGTGATGGACTGGTTGGCCGAACGAGACGGCGAGGCCTTCCTGTTCTCCCCGCTCGGCAACTACTTCGGCAACGACCACGAGGCGATCCGCGAAATGCTCGAGCATCCGGCCACCATTCCGGGTGCGAGCGACGGCGGCGCTCACTGCGGTCTGATCTGCGACGCCAGCTTTCCGACCTACCTGTTGACGCACTGGGCGCGCGACCGCACACGCGGACCGAAGATCCCCGTGGAACGCGTCGTGCGGATGCAGACCGCCGCCACTGCCGCGGTCTACGGCCTCACCGACCGCGGCCGCCTCGAACCCGGTCTGCGGGCCGATGTCAACATCATCGACTTCGACGGCTTGACGTTGCATTCGCCGCACATGGCCCACGACCTTCCGGCCGGTGGCCGGCGACTGCTGCAGGACGTCGACGGATACCTCCACACGATCAAGTCGGGTGAGGTCACCTTCACCGATGGTTCAGCCACCGGCGCCCGACCCGGCACCGTGCTGCGCTCGGGGCGCTGACGACCAGCGCGATCATCTTTTATTGCGTCCGCAAACATCCCGAGCTAGGTTCGCGCCATGAACGATTGGAATGCCCAGATCATCGCCGAGTTCCGCGCCAACGGCGGCAAAGCAGCCCAGTTCGGTGACGCGCCGCTCGTGATCCTCCACACGATCGGCGCCAAGTCGGGCGAACTGCGCGAGACACCGCTGGTGGCGCTCGTCGAGGGCGACGAGCTGTACGTCTTCGCCTCGCGAGGTGGCGCACCCACCAACCCCGACTGGTACCACAACCTCAAGGCAACCCCGACGATCACCGTCGAGTTCGGCACCGAGACGTTCACCGCCGACGTCACCGAGATGCCCGAAGCCGAGGGCCAGGCCAAGCTCCGAACGCAAGCCGAGCTGATGCCCCAATTCGGCGAGTACGTCACCTCGGCCGCCCCCCGAGTGATCCCCGCGTTCCACATCACCCGCACCAACTGATGGAGCCATGACCGACCCCGCACTCCTCCGGGCTCCCGACGAACACCTCGACCCTGCAACAGCGATCGCCTACGACAGCAGCGTCGCTGATCGCTTCAGCGACGACGAGATCGCGCCGGCGGTCAGCGTGCTCGCCGAACTCAGCGGTGACGGCATCGCCGTCGAGTTCGCTGTCGGGACCGGACGGCTGGCCCTGCCGCTGGCCGACTCGGGCATCACGGTGATGGGGATCGATCTGTCCGAGCCGATGCTCGCTCAACTCGCAGCCAAACCGGGAGCCGAACGCATCGACGTGACCGTCGGGAACATCACCTCCACTCGGGTCTGCGCCGACGCGTCGCTCGTCTATCTCGTGTTCAACACGATCACGAACCTGCGAACCCAGCGCCAGCAGGTGGACTGCTTCCGAAACGCCGCCGCCCATCTCGCTCCGGGCGGACGGTTCGTGATCGAGACCGGCGTCCCACAGCTCCGTCGGCTCCCCTCGGGCGACACGATCGTTCCCTTCGACATCTCACCGAACCACCTCGGCTTCGACGAGTACGTCGACCTCGTCGAGCAGATCTCGGTGTCGCACCACTACTACATCGACGGCCCTCGGGTTCGAACGAGTGCTGCCGCATTCCGCTACGTGTGGCCGTCGGAGCTCGACCTGATGGCCGAACTGGCGGGAATGGAGCTCGAGCACCGCTGGGCCGACTGGAAGCGGTCGCCGTTCACCGGCGAATCACCCGCACACGTCTCGGTCTGGCGACTCGCCGCGTAGCCGGCTGTTACTCGTGGTGTCTGACACCATTCGTAACGCTCAGCTCGCGCGGGTGATGCGTCGTCGTGCCTTGGCTCGTTTCGATCCGGTGAGCACCCGTTTGCGGAGCCGGGCCGTCAACTGATCACCGTCGTTGACGTGTGCCACCAGCTCGAGCACCACGGCACGGTTGCGAACCCGTTCGATCACGACCGGGGCGTCGCTGCGAACATCGAGCACGACGACCGGACCATCGCAGACATCGAGGCACGGCAGCGTCCGGACGTCGCCGACGCGCCGGAGCTCACGCTCGACCGTGCGGAATCCGTCGGCCTTGCGACAGTCCTTGCCAGTGCACAGCCCGACATCACGACCCTTCGCCATGGAACTGGGTGACGTCCGCTCAGGCGATCGAGTAGTCGCGGAGGAGCTTGTTCATCTCGATCACGTGGAGTTCCTCCTGGCCGATCTGGCCGCGGGCGTACTCCTCGAGATAGATCGACGTGCCCTCCGTGAGCTTCAGCAGCTCGCGGTACAGGTCGAGCGCTCGACGTTCGTGACCGATCGATTCCCGCAAGATCCCGTCGATTGCGTGGTCGTGGCTCTCCTCGATGGGGGCGATGCCCTGCTCGGGGTGACCACCGAGGCCCGTGAGGATCTCTCCGGCCTGTTGCGCGTGCACCAGCGATTCGGCGGCCTGTGCGTTCATGAAGTCGACGAGGGGGAGGCGATTCGGGCCGGTGATGACCAGCGCATAGTGCGTGTAGCGGACCACTCCGGACAGCTCCGACTTCATGATCTCGTTGAGGACCGGGTTGACGGCGTCGGTGTCGATGATGGTTTGCACCATGTCAGTCTCGCACGTGTTCAGGTGAAGTAGTCAGGTCGGCTCACGTGAACCTCGCTGACGAAGAACACGCCGCTGCGGTTCTCGAACAGGCGGCGGATGCCGGCGATCAGCCCATCGGCTCGGTCCATCGGCACGACGGTGATCAACATCGATGAACTCTCACGGTCGTTGAACAGCAGGCGTCCGTGATGGTGGCCGCCGTGCCCGAAGCCGGACAGGCCGGACACTGCGGTGTAGCCGGTGGCGCCGGCGTCGATGAAGAGATCGCGCACGGCAGGCACGTCGTCGCCGTCGACGACGACTTCGATCTTGGCCATTGCGGGGAGGTCGGTCCAGGTACTCATGGTGTGCTCCATTCAGATCGACAGTGGTGTCGAGAGGTCGGTGTGTGCGAGAGATGTGCGGTGTTCGGTCATCGAGTCGTCGGCGAGGTGCCAGGGTTCCCATCCGCCGCTCGGCGTGCGGAACGACCATGGATCGTTGTCGGTCGCTCGTGCCACGACGTGGATCCACTCACCCTCGACCAACTGGCGCAGGCCGCCGTTGCGCAGGATGATCCCCTCGATCCGATCGAGGGGAGCCTGGACGACAGCGAGCAGGCGGAGCGGATCGTGCGCTCGCTGCTCGCCGAGCATCACCGACTGCATCGGTAGACCGACGGCGAGGTCGCCGCCCTGGCCGACGACGACGCCGACCCCGCCGACGGGGTTGTGCAACATCTTGTCGCCGGCGCCGAAGACATCGGGCTCGACCGTGGAGAAGTAGTACTGCGACGAGATCCACTGCGCCACCACGAGCGGAGCGGTCATGATCGTTTCGAGCGCGACGCCGTCGGGGTCACGTTCGGCGACGTAGCTGTGCAGGAACGAGCGTCCGCGAAGGTCGTGCTCGGAGGTCATCGAGCGGGGCCCGATGATGAACGCACCGTTGCCGGCAAGGCCCCACTCGGGCCGCACCTGGGCCCAGTCGCGGCCCCGATCGCGCACCCGGGCGTCGCTGCCGGGAAGCCGCTGTGCCCGATCCAGTGCGTTTCGTTCGCCGGCGATGTCGAGGTCTCGCTGGAGTGCGTCGACCAGTGGTCGAGTCGCAGCCGGAATGGTGTCGTGGTCGAAGACCTTCACGAGATCGGCGGTGGTGTCGTGCTCGGCGGCGACGAACCAGGTGTCGGCAGGAATCGAGATGCCTCGCTCGGCCAGGCCGGTACGCACCTCGGGGTCGTTGAGGATCGCGCTGGCGATTCGGGCGCTGGCCCCGCCCGGTGCGCCACCGCAGGCTCCGCAGTCCAGTGACGACGCATGCGGGTTGTTCGCGGTGTCGCTGCCGTGGCCGCAGAGCACGACCACGGGGGCGAACTCGGCCATCCCGATCGTGGTGACGATCGCTTCGGCGAACAGGGTCCGCTCGTCGAGGGACAGACCAGCGCGCAGATCGGTGGCTGCGGCGTCAACCACGGGAACCGTTCGTGGCGATGCACCGAACGGTTTCCACCACGGGCGTTTCGACCCGGCGGCGGCCGAGGTGTCGAGCGATGTCCGCGGCGGGGCGAGCGTGCGGGCAGCAGCGAGCGGGCCGGCGAACCATCCGGCGGACTCGGCCAGCGCGAACGGCGAGGCGATTCCGCCCTTGGCTGCGTAGAAGGCGTCGTGGAGCCCGGCCGTCGTCGAACACGTCGACATGAAGGCGGTGTCGTCTTCGAGCGCCACCTCGACGATCTCGTGCTGCGGCGACACCAGCACGGGGCACCGCGCCTGCGCAACCTCCGAGCCCAACGGCCTCCACCTGACGGGTACGCCGAAGAATCCTGCGAAGCCGTAGGTGTCATAGGGGCCGAGCGCTTCGAGCTGGCGGCGAAAGCCTTCCGAGCGGACGTCGATGCAGAAGACGAGCTGCGCCGCGGGGCGGTCGGCCGGGCGGGCAGCCACCGGTCCGGTCAGACGTGCGAGCAGCCGGTCACGAAAGTTCCACTCGTGCGCAGCCAACCAGAGCCCGACACGGTCGTCGTCGGTGACCGCGTCGAACAGCTCGCGAACTGGACCGCGCTGCTCGCCGCCGCCGAAGGCCGCCACGGCGGCGTCGACCCGTTGGCCGACACTGACCGTCGGTGGCGCTGCGTCGGCGACCGAGCCGGTGAGATCGAGGTGGTCGGGAGCCAAGTGGTCCATCGCGGCGCGCACGGCAACCAGGTCGAGCATCCGCAGCCGGACACCGGCGCGGTCTGCGGGAGCCCAGTCGTCGCACCAGCGTGCGAAACCCGCCCAGCCCGGCGTGCGCAGGATCCAGGTCCGCAGCGCAGCGACTCGACCGTCGTCGGAGATCCCGCGGGCGTGGAGGGCCAGGTCGAGCAGTTCGACGGCATCGGTCGGGAGTTCGGCGATTCGTGTGCGGGCGTCGCGGCCCACGATGGCGGCGAGTCGGCGATCAGCAGCCGCCACCGCCAACCACGAGCGGTAGAAGCCGCTGTCGCGGTCGGGGAGTTGCCACGGTGTGTGCGCCTCGTCGACGAAGGCGGCACACCAACCCGTCATGAGGTCGTCGAGCGCGTCGGCGGTGGCGCAGTGCTGTTGAGGTGCCGGCGGCTCGGCGTCGGGTCCGTGCAACAGATCCCAGCGAACCAACTCGACCGGATCGACGCGTACGCCGCCCATGTCGATCGGTTGCCGATCGACGATGGTCGGAAGGTGACGGACGATCGCCCTGTCGAGGTCGGCATCGGTCACCGTGCCTCGGGCGTATTCGGCCCGATAGGCGGCGAGTGGCAGGTGGGTGCGCGCCCCGAACCAGCCCCGCGCCGCCGTGGTGGCCTCGGCGAATGGAAGGTCGGTCAGACCTCCGAGCGGGTTGACCGCCACGAACGCAGTCAACGGCCAGTAGGGCGCAGCGATCGAACCCGCAGCAGCGATGTCGGCGAGCAGCCGTCCGCGGTCGCTCGGAGAGAACCCGCCTGCGGTTGCTGAGGATGTCGAGGTGGTGGATGCGGCGTTCATGCGTGGTCTCCTGCGGTGGCGAGTTCGGGTGCGGTCGATTCCGAGGTGGGGTGGACAGGCGGTGTCGGCGAAGCGGATTCACGGTTCGAACCTGCGCTGACCGGTGTGCTGGTGCTCACGAGCCAGCCGTACACCTGACGACGCAGGTGGTCGCCGCGCTGGCCCGGGGTGAAGGCAACGACGGCCACGCCGGCACCGATGGCCCCGAGGGCGGCCGCCACCCAGACGGGACCGACCGCGGCGGGAACGTCGTAGGGAACGACGTCGACGACGAAGGCTTCGAAGAGTGCGATGCCACCGACATAGGCGAAGGTGGCGGCGACGATGCCGCCGATCGCCGTCACGATCGTTCGGGGAGCGGCAAACGGCGTTGCGGACATCCAACCGTTCGCTGCGCGCCCCGCCGACAAGGCGCCGAACACCACGATGAGGATCGTGGCAGCAGCGGTGAGGTGCGGGTCGATGATCAACAGGGCGAGGCCGAAGGCAGCGAGCGGCACCAGCAGGCCGATCGCAAGCCGCAGCGCGGTCGAGGTGAGGATGCCGGTGTCGGCCCGCCCGAGATGGGGACGTTGGGTCTGGCGACTGTGGGCGGTGATTGCGCCACCGGCACCGAGGAACATCGCAGCTTTGTAGAGGGCGTGCCCGACGATGTGGAACAGCGCCGCAGCAAAGGCGCCGACGCCGAGCTGCATCACCATGAAGCCCATCTGACCCGACGTCGACCAGACCAGGCCGCCCTTGACGTCGGTTCGTACGAGCATGACCGCCGTGGCGAACAGCGCGGTGAGGATGCCGACGGCGAATGCCAGAGCCAGTGCGCTCACCGAGGATGCGAACACCGGCGAGAAGCGGATGAGCAGGACGCCGGCGCCATTGATGACACCTGCGTGGAGCAGCGCCGAAACCGGGGTCGGTGCAGCGAGGGTGGAGGGCAGCCAGGCGTGCAGCGGCACGAGCGCCGAGCGGGCGACGCCGGCCACCACCAGCAGCAGCGCCACGATGGTGAGTGCACTGACCGATCCGACCGACTCGGCATCGAGTGCTGCGGCTTCGGCTCCGATGACGCGGAGGTCGATGTCTCCAATGGCGATCATCCCAACGATCACGCCGAGCAGGAGCGCCACGTCACCGACGACGAAACTGCGAGCTGTCAGGCGCTGAGAGCGGACCGCAGGTGGCCACGGCGCCTTGTGGCCGAGCAGTGCGACGAGGGTGACACTGGTTGCCACCCAGGCGAGCACGAGTCCTGATCCGGTGGCGGCCACACCGACGAGGGCGGTCGAGCTGGCGAGCACGGCGGCGAGCACGTGGAAGCGGGTCGCCCGGAGGTCGCCGGCCAGTGAGCGAGACGCGAACGACTGCACGATCAGCCCGACCACGCTGGTGAGCAGCAGCAGGATGGCACCGACCCGATCGGCCACCAGCCCTGCCACCGCAGCGCCGTCGGAGTTGGTGACCACCGCGTCGACCGGGCCGTCGACACCGACCACGATCAACAACGCCAGGGCGCCGACGGCCGACACGGCACTCGCACCCACCGCCACTTGTGCAGCGGTGCGGGGCGCCAAGCCGGCAAGTTGGATGACCGCCGCCGCGAGCAGCGGCAGCAGGGGGATGGCGACGAGCACTCCAGACATTGCTCGAACCTTAATACCGGAACTGGGATTCATACAACCCGAAATGTGTGAACGGGTGAATGTTTTTGTTGTTCCCGTTTCGGTGGGCCCGGCCGCCTCCCCGCATCACCGCCAGCGCGGCGTGCGAGTCAGCCAGGCTGGCTCTCGTGGCCGGGCTGGATCCGCAGCAACCCTGCGTACGCCTCGGCTGCGGTCGACTTGCCGTCGACCACCCCTTCGACCGACCGGAAGATCGGCAGATCCAACCCGTATCGCTCGGCGAAGGCCGCCGTGCTTCGAGCGGTCTTGACCCCTTCGGCGACCATGTGCATCTCGTCGAGAATGTCCTCGAGCGTGCGACCCCGACCGAGTTGCTCGCCGACGTAGCGGTTGCGGCTGTGCTGACTCATGCAGGTGGTCAACAGGTCGCCGAGTCCCGCGAGCCCGGCGAAGGTCGCCGCCTCGCCACCCATGGCCTCGCCGAGTCGGGTGAGTTCGGCCAAGCCACGCGAGATCACCGCAGACCGTGTGTTGTCGCCGGCGCTGAGACCCTCGCCCATCCCGGTGGCGATGGCCACCACGTTCTTGAGCGCACCACCGATCTCGCATCCGACGACATCGTGGTTGGTGTACACCCGAAAGAGACCGCGCTGGAACACTGCTTGCAGCGCCGCACCCACCTGCAGGTCCTTCGTGGCGATCACGCTTCCTGCGGCGAGTCCCGACATGATCTCCTTGGCGATGTTCGGCCCGCTGAGTGCTGCTGCAGGATGACCGGGGAGCACGTCCTCGATCACTTCGGTCATCCGAAGCATCGAGTCCTGCTCGAACCCCTTCGTCAGGCTCACCACCGGGATCCACGGGTGAACGTACGGCTTCGCCAACTCGAGCGTGGATCGGAACGCACTGCTCGGAACTGCCACCACCAGTACGTGGGCGTGCTGCGCCGCCCGTTCGAGGTCGTCGGTCGCATCGAGCGAGGCGGGAAGCTCGAAGTCTGCGAGGTACGTGCTGTTTCGATGCTCGGTGCGGATCTCCTCGGCGACATCGGGCCGCCGAGCCCACAGCAGCGCATCGTTGCGACCGGCGACGAGCGACGCCACCGTCGTCCCCCACGAACCCGAACCCAACACTGTCACTTGCATGTTGTCCCCCTCCCAGACGTGCAACGACGGTAGCCGACACACGTTCGAGCAGCCCGACCGTCGAACGACCTCCGGGTTCTCTGCGCCTGGCTCTCTTCTCGCCGGCAGGGCCTGCAACACTTCGAGTCGATCGACGTGGAGAGAGGCCTGCATCGTGTTCCTGTCGTTTCCCGCTCGATTGCGAGCACTGGCCCTGAACGACCCCGACGCGCCCGCGGTCACGTGCGGCGACGTCACGATGAGCCGCGCTGCGCTCGACTCGGCTTCGACCCGACTCGCTCGCGAACTGCAGTCGTACGACATCGCTGAGGGTTCGTTCGTCACGGTTGCCGTACCGAACTCGGTCGACTGGTTCGTGAGCTACGTCGCCTGCTGGAAGGTGGGCGCGATCCCCCAGCCGGTGTCGGCCAAACTGCCCGGACGCGAGCTCGCGGCAATCGTCGAACTCGCCGGCTCGACGGTGGTGATCGGGGCCCCCGACGACGCTTTCGAGCAGTTGCCCGACTCGATCGTGCATCTCCCGCTCGGCCACCAGCCACCCCCGCAGTTCGACGACGAGGCGCTGCCCGACGTCGTGTCGCCGGCATGGAAGGCGCCGACGTCGGGTGGATCGACGGGACGGCCGAAGTTGATCGTGTCGGGCGACCCCGCCCTGTTCGACACCGAGGCACCGCCCCCGCTGGCGATCGCCCCGGATGGTTGCATGCTCGTGCCCGGACCGCTCTACCACAACGGTCCGGCGGTCTGGTCGTGCCAGGCACTGCTCCAGGGCAACCACGTCGTGGTGCTCCCGCGCTTCGACGCCGAGAACGTGCTGGCATCGATCGAACGCCACCGAGTCGACGTCGTCTACCTCGTGCCGACGATGATGAAGCGGATCCTGCGTCTCGACGACGACGCTCGACTCGGCTACGACCTGTCGTCGCTTCGCGTCGTCTGGCACCTCGCCGAACCGTGCCCACCGTGGTTGAAGGAGGCGTGGATCGACTGGCTCGGAGCCGAGCGGATCTTCGAGTTGTATGCAGGCACCGAAGCTCAGGCCGCCACGATCATCACGGGCACCGAATGGCTCACGCACCGTGGATCGGTCGGTCGTGTCAGCTCCGGTGAGATGAAGATCTGCGACGCCGAGGGCAACGAACTGCCCGCCGGACACGAGGGCGAGTTGTGGATGCGGTCGTCGCGGGACAGCCCCACGTACCGGTACGTCGGCGCCGACGCCAAGACCCTGGGCGACGGCTGGGAGTCACTGGGCGACATGGGATGGTTCGACACCGACGGCTACCTGTACCTCGGCGACCGGGTGCAGGACATGATCCTGTCCGGTGGTGCCAACATCTACCCGGCCGAGATCGAAGCCGCGCTGGGCGAGCACCCGGCAGTGCATTCCTGTGCCGTGATCGGACTGCCGAACGACGACCGCGGCAACGACGTCCACGCAATCGTCCAGGCCGAGGCGACCGAGGTGTCCGACAGTGAACTCCTCGCCTTCCTCGCCGAACGGCTGACCACCTACAAGCTTCCCCGATCGATCGAATTCGTCGACGAACCACTTCGCGACGAAGCCGGCAAGGTGCGGCGATCGACGCTGCGCGCTGAGCGCATCTGACCTCGAGCCCGAGTGCTCGACCGCATCGCAGCGTGTTCGAGTGCGAACGAAACGCTTCGACGGCGGCGACACTGGGGGAGTGAGCGGCTTGTGGGACGAAACCGACGACGGCGACGTCTCACCGATCTGCACGGCGTGCGGGGTGAGCGCACTGCCACCCGAGGCGCCCGGTGAGCCGTCGATGTGCGAGAACCCCGACTGCTCGGCGTTCGGCGAGTTGATGGATCGATGACGACAGACCCCCACGCTGCGCAGCCGACTGATCAGGTCGGCCGGGTCGACGGCGTGACGTACATCGACGACCCGGCCGATCCGCGCCTCGACGACTACCGCGAACTGAACAACATCGCGGCCCGCGCCGAGATGGAGACCGACGAGTACTTCATGGGAGAGGGATACGTCCCGATCGACAGAATGCTCGACTCGGGGCATCGCATGCGTTCGGTGCTCCTCCACCCGAAACGCCTCAAGCGATTCGTTTCGACGATGTCGCGGCCCGAGATGACCGGCGTACCGGTCTACGTCGCCGAGCAGGACGTCCTCGCCGAGGTCGTCGGCTTCAACATGTACCGGTGTTGCCTCGCGTCGGCCGCCCGCGCTCCCATGCCGACCATTGCGGAGTTGGCGAGCCGGTGCCGGCGTCTGGTCGTGCTCGAAGCGCTCAACGACGACCAGAACGTGGGAGCGATCGCTCGTGCCGCACGAGCGTTCGGCATCGACGGCATGATCATCAGCCCCACCTGCAACGATCCGTATCAGCGGCGCACGGTCAGAGTGAGCATGGGCGAGATTCTCCACGTCCCGGTGGCGCCGCGCCGGCGCCGAGGAGTGGCCGAGTGCCCTGCACACCCTTCGCGACGCCGGCTTCGAGACCTGGGCGCTCACTCCCGATGTCGACGCGATCGACCTGTGGGACATGGAGGTTCCCGATCGGGTTGCCGTCGTACTCGGCGCGGAAGGCCACGGGCTCGAGGCTGAGACCATGGCTGCGTCGACCCATCGGGTTCGGATCGCCATCTCGACCGACGTCGACTCACTCAACGTGGGCCACGCGGCAGCGGTCACCTTCGCCGTGATCGGCCGTCCGGCAAGGGCTCGTTAGCCTCTCGCGCCATGACCAACGGGACACCGAAGGTGCTGAATCCGCTGCGCGGCGGCGATCTGATCACCGTCACCCGTCGCCAACAGGTGTTCGGCGGCGCGACCCTGAACATTCTCGTCAACGTGGTGGTGCTCAACCTCTTCGTCGAGTTCGCAGACGAGGTGGTGATCGACTCGTTCTGGATCTCGGTGCTCACCGCTGTTCTCCTCACGGCGATGATCGGCTTGTTGTCCCGGTTCGAGCATCGGATCCACCACGTCTTCTTCGAACGACACTCGTGGAACGTGGCGGGGGTCATCGTGATCTGGCTCGTCCTCTTCGGCGGCAAGTTCGTCATCCTCGAAGTGGTCGACATCGTCTTCGGTGACCATGTGTCGCTCGGTCACCTGCTCGAGGTGATCCTGATCGTGGTCGCGATGATGGTCGCCGCCCAGATCATGCAGGCGCTCTACGACCGCCTGGGCCCGCCTGGAACCGAGGGGGACGACTCGGCCATGAGCTGAGGGCCTGACGGTCGAACGCGACTGGGTCCGGCACCCATCGAAGCACGGGCCATGGCGGGCGACTTGATCGGCTGATGCGACAAATGCCCAACCGGCTGAGCTCACCCGAGAACGTGGTGACCCGCAGGTCCTCGGGCAGTCGCGTCAGGCGGCGACCCAACGAACCGCTTGATCGAACTCGTGGTTGCGGAAGGTCCGAACGTGGCCGTGCAGCGTCCACTTCAACAGGTTGATCGCCGTGGAGAGGTGGCCGTCGTCGGTGACCACCGCTCCGCGATGGAAATGAATCTGACGCAATTCATCGGTGAGATCTGCCCAAGCGCCCTCCCCGAAACCCGAGAAGCGGTCACCGAGGTGCAGGATCAGTCGGAGCTCAGCGTGGCGTTGCACGACCGCTTCGACATTCGACTCGATCGTCGCCGTGAAGTCGTCGACGGTGAATTGCCCGACTGCACGCATGCCGATGCAACCGTCCGGGAGATCCTGGATGAGTTCGATCACAGCTCGGATCGTACGCGCGCCATCCGTTGGCTCTTCGACGACTGCCGTACAGTCCTCGACGCGGAGGACAGAGACCATGACCACGGTCAGTTCACCGACGTTCCGGTACTCGCCGAGACACTCGGCCGCATGATGAGCCTCGACGTCGGAGAAGGGGAGTTCGCCGTCATCAACAAGCTGCGCAACATCTCCGCTGTCGTGCAGACGGTGCCCCGGCTCGACGGGCACCCATCAGACGATCTGCTCCGCTATCGGACACGAACGAACGAGCTCGCCTTGTTCATCCACGGACCCAATCGCCACACCCGCGAGCTGCGCCAAAGATCGCCTCCTGCATGTACTCGTTCGGGTGCGGATAGGTGACGAGTTCGTGGGCGACCTTGCCGTTCTCGTCGAAGTCGATCAGGCTGATCCCGGCGACTTCGAACGGGTTGCCCCTGGCGTTCGTGCCCTTCCACAGCCACAGCGCGCCGCCCTGGGACCCGTCCTTCGACACCCACGAGTGCGTGACGTCGAGCGTGGCGTCCATCATCCCGGAGTAGAGGGTGTTGTAGAACGCCTCGCGGCTGCCACTTCCTCCTCGGTGCCGACTTGTGACGGGTCGTCCAGCAGCGCCACGATCTCGTCGAGCGTGGCCCTGGATGCTTCAAAGTGTTGCTCATCGGAGGACTCACCGGCGCTGCACGCAGTCACGACGAGCCCGACAACCAGCAGTGCTGCCAGTGTGCGCCTCATCTCGAATCTCCCTGTCTCGCTCTGTCTGGACGGTCCGCATCATCGAGGTGACCTGGCCATCAAACCCATTGTGGGCTTCACTCGGTGCAGGCTCGGAGAGACCATCGACCCAACGGGTGAGACAGGCGCGCTCGATATCCGGCCGAACTGTGGCGCCCGGATCGGTCTGCGACGCAGCTCATGACGCGATCACTGACCGCGTCCGACGGGTGCGACCTCGGCGCCGATATCGGGCGCGCGACTTGGGCCGCGATGCGGCGCGGGTTTGACCGCCGTATCGGTGATTCTGGGTGTGTGAAGTGTGCGGGTTCGTCAGGGTCCGGCGAGACCGAGGAACACCACCAGAGCACGCGAGAGCCTGATCGTGTCGTCGTCGCTCAACTGGCCAACGCGTTCACCCAGCTTCGAGCGGGGGATGGTGGCGACCTTGTCGACCATCAGCCGACTGGACTCGCGGATACCGGTCACCTCGTCGGCCTCGACGAGCAATCGGATCAGTGGTGCGTCGGTCGGATCAGTGGTGAACGCACAGACGGTCACCGACGCGGTGGCGTCGAAGCGGTCATCTTGGACGATGACGACGGGTCGGGGCTTGCCGACGTAGCCGCTGCCCGCCGACGCAGTCCAGATCTCCCCCCGCTTCACTCGCCGACGGCCAGCGCGTCAATGAACGCTTGATCGTCGGCTTTGTGTGGGCTCGACGCGATGGCGAGTGACTGTTGGTGCGCCTGCGCAGCGAACTGCGGGGACCGGACATCGGGAACCCAGATCTGGATGGGCCGGAGCCCTTGTTCGCGGAGTCGCTGACGGTGAGCGCGAACACGAATGGCGGTGGGTGACGAGGACTGTCGACGAGCCATGGAGCCAATGTTACATGTAACGAGGACGATCGCAACGATGCTCCGCCTGCTGACTCCGTGATTCTGTTGCACCGCAGTCGGGCCGTTACCGCGTGGGTGCGGCGCGAGCTACCGTCCGGGCGGGGCGATGCTGGTACGGGACGCTGATCTTGCTGATGTCGACGGACTTGCGTCGTGCATCGTTGCGTCGTGGCTCGAGGCGCATCAACACCAGGTTCCACGCGAACTCTGGGAACGCCGTCGCGAGAACTGGACGGTTGAGGTGTCTGCCGCAGCCTGGAACCGAACTCTCCTGGAGATCGCCACTGAAGCAGCCGGCCGGTCCCATGTGCTCGTGGCGACGGAGTCGGAGATGATCGTCGGGCTGGTGATGGGCACCGTGAATGAGAGTGGCGAGGGTGAGGTGGACGCGCTCTACGTTGCGCCGGAGCATCAGGGTCGTGGCGTTGGACGGCGATTGCTGTCGACGAGCTTCGAGCGGCTCCGGGCCGAGGGAGCCGAGAACGCCAGAGTCGTGGTGCTCGCGGCGAATGCGCCGGCCCGGCAGTTCTACGAACACATGGGGGGCAGCGAGGCTGGGTCGGTCGAGCTTGACGAAGACGACGAACTCCTTCCGGCGACCGCCTACTTGTGGCCCCTGAACCCACAACCGGCCACCTGTTGACGTGCTGTATCGTCCGCATTGGAGCGTCTCACGACAATCCGGAGCCCTCGGATGATCAACACGCCGCCACAAGTGATCTCAGGCATCGAGTACTCCGTATGTCGACCTCAGGACACACCCGACATGGCTCGCCTGCTCGCGGAGAGCTTCACGCAACACGATCCGCCTGCAGTCGCCGTTGGCCTCACCCCAAACGAATTCGAGGCGTTCGTCGAACTCTGGTCACCAGCAGCGGGTGTGGACGGCCTGACCGTCGTCGCCCGAGATGTCGCGACCGGTCAGCTGGCGGGTGTTCTGCTGACAGACGACGCCGCGGCGCCACCCCCGCAAGGACTCGAAGCGGTGTCGGACAAGTTCGATCCCATCCTCGACCTGCTGGGTCAGATCGATGCCGAGTACCGGAATGTACGGACAATCGAGCCGGGTCAGACTCTCCACCTGTTCTTGCTGGGTGTCGCCGAGCAATTCACTCGTCGCATGATCGGCCAGCACCTCGTTTCGGCGTGCCTTGCCAATGGGGCCATCAAGGGATACACATCAGCGGTCACTGAGGCGACCAACCTGGTGTCCCAGCACATCTTTGGACGACTTGGATTCACGAAGCGAGCCGAGCGTTCCTATGGCGAATACCGACTTGATGGCGCGCCCGTTTTCGCATCGATCTCAGAACATGGCGGACCGATGACCATGGACCGCACCATTCCTGCGTAGAGGGCGATGCTGCGCCCACAGGCGTGTTGGGCGCGATGATGCCTGTCGATCTGTGCGCGAGGACTCCACGGGCTGCGTCCCGTCGATGACCATGTCAGCGCGCTCGCGAGTGGGGTCGCGTGCATAGTGAGCGTGTTCCTCGGCTTCGTAGGTGTCCCAGTCGCTCAGGTCGGCGATGCCATCTCGCTCGAAGCAGCGCCGAAGCCGATGGTCGGTCGGAGTCTCGATCCAAACCAGGAAGCTGAGATGCGCCGCCCACTCCGAGCGACCCGCTGAAACGCCTTCGATGATGACGATCGGTGCAGGCTCGATCGTGTGCCAGTCGGCCCGGGTCTCCAATGAAGAGTCGTAGCGTCGGTAGCGGGCTGCATCACCTCGAACCAACGGTTCGATGACTTCTTCGAGCAGGCTGGGCCACCAGTCGGTTGGGTTGTCGAGAGATGCGAAGTCGTCGGTGTGGATCACCGGTGCTCCGCCGGCCACCTCGGACAGGCTTTGAGCAAACGTGGACTTGCCGGCACCGCCTGGGATTCACGCCACGATCATTGCCGCTCCGGCGTGCGCCCGGCCCGTTGGGGCGGCGAAGTGCAGTGCGCTACTTGGGCCTGATTGATACTCGAGTGGCCGTCCCTCACATGGGGACGGGCGTTGCGGCCGGACGTTTCAGCGGTTGCTGTGGCGTCCCCCTACTGGAGTTGAGCTACGCACAATGGCTGGTCGCCGTTGGCGCTGCTCAAAATCCGAGCGAAACGCAGGTGCGCAACCGCAACCGGGTTGCGCACCTGCGTTCCACACAAGCAACTTCTCGGGTCAGAGCATCTTGAGTTGTGAGTTGTCCACGAGACACGACGGCGGCCCAAATTCGGGCACATTGCACTGTTCGTTGAGCCGGAAGACGTTGCTGTAGCGATAGGTGTTGCCCTCCTGGTCGGTCACCTGCGCCGTTGTCCGGTCACCGAAGCTGACTCCACGGGTTCCGGAAGACCCTGCGCCAATGTCAGCGTCGTTGGTCTTGCCCTTGAAGTCGGCTGTCCCGATGGCCCAAGGTTCCGCTTCTGGGTCGTCGAGCTGATCTTGGATGTCCTCACAGGGACCGACCAGCGGCGACGGATTCTCGTCGAAGGTCCAGATCTCGATGTAGAGGTCTTCCGCATCAACCTTGCCGACGATCGCACCCTTGCCAGTTGAGACTCCTCGCAAGGTGACACTGTCGATGGCTGGAGGCGGCCCGGTTGGAGGCCCGCTGAGCCAGTCGCAGAAGTCGCGTGCAGTGATGTTGACGAACACCGATCTGTTGATGTTTGTGTCAGGGAACAAGACGATGTAGTCGTCGACTATCACTTCTTGCGGCGGCTTCGCGTCGACCGGCGTTACGAACGCCATCGACATCACGATGGCGGCCGCTGTTATGGCTAGGAACTTCTTCATGACTGTCTCCACTCAGTTGGTGTTGCGGTACGCCGTCGATTCGGCTCACCGAGTTGGAGTCCACGATCGTCACCCGCCTGACAGATGTCTGTGAGCGGCATCACACAAGGCGTGTGACAACTGGCGGTCGGCCATCGCCCTGTCACGAGCGAGACAAGATCGAGAAGATGCAACCGCCCGCCCCACTCGGTCAGCGGCGAAGTGTTGGACCTCGGAGCCCGATCAGCCCACCGCACAATATCCGCCAACTGCCAGTGGGCAGATCCGACAGATGCTGAGGGCTCAGCGGCACACGTCCGTGCCCTCGATCATCGCCTGGCCGATCTCACACCACGTCGACCCTCTGCCGAAAACGCAGGTGCGCGATCCACGAGACAGCAGTCCTGGCCTGCGGAAACGAACTCGACGTCGAGGGCCAGTTGTACCAGTCCGGCCATTTCGTGCCAGTAGCAACGGTCAATGTCAAGTCCCGGTACCCGTGTTCCGGTTTGGCTCCGGTAGTCGTGTTCCAGTGCCGGGAGGGGTTAGGCGGCGTTGATCCGGGAGGGTCGGCCGCCGGCGTTGGCGAAGGCGCCGTTCTCGCGGGAGCGGTCGTGACGGATCGGATGGACCTTCAGCAGTTCGCCGCCGGCGGAGATCTCGACGGTGTCACCAACGATCGCGACCTGCACCTGGCGGCGGCAGTGCTTGCGGCTGACCCGATAGCTGAACCCGGCGAAGCTCACGTACCCGGATGAGTCGACCTTGCGGTCACGCTCTGGCCGACGGTTGCCTGCTTCGGACGCGGCCGAGACGACTTCGACTTGCGAGCCAACGCCAGCTTCTCCTTGGCCGGTCGATGACGTTGTGCGTGGGTCGCGACGAGCACACCGCGGTGATGGATCGACACCAACCCGTTGGCGACGGAGACCTCGACGGTTTCACCGTCGAGCCACACCCCGACCGGATACAGCTGGGCAGCGAAACTGATCTTGCCGGTCCGGCCGACCTTGCGCGTCGTCGACGGTTCCTCGGTCGGCTCGACCGGCTCTGCCGGCTCCGACGCGGCCAGTCGGAAACGTTCCCACGGCACCACATCACCAATGCCCTGGTGTCGTCGGTCGTGGTTGTATTCGTGCACCCACACATCCAGCTGCGCCTGCGCGTCAGCGACATCGTTGAACACCTTGCCGTTCAAGAAGTCCTCACGCAGCGTCTTGTGCCACCGCTCCACCTTGCCCGTCGTGGTCGGCGAGCGTGGCGCCGTCAAGATGTGTTTGATCCCGTTCTCCCGGCAGATCCGATCGAACAGCACCTCACCCTTGCCCGGCCCGAACCTGCCGGTGAACACCTTGCCGTTGTCCGTCAGAATCTCGCGCGGCACACCATGAGCCCGCATCGCTTTCGTGAGCGCCTCGCACACCGGTCGAGCCGTCGCCCGCTCCACGACATGCGCCGAGATCACGAACCTCGAGTGATCATCAACCCCCGACACGATCGACGCCTTCCACCCGTTCACCAACTGCACACCACCCACGACGTCCATCTGCCACAACTCCATCGCCCGCGACCGCTCCCAGCGCCGATAGTCACCCTTCTTCCGACGCCGCGCCTCGGGCACGATCAACTGATGACGCACCAGACAGCGATAGATCGCCGAGCGTGACGGCAACGGATCAACCCGCTCGGCCTCGAGACGAAACCTGATCGTGCGCGGCCCCCAACCCGGCTGCAAGCGACGCAACTCCACGATCCGCGCCTCGACCTCGACCGGCATCTGATGCGGACACGACAACGGCTTCGTCGACCCATCCGCCAACCCCGCCAGACCCTCGGTCGCGTAGCGACGCAACCATCGATGCACCGTCTGACGCGTCACGCCGAACCGAAACGCCACATCAGTGACCGACTCGGCCTCGTTGATCACTGCCAACACCGCCGCATACCGCTGCTCCACAAGCCCCAGCTCCACCAACACGATGACCCTCCCCGAACCGACGATGACGTTGAACATCACCATCGAAGAGGGCTCGGCCACGGCTGTCGAGAACAAACGCGCGTAACACAGCTACCGGAGCCACTGTCGCCCAGCTACCGGAGCCAGTCCCCGAACTGGAACACACCAACCGGAGCCAACACGACAAGCATGAACCGGATCAGCACAAGTAGCAACGGTCAACACTGGCACGCTTCTGGCACGACTCGACGTACCCGATCTCCCGAACAGACCATCTACCAGGTACTTCGTGGTGGAGACGATGGGAATCGAACCCACGACCCCCTGCTTGCAAAGCAGGTGCTCTAGCCAACTGAGCTACGTCCCCGAAGGGATGCCCCTCAAGAGGGACTGGTACACGATACCCCCCGCACAGCGGGTCCGGTCATCGACGTTGGCAATGGACCCACTCACGGGCAACGTCCATGCCGACGCTGCGATACAGCCCGAGGGCATTCGCATTCTCGGCTTCGACACCGAGACCGATCACGCTCGGCTGCTTGCGGCCGAGTCGGTGGCAGACCTCGAGCAGCACCGCCCGGCCCAGCCCCAGGCCGCGGGCCGACTGCGCAACGCCGAGTTGTGACACCCAGCCGACGTTGCCGGTGTAGGTCCGGCCGAGCGCACAACCGAGGATCGGTCCAGCACCGTCCGCGGCGCGCGCCACCACCACCAGATCCGCATCGAACCATGGTCCGGTGACCAGCAGTGCCCGCCACTCATCGATCGGCCGATGGGTGTGGCCGGGAACGTCGGTCCAGAACGAGTAGATCATCTCGTGGAGTTCCTCGTCGTCGGCTCCCGGCCGGAACGGCACCGCTGCGACACCACTCGGCCAGACGGGTGTCGGAAGACCCGAGACGTCGCCCGGCCGTTCCAGCTCGAAGCTCGATCGCCGGGGTACGAACCCGATCGATGCCAACTCCGCCAGACGATCGAAGTCCTGAGCCGGCGACTCGATCTCGACGTCACCGAAGCTCGCCACCCAGGAGAACAGGGAGAGGCGAACGGCAGCGGCATCCGAGATCGTCGGATCGACCGCCACGCTCGTGTGTCCATGGCCCACCATCAGTGCGACGCCGACGAGCTCATCGCCGACCGACGCCACCCTCGACCCGATCTCGAGTGAACCCATCGACAACTCGACCCGCCCCAGCTCGTCGCGCACGTCGGTGATGTCACCGTCGGGTTCCCCCCACCACCAGGTGTCCTGCGCATCGATCACTCGCGAAATCGCAGCGACATCCTCGTCGTTCACTGGTCGTAGTTCGATCTCGCGCACCGTCAGATCGTTGCACCTGCAGGGTCCGGTGGGAGCGGCGATTTCCCCGCTCCCTACCATCACGTCATGTCCCGCATGCGTTTCGGCACCTTCCTCGCTCCCCATCACCCGACCGGTGAGCATCCCACGTTGCAGTTCCAGCGCGACATCGACTTCGCGGAACACCTCGACCGTCTCGGCTTCGACGAGTTCTGGTGCGGTGAACACCACTCGTCCGGTTGGGAGATGATCGCCTCGCCGGAGATGTTCCTCGCCGGAGCCGCACAGCGCACGCACAACATCATGCTGGGCACCGGCGTGACCAGCCTGCCGTACCACCACCCGTTCAACGTCGCACAGCGCATCGTGCAGCTCGACCACATGAGCCGTGGTCGCGCCATGTTCGGTTCGGGGCCCGGCGCGCTCGCATCCGATGCCCGCACACTCGGCATCGATCCCATGGTGCAGCGCGACCGCCAGGACGAAGCGCTCTCGGTGATCACGCGCCTCCTGCGTGGCGACGACCGGTTCAGCCACGACAGCGAGTGGTTCACCCTCAACGACGCTCGACTGCAACTGCTGCCGTTGCAGGAGGAGCTGCCGATGGTGACGGCGTCGTCGATCTCACCGTCGGGGATGACGCTCGCCGGCAAGTACGGCATGGGTGTGCTGTCGATCGCGTCGAACTCGACGGCTGGTCTCCAAGCACTGCCCACACAGTGGAGCTTCGCCGAGGATGCCGCCGCAGAACACGGTCAGACGGTCGACCGCAAGAACTGGCGCGTGATGCTGGCGTTCCACATCGCCGAGTCGCGCGAGCAGGCCCGCAACGAGGCCGTCGACGGGCTGCATCGCTGGCACAACGAGTACAACGTCTGGACACTCGGGCGGCCCAACGCCACCCACGTCGACGACAAGTGGGACCTGCTCGAACAGACCGTCGGCGACGGCTCGCCCGGGGCGGGTGCGGGCGTCATCGGCACGCCCGATGATCTCGTCGCAGCGATCCGCCACCTCCAGGACATCACCGGTGGCTTCGGCGTCGTGCTCGGCTTCGCCCACGACTGGGCGAATCGCGAAGCGACGATGCGGTCGTGGGACCTGGTCGCCCGCTACGTGATCCCCGAGATCAACGGCTACACCGCAGGTTTGCGTGAGTCGCAGGAGTACCTGAACCGCCATCAAGCGGAGTTGATGGCCGGTGCCTCACAGGCAGTGGTCAGCAAGATCCTGGCCAACGACAAGGCTGCAGCCGCCATGCAGACCACGATGGAGCAAGCAGCGGAGGCCGCGGCCGCGAAGGAGGCCAAGCAGTCGGAGTTCCGCCCGGGCGGGGGTCTCCCCTCCTCGGTCGACTGAGTTCAGTTGTTTGCGTGGCATTCTCGGTGGAGCGGCCCACCAGAAGTGTCACGCAAACGTGAATCGTCAGTCGTCCTTGAGCGCAACCGCGTTCGGGGTGACGTTCATCTTCGGCTCGTAGTCGGCCACTTCGACGACTCGTCCCTCGGCGCGAAACGCGTCGCGCAATTGGGTTCGACAGGTTGCGCAGGGGCCGTAGAAGTCCTCGAACACGTCGGTGGTGCATCTCGGACAGCAGAACTCCATGCGCGCCGACGCTAGTCCGCGTACGATCCAGAACGATGCCGTCCGGACCCAACCTCTTCGACGACGAGGACGGGTTCGAACCCGATCATCCGTCGAGGGCCATCGAGTCCGCCAGGGCACACGAGCCACCCAGCGGCACCCGATCGAGCACTCGAAGGTCGCCGAACTACCTGATCCGGCGCGCCATCGTGGTCGGTGGCGTGGTTGCTGTGCTCGCCACCGCCTCGATCGTCATCGGCCAGCTCATGGGGTCGAGCGAGGAGACGACCGGGTCGGGAGCGGTCGGCGCCGACTGGAATCGGCTCGTGCTGGTCGACGACCGCACCGGACGTGTGATCGTCGACGACCCCGAGGGCGAGGAGCTCTCACGTATCGAGTCCGGGGTCCGGACGCCGAACGCTTCGGCGGTTGTCGACTCCACCCTGGTCGTCGCCAACGACGAGCTCGTGGCCGTGGTCGACGTGGGCGACGAGAGCGTCGACGAGTACGAACTCGGCGCAGGGGACATCGTCAACCCCGCCGGCAGCGCACTCGTGATGATCGCGCCGCGACCCGACGGCGGTCGGGCGGTCCTGATCCACGGCCCCAGCGGTGAGGTGATCGACACCGATTCCTTCGCACCCGTCGTCGGTGCTCGATACGACTTCGCCGAGTCGCGGTCGTCGACGTCCGGACGTGACGTGTTGGTCACCGATGCCGGCAACTTCCAGAGCGTGCTGTTCTCGTTCGACCGCGACGAACCATCCTTCTTCCCGGGTCTCGCGCTCGCCATCAACTCCGATCTGGTCGTCACCGCCCAGAACGTCGGCAACAACGCCACGGTCAGCGTCTTCGACCACGATGGCGAGCAGATCGCCACCGGTCGTACGCCGTCAGTTCGCGCCGGGATGATCGCCGACTCCGGCATCGTGCTGGTGACGGTGGACGGCGACCTCATCGTGATGTCGTCGTCCGATGGTGAGGTCTCCGAAGCCGGGCGCGTCGACACCGGCACGGTCGAATCGGGAGACGTCACCACGAGCGGCGACCGTTTGGTGATCACCGGCACCTCGGGCACGGCGATCGTCGACACCTCAGCCGAGGTCGTGGTCACCTTCGACGACCAACGACCGATCGGTGGCGGTCGACCACCGTTCGGTTCGACCTGCATCGGCGCCATCGCCACCCCGGGCGGCGGCGAACCGCAGGTGAGCCTCATCGATCTCACCGACGGCACCATCATCGCCGAAGCAGCCGGAAGTGAGCCAGTGCTCACCGATGCCTCCGGATGCACCGCCGCCACCGCAACGTCAGACGGGTTCGACGTGATCGACGCCGACGGTGTGCAGCAGATCCAGATGGGAGACACCGTGCTCGCTGTGTCACTCGACGGCACCAGCGTCGCCGCCGAACGCTCGACACGGGTGGTCATGCTCGACATCGGTGCCACCGACGGCACCGAACCGGAACCGATCGACCTCGGCCCCCGCGGGCGCACCGTTCACTTCACCCAGTCATGACTCCCTCGCATCAGAGTTCCGACGCCGAGCCGTTCGTCGAAGTCGTCCGAGCAGACACCGTCTGGCGCTTCGAACGCGAGTTCCTCGAGTCTGACTGGACCTGTCTGTTCGGCAACGGCTGCAAAGGCATCCTCGAACGCGACGCCACCGAGCTCAACCAGGGTTGCTGCTCGCTCGGCGCACACTTCGGTGACGGCCCGGCCGGGCACGCCGAGGCGATGAACGTCGATGCGTACGCTGCGATGCTGACGCCCGAACAATTCCAGTTCCACGCCATCGCACGTGCGACCACCACCGAAACACCGGCGGGTGCCAAC
Source organism: Ilumatobacteraceae bacterium (assembly GCA_963848145.1). GTDB lineage: Bacteria > Actinomycetota > Acidimicrobiia > Acidimicrobiales > Ilumatobacteraceae > Sva-07. The sequence goes on from CAWKCN010000024.1 coordinate 32,829, forward strand.
GGCATCTTCGGCGACGCCGAGCGCACGCACACCAGGGTCGTCGACGGTGCATGCATCTTCCTGAACCGACCTGGATTCGCCGGTGGTGAAGGCTGTGCGCTGCACATCGCGGCGCTCGCAGCCGACGAGTCGCCCACGGAGTGGAAGCCGTCGGTGTGCTGGCAGCTGCCGTTGCGCATCGACTGGGAGGAGATCGACGCCGACACCGAACAGGCCACCGTTCGCCGGTGGACCCGCGCCGACTGGGGTCAGCACGGGGCCACGATGGCCTGGTGCTGCACCGAACGCGCTGACGGGGGCGAGGCCTACACCGCCGACGAGCAGGTGATCGACTCACTGGCCGATGAGCTCATCGCGCTCGCCGGCAACGAGGTGTACGTCGAGCTCCGACGCCGACTCTGATCGGACGCCGTCGACTCAGGACGCAGCCGTCGAGCGCAGGAGCCGGCCATTGAGCACACCGGTGTGCTCGCCGTGATCCATGAACACCTCGCCGTTCACGAGTGTGTAGTCGTAGCCGCTCGACTTCTGGATGTACCGACCTGCACCATTGGGGAAGTCGGTCACGTACTCGGGGATGGGCAGATGCAGCTGCTCGAGATCGATCACGTTGACGTCGGCAAACGTTCCGGGTGCGAGACGTCCGCGTTCGGTGACGCCGAAGAGATCGGCGGTGTCCGAGGTGAGTCGCCGCACCGCTTCCTCGATGCTCCAGCGATTGCGCTCGCGGATCCAGTAGCTCAGCAGGAACGTCGGCTGACTCGCATCCATGATCTGTCCGACATGCGCGCCTGCGTCGGCGAGCCCGAGCGTGACCAACGGGTCGTCGAGCATCGCCTCGACCGCTCCCAGGTCCTGATTGAGGAACGGCATGCTGGCCACGAGCGAGCCATCGGTCTCGAGCACCAACTCGATGAACGCTGCCGCGGGGCTCACGCCACGCTCGACGGCAATCGCTGCGAGTGAGCTCGCCGGGTCGCAGTCGTACCGGGCACCGTCGACGGGCAGGACGAACACCTCGTCGAGATTCAGTGGCGTGCCGTGGACGTCGGCCTCGTTGATCAGCGTCTGACGGAACGCGGCGTCGCGCACCATCTGCAGTCGCCGACCGTTGACAGCACTGCGCAGTTCTTTCCACGACGGGGAACGATCGAACGGGGTTCGCGTCTCGAGGCCGAACAGCATTCCGACACCGCGAGCGGTGGTCTGCGGCCGGACGTTCGCCCCGTCTGCGTTCTCGGCCTTCACGAACTCGAGGACGTGCTCGTACAGGTCGGGGCGGCGATTGCTCTGTGTGAGCCCGAAGCTGACGGGTCGACCGCTCCGGCGGCTGATCTCTCCCATCAGCGCCACTTCGGCACGAGAGTTGTCGTAGCTGTCGTTGTCGCGCTCGCCGAGTCGCATCGCCCCCTCGAAGACGCCGGCTCGGTGATCGCGCAGGATCTCGGCGAATGCCAGCAACTCGTCGGCGGTGGCGTGAGTACCCGGCACGGGTCGGCCGTCGGGAACCCGGTGCATGAACGTCCTGCTCGTCGACACGCCGAGGGCGCCGGCGGCCATGGCCTCGTCGAGCAGACGAGCCATCGCAGTGATGTCGTCCCCGGTCGCCGGTGTCTCGTCGAGGCCCCGTTCGCCCATCACATACGTGCGCAACGCGGAGTGGCCGACCAGACCGCCGGCATTCGGGCCCTTCGGGAGCCGGTCGATCGACTCGTAGTACTCCCCGTAGGTCTCCCAGTCCCACTCGAGACCGTCGAGGATCGCGTCGGCCGGGATGTCCTCGACGCTCTCCATCATCTCGGCCAACGTGGCACGGTCGCCGGGCCGACATGGCGCAAACGTGACACCACAGTTGCCCATCACCACACTGGTGACGCCGTGCCAGCAGCTGGAGGTACCGATCGGGTCCCAGGCCAACTGAGCGTCGAGGTGCGTGTGGATGTCGACGAACCCGGGTGTGACCAGACGATCCGTGGCATCGATCTCGCGGCTGGCAGATGACGTGATGCCACCCTCCGACGCATCCACGATCTCGGTGATCCGATCACCAGCGACACCGACGTCGGCGACGCGAGCCGCGGCGCCCGTGCCGTCGACGACGGTGCCGTTCCGGATGATGATGTCGTGGTTCATGCCGCCTCGTATGAACTCGGGTGGAGTCCGGCCCAACTGCTCGGATTCGACGCTTCGACAACGTCGCGTCAGGGTCTAGCGCAGCTGGAAGACGCCGACACTTCAGTCGCGTTCCAGTTTCGTGTCACCACCGTGCAGCGGTGGTGACACTTCCGACGCGGGATTGAGCAGCGTCTCGGCACCGATCGGCACGAAGCCGCAGGTCAGGAACGCTCGCAGCGATGCTGCGTTGCCGGGCGCAACCTGCGCGAACACGGCCTCGCCGGGTGGAATCCGCTCCAATGCCGCCCTGATCAGACCCCGACCGGAGCCGGCTGCCTGGCCATCGAACGTCTCGACCGAGACCTCCAACCGGTCGACGAGCCCGCGTCCGATCGTGACCAGGCCGGTCGCGTCCGCGTACACACTGACGTCGCGTCGGTGCTCGCGTGAGCGCACCACGCGAGGGTGGTCGTCGAGATCGAACCGTTCTGGCAGGCGTCCACCACCGCGTCCACTGGCGACGAGCACGGCGTCGTGACTGCCGATCCATCCGTGCCGACCGACCAGCCAGCGAAGCAGATCGGGTTGTGATGCACCGCCGAAACCGTCCGCGCCGCGTGCGAGGACCTCGTCGGGATCGCGGTCGGTCAACACCAACGAGTGACCGGTGAACTCGACGCTCGCGTGATGGTCTCCCGGCATCGGTTCGACGACCTCGGCCAGTCCGTCGACATCGGGAAACTCGCCACCGGCAGCGGCGAGCAGCGCGCGGTGAAGTGGGTGCACGACGTCCGAGGTTACGGTCGCATCATGCGCGTCGACGTGATGACCTTTCCGAAGGCGTTGAGGCAGATGGGCGCAACGGCGCTCGAAACGCAGCGCGTCGGATTCGACGGAATGCTGTTCACCGAAGGCGGTCGAACCGCCTATCCAGCGGTGACCGCGGCCGCCCTTGCCGCACCTCAGTTGCAGATGTCGACCGGTGTCGCCGTCGCCTTCCCGCGCAGCCCCATGATCACGGCGCAGGTGGCCTGGGAGTTGCAGGAGCTCACCGAGGGCCAGTTCCGCCTCGGGCTCGGCACGCAGGTCCGGACCCACGTGGTTCGTCGCTATGGCGTCGAGTTCGAACGGCCCGGACCACGGCTGCGCGACTACGTACTGGCGGTCAAGGCGTCGTTCGCAGCATTTCGCGGCGAGCCGCTCGAGCACCATGGCGAGTTCTACGACCTCGACTTCATCAACCGACAGTGGAGCCCCGGTCCGATCGGTCAGGCCGACCCCAGCGTCGACATCGCGGCAGTCAACCCGTGGATGCTTCGGATGGCCGGGGAGGTCGCCGACGGAGTGCACGTCCACCCGATCGGCGAACCCGGCTACCTCGAACGTCACGTCGTACCCGGGATTGCCGCCGGCGCCGATCGTGCTGGTCGCAACTCCGGCGATGTCGCCGTGATCGTGCCGGTGACCACGATCGTCGGCGACAACGATGCCGAGATCGCTGCCGGACGCGAGATGGCACGCTCGTCGCTGTCGTTCTACGGCTCCACACCCAACTACGCCTTCATCTGGGACGAGGCCGGCTTCGAAGGGACGACCCAGCGAATCCGCGCCGAACAGAAGGCCGGCGACCTGGCAGGCATGGCCGCCGAGATCACCGACGACCACCTCGCCGTGTTCTGCACTGAGGCACGGTGGGACGACCTGGCCGATGCCCTGGTCGCCAAGTACGCCGGCATCGTCGATCGCCTGGTGTTCTACAACCCGGCCTTCGACTCCCCCGACCGGTTCGAGCGCTACGGAACGGTCGCGCGAACGATCTCCGACCGCACGGCGCGCTCGAGGCCGACGTCGCGTGCGCAGCGCCGCCCTGCTACTCGCGGTCGGGCTCGTCCTGACGAGTTGTGACGCCGCATCGAGCGTCGACACCGAGGCGATCAACAACGCCACACTTCGTGTCCGCGCCGACGGCTGCGGGCCACGCACCGGATTCGGAACCGGCACGTCGATCGGCGACGGGGTGGTCGTCACCGCCGCCCATGTGGTGGCCGGTGCGACTCGGGTGGAAGTGATCGACGGGCGGGGCGACGCAAGCCCGGCGGAGGTGGTCTGGTTCGACCCCGCACTCGACGTCGCAGCGTTGCGCCCGATCTCACCACCGAGCGAATCGGTCGTGCTTCGCGCCGCTTGCGCGGACGAGGGTGATTCGGGCGTTGTCGCCACCTGGTCGGCCGACGACGCGATCGAGTTGCTGGAGATCGACGTCGTGCAACGAGTCAGCATCCTCACCACCGACATCTACCGCGACGCCGACGTGGAGCGACCCGGCCTCCGGATCGCTGCCACCATCGAGCCCGGCGACTCGGGTGCGATGGTGCACCTTCCCGACGGTGGTGCCGGCATCGTCTGGAGCCGCAGCACCGAACGAGCCGATCAGGCGTGGACCGTCGACGTCCCCGACGTGCTCGCGAGTCGAGAGTCGAGATCGGAACTCGTCGAACCGGTCGACACCGGTCGGTGCCCGTAGGCCGTCAGGGGGCGCCCAACACCCGGTCGGTGTAGGTGTTGCGGAACGTGCCCGTGGGGTCGAGCTTGTGGCGCCAGCTCTGGAAGGTGTCCCACTCGGGATAGCGGTGCGCCAACGTGTGAGCGCTCTGAAAGTGCATCTTGCCCCAGTGCGGGCGTCCGGCGTAGTCGTTCATGATCTGCTCGACGCCCTGGAAGTACGCCTCGTACGGGACCCCGACGTACTGGTGCACGGCGATCCAGCCCGAGTCGCGACCGTTGGCGGTCGACAACGGGATGTCGTCGCCCTTCGAGGCGCGCACTTCGATCGGGAACATCGGCTTGAACGGCAAGCGCGAGGTGAGGTCGACGATGCGGCCGATGGCGTCGGGGACCGCATCGAACGGGATGCCGTACTCCATCTCGACGAAGCGGACGTGACGCGGGCTGCAGAACACCCGATCGCTGCGGTCGATCACGTCACGTTCGGACGCCGCCGACATCACGAGCTTGGCGACCTTCGGCGCGAGCGACGGGAACCTCCGACCAACTCGACAGACGGTGCCGAACGCAATGTTCTCGCCGATCCACTTGTCGCGGACGTAGGCGACCTTGCCCTGCGGGCGGGCCGCTTCGTCGGTGCGAGTGTTGCGCTTGACCTGGCAGCGTCGAGCGCCGGGCATCATGTAGAACTCGACGTGATCGGTCGAGCGCATGACGTTGCCGAAGTCGGCGAGCACATCCGTGAGCGGTTCGATGGTCTCGACGGCATGAAGCCGGAACGCCGGCACACATCGCAGGGTCACCTCGGTGACGATGCCGAGGGCGCCGAGCCCGACCCGGGCCACACGGAGCAGTTCGGGCTCGTGCTGTTCGTCGGCGCGCAGCACCGTGCCGTCGCCGGTGACGATCTCGAGGCCGACGATGTTGGCTGCCACGTTGGGAAACTCGACACCGGTGCCGTGGGTGGCCGTCGACGTGGCGCCGGCGATCGATTGGACGTTGATGTCGCCGAGATTGGCGATGGCGAGGCCGAGTTCGTCGAGGCGATCGTTGAGATCGCGCAACCGGATACCTGCCTGCACGGTGACGTCGTTGCCGTTCACCGACAGCACCTGGTTCATCGCATCGAGCGACAGCAGATGGCCGTCGGTCATCGCTGTGTCGGTGAACGAGTGCGCACCACCGATCACCTTGACGCGTTCGCCGGCAGCTGCGGCGTTGCGAACGATGGCTGCCACCTCGTCGGTGAAGCTCGGCTCGTGGACCTGTGCGGGGATGCAACGCTGATTGCCGGCCCAGTTCTTGGTGGGGACTGCCATGAGTCCAGGTTAAACGTGGTACGCCGTCGGCGCGTCAGCGACCCCGAAGGTGATCGACGATCGCCGCCACGGCGACCTCGAGTTCGCCGGAGGTGGTCGTGTAGTGGACCGAGAGTCGGAGCAGCGGTGGGAGCGCTCGACGTTCGACGTCCCAGCGCGACGAGTCGGCGTGGGTGTAGGTGCTGTTGATGCCCTTGCTGGCCAACATCGCTTGGAGTTCGTCGGCCTGCACCGCGTCGCTCGCGCACGTGACGATCCCGCAACGTTCGGCACCCTCGTCGAAGACGTCGACGTCGACGTCGCGCAGCATCGCGCGGAGCTGTTCGGCGCGTGCGGTGACGGTGGCTTCGATGCGGTCCATGCCCCAGCCGAGGGCGTGGTCGACGGCTGCACCGAGGCCGAGCCAGGCAGCAACGTTGTGCTCCCAGTGTTCGAATCGGCGGGCGCCTGTGCGCCACTCGAACCGATCGGCAGCGAACAGTTCGGCGCCGTGGTGGTCGGGGTGTGGCGGGGCGAGCCGATCGACGATTGCATCGCTCACGTAGAGGAATCCGGTGCCTCTGGGACCCCGCAGGTACTTGCGACCGGTGGCCGACAGTAGGTCACAACCGATCTCGTCGACGTCGATCCGGCGTTGACCGACGGACTGGCAGGCATCGAGCAGGAACGGAACGCCGGCGGCTCTGGCGATCTTGCCCACTTCGGCGGCCGGGTTGACGAGACCGCCATTGGTCGGGACGTGGGTGAGCGACACCAGTGCGACGTCGTGGCGTTGCAGAGCCTCGGCGACCGCGTCGACGTCGACCTGGCCGGTGGCGTCGCTCGGCACGCGGTCGATGACCACGCCGCGTCGCTGGGCAGCCGCCAGGAACGCCACGATGTTGGCGCCGTACTCGTGGTCGTGGACCAGGATGTGCTGACCCGCTTGCATCGGGACCGACCAGAACGCCGCGTTCCACGCCGCTGTTGCGTGCTCCATCCGTGCGATCTCGTGCGGTCGAGCGCCGATCGCTTCGCTGATCGAGTCGTACACGGCGTTGCGCCGATCGAGCGCGTCGGCCGCTGCCTCGTACCCGCCGAACGCCGCCTCGGCTCGGAGGTGATCGATCTGGGCCTCGATCACCGCCTGTGGTGGCAGGGACGCTCCGGCGTGGTTGAGGTGGATCACCTGCCGACAGCCCGGCGTCACTGCCCGGGCGGCCGCGATCTCGTCATCGGTGAACCGATCGGCCATACGGCGACGGTACTGATCAGTCGAGCGCTGCGAGCAGTGCGTTCTCGATCACTTCGGTGAGCGCTGGGTGGATGTAGAACACCTGGCGCGCGACATCCTCGGCCCGCTGGTCGAATTGCATGGCCTGGATCAATGGCTGGATGATCGACGATGCCTGCGGGCCCAGTACGTGTGCCCCGATGATCAGCCCGGTCTCGTTGTCGACGAGCACCTTGGCGAAGCCGGTGTCGTCCGCCATCGCCCAGCCGTACGCGGTGCCCCCGTAGTCACGACGACCGACGGTGAACGAACGCCCCTGTTTGGTGGCCTGTTGCTCGGTGAGCCCGACCGTGGCGACCTGCGGGCTGGAGAACACCGCACTCGGCACTGCCTTGTAGCTCTGGTGTCGAAGGTCGTCGGGGTGGGCGATGTTCCAGAATGCGATCGCTGCCTCCGCGTTGGCCAGGTGCTTGAGCTGATAGTTGTTCGCCAGGTCGCCAACGGCCCAGATGCCAGGAACGTTGGTGGCCATCGTGTCGTCGACGGCGACGGTGCCGTGGTGGTGACACTCGAGGCCCGCAGCATCGACGTTGAGGAGGTCGCTGTTCGGCTCACGGCCGGTGGCGACCAGCACTTCGTCGACGATCGTCTCACCGACAGCACAGGTGATCTTGATGCCATCGGCGACCCGCTCGACATGGGTGGGGATGTGGCCGAGCAGCAGGTCGACGCGCTGACCGAACACCTCGGTGAAGGTGGTGGAGATGTCGTGGTCGAACTCGCGCAGCAGCGTGTTCGACCGGTTGAAGACCGTCACGTGCGAGCCGAGGCCCGAGAACACGTGGCCCATCTCGACGGCGATGAAGCCACCACCGATGATGCCCAGGCGCTTCGGGAGCTCTGGCAGGCGCATGACCGAGTCGGAGGTGTGGAAGCCGGTTTCCATCAGCCCGGCGATCGGCGGCACCACAGGCCGCGCACCGGCCGCCAACAGAATGTTCGGTGCGGAGATGCGACGACCCTCGACGTCGAGTGTCCGCTCGTCGACGAAGTCGGCCGTGCCTTCGATGAGGCTGACGTTCGGTGTCCCGGTTGCCCGATAGTCGCGGCCACTGGCGGCGATCGGATCGATCAGGTCGAACACACGGTCGCGGATCGCCGACCAGTCGGCGCCGTTGAACTGGGTGTCGATCCCCAGCTTCGTCGAGGTCTGCGATGCGACTGCGACGTCGGCCGGGTAGACGAACATCTTCGATGGGATGCAGCCCCGGTTGAGACAGGTCCCTCCGAACACGTCGCGTTCGACCAGCGCGATCTTCCAATCGGCCAGGTAGTCGGGGATCGAGTTGCCCGACCCGCTCCCCACGATGATCAGATCGAATGTCTCGGTGTCGGTCGCAGCGTTGCTCACGAGAAGGTTCCAACGTCACCACCGCCGGTTTCCTTCCCCGATGTGGTGATTGGTGTCGACACCAATCACGACATCCCTAGGGTGGGGACGTGCTGGAGCGACGGACGGGTGACGGGTTCATGCAATGCAGCGACGGGCACGTGCGCTGGGGCGTGTACGGCGCAGCAGGGGTCGTGTTCGTCGTTCACGACGCACACGACGAGCCACTGGTGATGTTGCAGAAGCGCTCGGCAATGGCCCACGAGGGTGGGAACTGGTCGTGCGCCGGCGGCGCCCTCGACCTCGGGGAGACCCCCTACGAGGGTGCGCTGCGCGAGGCGACCGAGGAGGTCGGCCCAGCACCCGGCACCCCGCGACTACTGGGTCAGTACGTGTTCGAGCCGGCAACCGACTGGCGCTACACCACCGTGGTCGTCGAGGTCGACGAACCATTCGGAGCGTCGATGAACTTCGAGACCGATGCCGTCGACTGGTTCCCGCTGGACTACGTCGACCAACTCCCCCTGCACTTCGGCTTCGCCACCGCCTGGCCGCACCTCCGTGCGATCATCGAACAGTGACCGCTGCCACCACACGCACCGTCAACGGCACCTGCCATCACGACTGTCCGGACAGCTGCGGCTGGACCGTCACCGTCGACGACCACCCCGACACCACGGTCGGTTCGTCACCGGTCGCGGTGAAGCTGCGCGGGAATCCCGATCATCCGTACTCAGCAGGCGAGTTGTGCCCGAAGGTCAATCGGTTCCTCGACCGTGTCTACTCCCCTGACCGCGTGCTGTACCCGCTGCGCCGGGTCGGTCCGAAGGGCGCCGGCGACTTCGAAGAGATCACCTGGGACGTCGCTCTGGCGGAGATCGCCCGACGGCTGCACGAGGTGATCGCCGAACACGGCGCCGAAGCGGTGCTGCCGTTCTCCGATGCCGGCAACCAGAGCCTGCTGTCGATGATGGGCATCAACGGACGATTCTTCGCACACATGGGTGCGTCGAAGCTCGAACGGGCGATCTGCGGCCCGACGGTTGGTCACGGCATGCGGATGACCAACGGTTCCGGCCGTGGCATGGACGCGCTGGAACTCGAACACTCGCAGCTGATCATCCTCTGGGCGACCAACACCAGGCTCACGAATCGGCACCTGTGGCCGACGATCGAACGGGCCCGAGAACGCGGCGCCCGACTGGTGGTCGTCGACCCGATCCGCACCTCGACCGCCGACGCCATCGACGAATCGAACGGCGACCGGTTCGTCCAACCTCTTCCGGGCACCGACATCGCCATGATGCTCGCGATGATGCACGTCATCATCCGCGACGGCCTGGCCAACGACGAGTGGATCGCCTCCCACACGATTGGCTTCGACGAGCTGCGCGACGCCGTCGCCGACTGGACGCCCGAGCGCGCAGCTGCCGCCACCGGCGTGGGCTCCGACGTGATCGAGCAGCTCGCTGTCGACTACGCAACGGTTCGACCCGCCGGTATTCGCACCCTGATCGGCGCAGAACACCACGAGAACGGTGCGATGTTCCACCGCACGCTCGCCTGTCTGCCGCTCCTCACCGGCGCGTGGGCAGAACGCGGCGGCGGCATCGCCAAGAGCGTCGGCTCCTACACCGAGGGCCACATCGACGGGCTCGCCCTGCTCCGACCCGATCTCGAACGAGCCAACGGCCGCGCGGAGCCGCGCACGCTCAACATGAGCCACCTGGGCAGAATCCTCACCACACCTCACGCCGGTGAGGCGACGGGCCCAGGGGTGCATGCGCTCGTCAATTGGAACTGCAATCCGCTGGTGACCGTGCCCGAGGCCGAACTCGTCCGGCGTGGCATGGAGCGAGACGACCTGTTCACGGTGGTTCACGAGCAGTTCCTCACCGACACGGCGCGCTACGCCGACATCGTGCTCCCCGCTGCGTCACAGATCGAGAGCGACGACGTCGTGCTCCCCTGGGGTCACCTGTGGATCGGTTGGAACGCCGCGGCGATCGACCCACCGGGGCAAGCCTGCTCGAACACCGAGATGTTCCGACGCCTCGGTCGAGCCATGGGTTACACCGAACCGTCGTTGTTCGACGACGACGACACGCTGCTGCGTGCCGCGCTCCCCGGGATCGACCACGACGAGCTTCGCGAGGTCGGTTGGGTTCGTGCACCGTACCCAGACGACGGTCGCCCGTTCGGCGACGGCGAGTTCGACACACCGACCGGCCGAGCACATCTGGCATCCGACCAACTCGAACGCATGGGTCAGCCGCGAGTTCCCGTCTACGTGGCTCCTCGCGAAGGTCCCGGCGGCGACGTCGACCTGCTCGCCGAGTACCCGCTCCAACTCCTCACCCCGAAACAGCACACCCGGTTCCTGAACTCCGGCTACTCCGATCTTCCCAAGCACGGCCCGGCCGAGGGCGGACCGTTCGTCGAACTCGTCGCCGAAGATGCCGAGTCCCGGGGTCTCGTCCACGGCGCAAGCGCCCGAGTGTGGAACGGCCGGGCCTCGGTCGAGTTGCCGGTGCGAATCACCGAACGTCTGCGCCCCGGTGTGGTGGCGATCCCGTTCGGGTGGTGGAGCCGCCATCATCCGGACGGTCGTCTTGCCAACAGTCTCACCAACGACACCCTCACCGAGTGGGGCGGAGGTGTGGCATACAGCGACACACTCGTCCAGGTCGAGGCGCTCTGACGTTTGGTGTCCGACACGGTCCGTTACCTGGTTGGACCAACGGTGGGTGGGTAGCCTGCGGCCATGGCCGCTGACCTGATCTATGCGTTCAGGGTGATGCGGCTGCCGCTGCTCGATGCCGGTGGTGCACACATCGGCCGAGTCGAGGACATCGTCGTCATCCCGGGTCGGGCCGGCAAGGGCCGAGAGCCGGCAGTTCCCCCTCGCGTGGTGGGCTTCGTCGCCAACAGTCAGCGCCGACGAATCTTCGTGAGCGCCAACCGCATCGCCGATCTCAACAGCGACGGAGCACGGCTGCGCAGCTGGGACGTCGATCTCAACCCATTCAAGCCCCGCCCCGGCGAAGTCCTGATCGGTGGCGAACTGATCGATCGCAAGATCGGCGACGAGACCGTGAGCGACATTGCGCTGCGAGCGCAGGAGGATGCTCGTTCGACGTACTGGGTGATCGACAAGGTGCGCCTCGCGCGGAAGAGCACCCTGCGACGACGACCGAGCTACCGGCTCGTCGACTTCGACGAGGTCCCTGCGCTGTTCGACGCCCAGACTGCCATGCAGGCCGAAGCGGCACGTCTGCGTGAGTTCCACCCGGCCGAGGTCGCCGCGATCGTCCGCGCCCTCCCCATCGATCAACGACGTCAGGTCGCCGAGGCCATGGACGACGAACGTCTCGCCGACGTGCTCGAGGAACTCCCCGAGGAGGAACAGATACGCATCGTCGAGCAACTCGATCGCGACCGTTTGGTGGGCGTGTTCGACGAAATGGAGTACGACGACCTGGCCGACCTGATCGGCGAGATGGCACCAGCCGATCAGGAACGCATGCTCGACGTGATGGACGTCGACGACGCCGACGTGGTCCGACGCCTGTTGGCCTACGAGGAAGGCACCGCCGGCGGTCTGATGACACCCGAGGTGATCATCCTCGCCCCTGACGCAACGGTCGCCGAAGCGCTCGCACAGATCCGCAACCCCGACTGGGTGGTCAGCATCGCAACCCAGGTCTTCATCACCCAGGCGCCGTACAAGGCGCCGACCGGCAAGCTCGTGGGTGTGGTGCACGTGCAGCGCCTGCTGCGCGAGCCCCCCAACATGCAGTTGGGTCGACTGGTTGCGGATGACCCGACCGTGGCTGCTGACGCCTCCGATCGCGACGTCGCAGAAATGCTTGCGAGCTACGACCTCTTGGCGGTCGCCGTCGTGGACGAAGCGGGTCGGTTCCTGGGCGCGGTCACCGTCGACGACGTGCTCGACAGAATGCTCGGCGCAGGCTGGCGTACCCGACGCAAGCGGGCGGTGGCACCGTGAAGCGTCGCGAAGATCTCACCACTCCCCGCGTGGCCGGGCGCGTGGGCGTTTCGTACGACTCCGACACCTTCGGACGGTTCAGCGAATCGATCGCCAACTTTCTCGGGACGGCCCGCTTCCTGGTGTGGCAGACCGTGGTCATCACGGTCTGGATCCTCTTCAACACCGTCGTTCCCGCCCGACTCCAGTTCGATCCGTGGGATCGCGGCCTCGTTCTGCTCACGCTGGTGCTGTCGATCCAGGCGTCGTACGCCGCGCCCCTGATCCTGCTGGCTCAAAGCCGCCAGGAGCGCCGCGACCGTGTCACTTCACAGAACGATCGAGAGGTCGCCGAGCGCACCCAGGCCGACACCGAGTTCCTCGCCCGCGAGATCGCCAGCGTCCGGCTCTCGATCTCGGACATGGTGACCGGGGAAGCCTTCGACGACCGCCTCGACAAGCTGACCACCGTCGTCGAGCGACTTGCCGTGCAGGTCGAACAGTTGGCTGAACCCGCCGACCGAAACGGGTCGAACGAGTCGACTACGGGTTCGCGCTGATCCGCTGTGCCGAGGCCACGCCGGTGAATTCCTGGAGGCGCACTCCGAGCTGACTCACGTTGCGCAGCAGGCGCAGCGTGTCGAGCGTGTCGTCGCCGGCGCGGCTCACCCCGGCCGGAAGTCCGCCACCGAGCGCCTCGATGGTGAACGCCGCCGCCGTCGCTGCGGTTGCGGTGCCCACCAACTCGGCAACCCCCACGATCGACGTGACCCGTGCGCCAGCGGCGTCGTTGCCCCTGACCTCGACGCGAACAGCGCCGACGCCGCCTTCGCGGTGAGGCGGACTGAGCATCGGCAGCCAGGCCGTGAACCGGTCGCGTCGATTGGCCGACACCCGTGCCGAGATCCGGTCGACGCCGGCGAACGACTGGTGGACGAGCAGCGGCGAAGCGAGTTCGGCGCGGTAGCAGTCGTAGGGCCCCACCGGCTCGGGGAAGAACGACAACTCACGTCCCGACCCGGCCGGGAGTTGGATCCACGTCCCGTCGTGCAACCCGACCGCCCTCCCGCGCAGTGCCCGATGATGTCGGCGGGCACACGCGGGGCCTGCGGTTCCGTGGATCGCGAGGTGGATCTCGTCGAAACCGGCCATCTGCGACACCAGCATCCGAGCGAGCAACTCGGTGAGACCCGGCGCCATGCCCGCCCCGACGACCAGTGGCACGCCGGCGCTGCGCGCCGCGTCGTCGAGATCGAGCAGTGCCCTCACGTCGTCGAGATCGTCGCTGACCGAGATCACGGCGACTCCCCGCTCGATCATCGTCTGAGCGACCGCGGCATGGGCACCACCTTGTGCGAGCACGACCGCATCGACACCACCGCGCAGCGGCTGTCCGGCGCGTGGATCGTGATCGACGACGGTGACACCGTGGAGCACCGTGGGCAGCCGACGACTGATCCGCTGCCCGACGACACCTCGGCCGACGACACCGACCATGGGCATCACGACTCCGGCAATTCGAGCGGGCGCCACCCGCCGTGTTGCGGCGGCGTCCCACCGGAGCCACGAACACGGAGGACCGCAGCAACGAAGCCCATCGCCAAGATGGCCGAGAGTGCACGACGGATGACCTTCATCGGTTCGGCAGGGTACTCGCCTCAGCGACGGCACGGGGCAAGTGCGCGAACACCAGGTGACGTCGACCGGTGTGGTGGGGCTAACAAGAATCGAACTTGTGACCTCTGCCTTATCAGGGCAGCGCTCTAACCGACTGAGCTATAGCCCCGGCAAGTCGGAGAGGTTATCGGTCGGTCGGGGCCTTCACGCCATGTCGCGCCATCGAATCCGACAGTCAGCGCGGGATGCTGCCGCTGTCGTCGACGATGTTGTCCCGCACGATGGGGCCGGACTCGTCGTAGGACACGGCAGGAACCTCCGGTTCGGCCCGTCGGACGACGAAGCGCCGCATCGGTGACGACCTCGCCTCGACGACCTCCTCCTCGAGCACGGTGAAACGCATCCCGCCGACGAGATCGGTGATCAGATTGAACAACGTGGCCAGCAGGACCGCGAGCCCGGTGAGACCGATGACGAGGAAGAGCCCACCGATCCAGGCGTTGTGATAGATCTCGCCGCCGTTGAATTCGAACGACGACCAACCAAAGGACTCGAAGAACCGTTCGACGTTGTCGACGGTGCCAGTGGCGTAGGCAACGTTCCAGAGCAGCACACCGGCCGTGAGCACGATCAGGTACAGCACGATGTTCGCAACGAGGGCGATCTTGAACACGCTCCACGGGTCGACGTGACGGACCACTCGGGTGACACGCCGGACTCGAGGCTTGCGACCGAGCATCCGGGGCACGGTCATCGGGATGGGAAATGGTGCCGGGTCGTACTCGGCGGATCGTCGTGGTCGACGGATGGCCGAGGAGGTGTCGTCCTGGGGAGCCATCTCGACGATGGGCCCGTCGATGTCGGCTCGGCGCAACTCTTCGAGCACATCCGTGCTCACCTCGTCGAGGTCATCCGCTCTGTCATCGACAACCGCCGGTTGGTCGGCCGACTCGTCGTCGGGCTGCTCGTCGGTGGCGATGACGATGTCGGGGAGTTCATAGCTCTCGTCCGCGTCGCCGACATCGGCATCCGCAACGTCGTCGCTGTTGCCGCTGCCGTGTTCGTCGTTGTCGTCGTCGTCGTCGTCGTCGTCGTCGAGATTCTCGGCGACCATGTCATCGAGTCATCGATGTCATCGATGTCATCGTGCACGTCGATGTCGAGCACGTCGTCGTCGAGCGCGAGCGCTTCGACGTCGAGGTCGTCCTCGGTCTTGCTCATTCAGGCAAGTGTAGGCAGAGCCAGGAACAACCTGCCGTCACGTGGTGTCAAGGTGCGTCGGTCGCAGCGGCGCGCGCAGTGCGCTCGCCCACCCGCACGACCACGTTCACACGGTGCTCGCCGGGCCCCGGTTCGAACGACACGAGCTCGCCACCGTGACGTTCGGCGAGCGCCCGAGCGGCGCCTCGACCACCCTGCAGCGCAGCGAGCGCTGCAGCGTCAGCAGCTGTCTGTGCACGGGTGCGGTCGATCATCTGACCACCGACCACGAGCATCGCGGCCGTCAGGGCCATGAAGAACGCCGTTGCCATCATCACCACCATCACCGCGGCCTGACCGCGGTCGTTGGACGTCGTCATCGCTCACCTCCATGTCGGGGTCGATGCGGCGACGCAGTGTCGCGAACGGCGGCGCGAGACCGCGATGAGATCAGGCTTCGTCGACAGCGAGAATCGGGGCAACCGACCCGACGGCGTCGCCGTCGTCGATGTTCATCACCCTGACGCCAGTGGCATCGCGACCCTGCGATGAGATGCCTCGCACTTCCATGCGGATCGTGACTCCGTGGTTCGACACGGCGACGATCTCGTCGTCGAGACCCACCATGAACGCGGCGACGACCGCACCCTTCTTGCCGGTGAGTTTGATGCCCCGCACACCCTGGCCGCCGCGGCCCTGCCGGTTGAACTTGTCGAGTTGGGTTCGTTTGCCGTAGCCCGCCTCGGTCATCAGCAAGATCGCGGTGTCGTCACGAGCGACGTCGACCGACACGACGCGGTCGTCGCCGTTCTTGAGTTTCATGCCACGGACGCCACCGGCGGTTCGGCCCATCGCCCTGACGTCGTTCTCGTCGAAGCGGATGGTCATGCCATTGCGGCTGACCATGAAGATGTCGTCGCGGCCTCCGGTCTCGATGACCTTGACCAGTTCGTCGTCGCCGCGCAGGTTGATCGCGATGAGACCATCACGACGGCTCGAGTCGTAGGCGTCGAAGGCGGTCTTCTTCACCGTTCCCTGCTTCGTGGCGAAGAACAGGAATCGCTCGCCCGCGAAGTCACGGGTGTCGATGATCGCCTGGATCTGCTCGTCGGCCTGGAGGGGAAGCAGGTTGACGATCGGCATGCCCTTGGCGGTGCGCTCGCGCTCGGGGATCTCGAGTGCACGGAGCCGGTACACCTTGCCGCGGTTCGAGAAGAACAGCAGATGTGCATGTGCCGTCGTGAAGATGACGTGGCGGACGATGTCGTCGGCCTTCATCTTGCCGCCGGAGACACCGCGGCCACCGCGGCCTTGCGTCTTGAACGAGTCGGCACTGACGGCCTTGACGTATTGGGCCTCGGTCATCACGACGACCAACTCTTTGTCGTCGACGAGGTCCTCGATCGACATCTCGCCGTCGTCGTAGGTGAGCTCACACACCCGTGGGGTGGCAAAGGTGCTACGGATCTCGGTGATCTCGTCGCGGATCACGGTGCTGAGTCGTTCGGGGCTGTCGAGGATCTCCTGGAGATCGATGATGCTCGCCCGGGTGTCGTCGAGCTCGGACTGCAGGTCGAGCCTCGACAGCCGGGTCAGCTGGCGCAGCTGCATGTCGAGGATGTCGTTGGCCTGCACTTCGCTGAACTCGTAGGGCGCTTCCATCAAGCCTTCACGTGCGGCGGCGACGTCGTCACTCGCACGGATCAGCGCGATGATCGCATCGATGACGTCGAGCGCTTTGATGCGGCCTTCGAGGATGTGCTCACGACGCTTGGCCTTGTCGAGGCGGAACTGCGAGCGTCGGGTGATGACGTCGCGCTGATGGGCAACGTAGGCAACGAGTGCGTCACGCAGGTTGATCTGGCGAGGAACACCGTCGACGAGCGCAACCATGTTGATCGAGAACGTCGACTGCAACTGGGTCAGCTTGAAGAGGTTGTTCTTGACGACGTTGGCGTTGGCGTCTCGCTTGAGCGTGATGATCAGGTTGGTCTTGCCACCCGATGACGCATCGTTGACGTCGGCGATGCCGTCGAGGTCGCCGCCGTCGACCAGATCCTGGATACGGGCGGCGATCGCGGAGCAGCTGGTTTGATACGGCAGCTCGGTGACCACGATCTCCATGCGGCCCGTCTTCGACTCCTCGATCTCGACCTTGGCACGCATCTTCACCGAGCCACGTCCGGTTCGGTAGGCGTCGATGATCCCCGCCTTGCCGAGGATGCTCGCGCCGGTCGGGAAGTCGGGGCCCTTGACGAACTCCATCAGCTCGTCGGGGCTCGCCTCGGGGTTGTCGAGCAGGTGGACCACCGCATCGACGACCTCACCGAGGTTGTGCGGCGGGATGTTTGTGGCCATGCCAACGGCGATGCCCTGGCTGCCGTTGACGAGCAGGTTCGGGAACCTCGCCGGCAACACGATGGGCTGCTCGGTCGAGCCGTCGTAGTTGGGAACCATGTCGACGGTGTCCTCGTCGATGTCGGCAAGCAACTGCATGGCCAGCGGGTTCAATCGGCACTCGGTGTAGCGGGCGGCGGCCGGTCCGAAGTCCGGGCTTCCGTAGTTGCCGTGGAAATCGATCAGCGGATGGCGAAGCGAGAAGGGCTGGGCCATGCGCACGAGAGCGTCGTAGATGGCGCTGTCGCCGTGGGGGTGGAACCGCGCCATCGTGTCGCCGGTGACACGAGCGCACTTGACGTGGGCGCGGTCGGGACGGAAGCCCTGATCCTCCATGTCCCAGATGATCCGGCGGTGTACGGGCTTGAGCCCGTCGCGCACGTCGGGCAACGCACGCGACATGATGACCGACATCGCATACTCGAGAAACGAGCTCTCCATCTCGTCGTGCAACGAGATGGGCTGGATGGGGTCGGACGGTGGAGTGTCGTTCGTATCGGTCATGCGGAGTACCTGTCAGCGGAGCGGGTCGAAGGGCAGCGAGGGTTCGGGGTCAGAAGTCGAGGTTGCGGACGTCGCGGGCATTGGTGGTGATGAACTCGCGGCGAGCGGGCACGTCGTCGCCCATCAGGATCGAGGTGATTTCGTCGGCGAGCGCCGCCTCTTCCACCGACACCTGCAGCAGGGTCCGGGTGCCGTCGAGCATCGTCGTCGTGCGCAGCTCTTCCCAGTCCATCTCGCCGAGGCCCTTCAGACGGGCAAACGCCTTCTTGTGATTGGGGCGTTCCTCGAGGAACGCAGCCTTGGCAACATCGTCTTTGAGATAGACCTTCTCCTTGCCGACCTCGGTGGAGTACAGCGGCGGCTGAGCGATGTAGACGTAGCCCGCTTCCACCATCTCGCGCATCTGCCGGAAGAAGAACGTCAGCAACAACGTACGGATGTGGCTGCCGTCGACATCGGCATCAGCGAGGCAGATCACCTTGTGGTAGCGGGCCTTGTCGACGTCGAATTCGTCGCCGACGCCGGCGCCGATCGCCGTGATCAGTGCTTGGATCTCGTTGTTCTTGAGCATCTTGTCGATGCGTGCGCGCTCGACGTTGAGGATCTTGCCGCGAATCGGCAGGATCGCCTGCGTCCGCGGATCGCGAGCGTCGACGGCGGTGCCACCAGCGGAGTCGCCCTCGACGATGAAGATCTCGGACTCGTCGGCGTTGCGTGACGAGCAGTCCTTGAGCTTGTCGGGCATGCCGGCGCCCGACAGTGCGGTCTTGCGGCGAATCGCGTTGCGAGCGTTCTTGGCTGCGACGCGAGCCTGCGCAGCAGCGAGCCCCTTCTTGACGACCTTGTTCGCCTCGGCCGGATTCTCCTCGAGCCACTCGGCCATCTGCTCGTTGGTGGCCTTCTGGACGAACGATCGCATCGGGACGTTGCCGAGCTTGGCCTTGGTCTGACCCTCGAACTGTGGTTCGCGAAGCTTGACCGACACGATGGCGGTGATGCCCTCGCGGATGTCCTCTCCCGTGAGGTTCGGATCCTTCTCCTTGAGCAGGTTCTTCGCCCGGGCGTACTTGTTGATCACCGACGTGAGTGCGGTCTTGAAGCCCTCGACGTGCATGCCGCCCTCAACGGTGGAAATGCCGTTTGCGTAGCCGTGAATGCCCTCGTAGTAGCCCGTGTTCCACTGCATGGCGATGTCGAGCATCTGCCCGTCGGCCTCGTCCTCCTCCTCGAATTGGCACACCTTGGAGAACAGCGGTTCCTTCGAAGCGTTCAGGTGTTTGACGAAGTCGACGATGCCGCCCTTGTACTGGTACTCGACGTGCTGTTCGCGTTCGGGACGCTGATCTTCGAATGCGATGATCAGGCCCTTGTTGAGGAACGCCATGGTCTGCAGACGTTCGAGCACGGTGCGAGCGACGAACTCGACACCCTCAGCGGCAAAGATGGTGTGGTCCGGCCAGAACGTGATGGTGGTACCTGTCCGGCGGCCGCGCTTCGGTGTGTCACCGACGACGGTCATCTTGCCCTGGGGCTTGCCGCCCTCGGCGTACTCCTGGCGATGGTGCTTGCCACCGCGATCGACCTCGATGACGAGTCGCTCGGACAATGCGTTGACCACCGAGACACCCACCCCGTGGAGCCCACCGGACACCTTGTAGCCGTCGCCGCCGAACTTGCCACCGGCGTGCAACACGGTGAGCACCACCTCGGCCGCGCTCTTGCCCTTGTGTTCGCCGGAGGTGAACGGGTCGATCGGGATGCCGCGGCCGTTGTCGTCGACCTGACAGCCGCCATCGGCGAGCAGCGTGATGCCGATGCGCGTGCAGTGCCCGGCCATCGCCTCGTCGACGGAGTTGTCGACGACTTCCCAGATCAGGTGGTGCAGGCCCTGCAAGCCGGTGGAACCGATGTACATGCCCGGGCGCTTGCGGACGGGGTCGAGACCCTCGAGTACTTGGATCGCCTTGGCGTCGTAGGCGGCGGTCGTGGTGGCCGAATTGGTGCTGTTCGGCCGCCTCTTCTTCGGCGTCGAAGTCGTGTCGGCGACGTCGGACGATGCTGGTTGGGTGTCGTTGGACACTCGTACCTCGATACTTCTGGCTGACTGGCGGACCCACCTCGACGAGGTGGGGATGATCGGCGTCCAGCACGTTCGACCGGAAGTCGACATCAGGGCCGAAATCGGCGCCCACGCTGGTTCGCGAGTGTGTTCCAGCCTACCAGCGGGGTGTCACACAGATGGGGAGGGCCGGGGGTTGATCGAGAGGGTCAGCTGCCCCGAGCGACTCGGACTTCGACCCGCTCGATCTGGACCCCGGCGACGTCGGCGAGGCGGGTGGTGATCGTGCCGGCGAGGAACTTCACCTGGGTCGCCCAGGCGGCTTCGTCGGCCTCGACGGTGAGGACACCGTTGTCGAGGCGAACCGGCCGAACATGTGCAGCAACGGTGTCGCCAACGGCATCTTCCCATCGACCGAAGACGCCACCGATCTGGATTCGATCGGTGCCGCGCAACGACTTCATGATCCCATCGAGCGACTTCGTGATCGGCACCGGCTCGGCCATGATCACCAAGCTACTGCCCGCACGACCGGGCTCGTCGAGCGATGAGCGAACGAACCGACGGCAACAACGTCACGCACCCGTCAGTCGACGACGACCACTCCTGCCTCCACACGAACCACATGGTCGGCACGAGCAGCAGATGGCAGTTCGCTGGCAGTGGTGATGATCACCTGACCGGGTGGAAGGTGACCGAGGAGTGCGGTGGCCCGATGATCGTCGAGTTCTGAGAGCACGTCGTCGAGTACGAGCACGGGTGCCGAGCCGGTCCGTTCGGTGACCAGCCGGTGACCGGCGAGTCGCAGTGCCAGTGCCAGGGTTCGCTGTTCGCCCTGCGAAGCGTGGGTGCGACTGGGAAGCCCGGCGATCGACAAGGTGAGTTCGTCGCGATGCGGCCCCACGGTGCTGACCCCTCGACGAAGATCCAGTGCTCGGGCCTCGAGGAGTGCCTCGGCGAGCCCCGTCGACCGCCACAGCGGTTCGTAGTGCAGGTCGATTGCCGTCGGGGTGCCGGCGAGCTGTTCGTAGGCCTCCTGGACCATGGGGGCCAGACGAGCCACGAGGGTGGCCCGGGCGTAGCCGAACTGATCGGCGATGTCCGCGAACTTCGCGTCCCAGACATCGAGGGTCACCTCGATCTCGTCGGTGAGCCGGCCACCGGCCTGCTTGAGCAGGGTGTTGCGCTGACGGACGATGCGATCGATCTCGAGACGTACCGAGTCGTACTTGACCGCGAGCGCGACAAGGGTGTCGTCGAGGAAGCGTCGCCGGTCGCCTGGGCTCCCCTTGACCAGGATCAGGTCGTCGGGTGAGAACACCGTCACCCGGACGGTTCCCAACAGATCCCGCACACGCTGCAGTCGCTGGCGATTGACCTGCACCCGATTGCGACCGGCGGTGGCGAGCTCGATTTCGACGAGACTCTCGCGACCGTCGCTGTCGTCGACCACCGTCGCACGGATGATCGCCGTTGCCGCACCGACACGCACGAGCGCATCGGTGGGCGCCGACCGAAAGCTGCTCAACGTGGCCAGGAAGGCAAGTGACTCCGCAAGATTCGTCTTTCCCTGACCGTTGTCACCGATGACCACGGTGGTTCCCGCGTCGAGTTCGAACGATCCGGTGACGTAGTTCCGGAAGTCGACGAGCTCCAGATGCGAGACGATCAACGGCTACGGAACCCGTACCGGCATCAACAAGTAGAGGTAGTCGTCGCGCCCGACACCACGCAGCACCGCCGGCTTCATCGGGTCCATCGTTGCCAGCGTGACATCGTCGGCATCGATCGCATCGATGCCCGCCGCGAGGTAGTCGGGATTGAACGCCACCGTCATCTCGGCACCGTCGTAGCCGGCGTCGATCTCCTCGACGGCGTTGCCGACGTCCTGGGTGATCGCCGTGAGCTGCACGGTGTCACCTCCGAGCGTCAACCGGACCGGCGTCGAATCCTGCGCAAGGATCTTCACGCGGCGGATCGCCTCGATCATCGATGCCTTGCCGACCGTGAGCAGATTCGGGTAGCTGGACGGCAACAGGTTCCGATAGTTGGGGAACTCCCCCTCGATCAACCGAGTGCTCAACCGGGTACCTCCGGCCTCGAAGGTGGCCTCACGCTCGCCCAGACGCACCTGGAGTTCCTCCACGTCGCCGAGCAACCGCTGCAGTTCGCTGAGGGCACGACCTGGGATCAGCACCTTCTGCCCCGAGGCGAGCACCCCGGTGTCGGGCAGATCACGCACGGCGAGCCGGTACGAGTCGGTCGCGACCATGCGCAATCCGTCCTCGTCCGATGCGAGGAGCACCCCGGTCAACACCGCTCGGGCGTCATCGGTGGACGCGGCGCGAACCACCTGGCGGAGCGCGTCGGCCATCGCGTCGGCGGGCAGTGTCACCGCATCAGCAGCAGGTTCGACCTGACTCGGGTAGTCGTCGAGCGACAACGGACGAACCGAGAACTGCGACCGGCCGGCACTGATCGACATCTCGTCGTCTCCGAGCTCGACTTGAACCGCCCCGGCCGGCAGCGCCTTGACGATGTCGCCGACCAGACGAGCGGGCACCACTGCGGCGCCGTCACGCTCACCACCGACGTCGACAGTGAGCCGAATCGTGAGTTCGAGATCGGTACCCGTCACGGTCAGGGTGTCACCGGCGATCTCCATTCGGACACCAGCGAGCACCGGCAGGGTGCCCGTACGGTTCGTCGCCGCACGTCCGGCTGAGCCGACGGCGTCGGCGAGGACATCACGTTCGCAACGAAACTTCACAGTGGGCACTTCTCCTCATGCAGGGATGTCTCAATGTTCAATGTCAGTAGTAGGTGCTGTGGATTGGGGACAACCACGCGTTGCTGCAGCGTAGAGCGGTCGCGGCGCTCCACATGGGATGGGGGCTCGATCCCCAGGTCGCGAATTCCACGCGTGTCGCGCGGTGGACAAGCTCGCGCTGTCCACGGCGAACGGACGGTTGTCCCACACGTGTCCCCAGTGTTGTGCATCGGCGTGGTCGAGATCATGCCTTGAGCTGCTGCAACAGGTCGGTGACCTGGTCGTAGATCTGCTTGCGTTCGCTCATCAGACGCTGGATCTTCTCGTTGGCATGGATCACGGTGGTGTGATCGCGCCCGCCGAACAGCCGGGCAATCGCGGGATAGCTGAGGTCGGTCAGTTCGCGGAACACGTACATCGCGATCTGGCGCGCCGTCACGAGCGGGCGTTGACGGCTGCGCCCCTTGAGGTCCTCGACCGGGAACTTGAGGATCGCCGCGATGTCCGCGAGCAGCTCTTCGTCGGTGCGCGCCTTGGGCTTGTTGTCGTTGAGCAGGTCGGCGAGCTGGGTCTCGGCGAGATCGGTGGTGATCGGTACCTGATTGAGACTGGCGAAGGCCGTGACGCGGATGAGTGCACCTTCGAGTTCGCGGATGTTGGTGGCGATGTTGGTGGCGATGAACTCGAGCGTGTCGTCGGGCACGAGCACTCGGTCACGTTCTGACTTGTTGCGCAGGATGGCCAGGCGCGTTTCGAGGTCGGGTGGCTGGATGTCGGTGATCAATCCCCATTTGAAACGTCCACGAAGGCGTTCTTCGAGCGTGGGGATTGCGTCGGGCATGCGATCGGAGGAGATCACGACCTGCTTGTTGGCGCCGTGGAGGGAGTTGAACGTGTGGAAGAACTCCTCCTGGAGCCCTTCTTTGCCGGCGATGAACTGGATGTCGTCGATCAGCAGGACGTCGATGTCGCGATATCGACGTCGGAGCGAGTTCGTCGTGTTCTGGCGAATGGCGTCGACGTACTCGTTCATGAAGGTCTCGGTGGAGACGTAGCGGACCTCGTGATGCTGGTAGTTCGAGTGGACGTAGTGGCCGATCGCGTGCAGCAGGTGGGTCTTGCCGAGTCCGGCCGATCCGTAGATGAACAGGGGGTTGTAACTGCGTGCCGGCGTCTCGGCCACGCGCAGGGCTGCAGCCAGCGCGAACTGGTTCGACGCGCCCTTGACGAAGGTCTCGAAGGTGTAGCGGGGATTCAATCCGGCTTCATCGAGCAGCAACGACGGCTCGGAGTTGCTTCTGTCGCTCGACGGTGGGGGTGCGCTCTCGGTGGCGGCCGAGGTGTTCGACGCGTTCGGGTCGTCGTCACCCGGCGCCGGCTCGGCATCGGTGAGGATGGTTTCGGTGGTCTCGACGTCGATCTCGACCGACCGGTGGCCCTCGTTGGCATCCTGGAGCGCTTCGGTGACGAGCGGCAGATAACGCGTCATGATGCGGTCACGGACGTAGGCGCTGGGTGCGAGCAGTCGGAGGGTGTCGCCATCGGACGGCAGCGGGGCAACGTCTTGGAATGTCGAGAACCAGACCGATTCGGCGAGTTGTGAACGCAGCGAGAGCGTCACCTGTGTCCACACGTCTGCGCTGTCTGTCACCTGAGGTCTCCCGATCATCGCCAACAGTGGTCCACACCGTTGTCCACACGATGTGGACATGTCGAGGACCTGCTGCGGGTAGGCGAACCTAGCACGTGGATTCCACGTGGAAAACCTGGCCCATCAACGGTCTCTTGCTGCGCCAATGGTGCGTCTACGCTGGGGCGATACGCCACGAGTTGCGCTGTGGACAACTTACATCAGTGTGGTTTGGGTCCGATGGTTGGCGCACGTGCATGGCCGCCTCTAGCCTTGCCAGGTCAGTCCGCGAGGCGCGCCCGACGATGTGATCATCGTGGAGGTGTCGCCGACGGAGCATGATTTGCCTCGAAGTGTCCGGAGTCAGCCGTGAAGCGTACCTATCAGCCCAACAACCGCCGCCGAGCTCGCAAGCACGGCTTTCGTGCTCGCATGAGCACCCGTGCGGGACGAGCGGTGTTGAAGTCCCGCCGGGCCAAGGGCCGCGCCCGCCTCTCGGCTTGATCGACCGGGTCCGAGAACGCGACGCCTTCGTCCGCCTCCGGCGTGACGGTGTTCGAGTCCGGACCGATCCGCTGTGGTGTTCGTTCGTTCCCGATCCCAACCTGGTACCTCCGCAGGTGGCGTTCGCCATCGGTCGCGCCGTCGGTTCCGCCGTGCGTCGGAATCGTCTTCGTCGACGGCTCCGTGCGGTGCTGGCAGCATGCGACATCCCACCGGGTCTCTACCTCGTCGGCGCCCGCACTCCCGCCTGCGAACAAACGTTCGCCGAGCTGGAGCAGACGGTGCACGCGCTGGTCACCAAGATCCACAGCCGGATCGTGATCTCGTGACCGCACAGACCGCCGTCGGTACGACCTGGTCGCAACGACTGGCGTTGCGGTGGATCGAGGCGTACCAGCGAGCCTTTGCCGGCCGGCCGTCGCCGTGCCGGTTCTACCCCACCTGTTCGAACTACTCCCACGAGGCCTTCGAACGCCATGGCACCGTGCGGGGCGGATGGTTGACGTTCACCCGACTCCTGCGCTGTCGTCCGTTCGGACCCAGCGGGTTCGATCCGGTTCCTTCCCCCGACATTCGAGAGGTCGACTGAGTCGATGTTCGAGATTCCCGCCGCCCTGTTGTCATGGTTCTATGGCCTGACGGACAACTACACCATTGCGATCGCCATGATCGCCGCCGTGGTGATGGCGATCACCACGCCGCTCACCCTCAAGAGCACCAAGGGCATGCTCGAGAT
>CAWKCN010000025.1:0-42822 GCA_963848145.1 Ilumatobacteraceae bacterium
GTGCCGTTCTTGCGCTATTCGCGGGCCGGCGAGGTGGCTGTTGATATGCGTGGTCGGCCGAGGGTAGCGAACCCGCATTAGGCGAAGGAAGCGATGACATGGTCATCATGTCTGGACGGGTCAGGCGAGGGTGCCGAGCTCTTGGTCCAGGGAGCGATCGAGGTCGAGCTCGGCCGCGGCGAGTCGGATCTCGGCGACGCGATCGCGGTCACCGATCGCTGCGCGGGCGTCTCGCGCGACGCGCCGCCGGATCTCGTAGATCACCGGGTGGTTCATCGCAGCGGTCTTCAGGTGCTCGAGATACAGGAGTGACCGATCGATGTCGCCGAGGCGGAAGCGGGCGATAGCGATTGCGAGGAGGAGCTCGGCTCGCCACACCGACTCCATGGTGCGTTGTAGCCGCTGTCTCGCATCGGTTGCGAGGGCGAGCGCGTGGTCGGGATCGCCTGCCAGCGCTTCGACGGTCACCTCGAGACCGTCGAGGATGTTCCGCATCGGGCTGGCGTGGGGGCCGTGGTCGCGGATCCATTGGATGTGCCGCAAGGCATCGTTCCGTCGACCGCCGAACGCGTCGTTGATCGCGGCGACCTCATGGGTGCCGCCTCGGGAGATCGAGTCCTGGGGCCACGTGGACATTGCCTCGAGCTCCATCGGCTCCCCGAGGTGGGGGAGGTGCTGGGCGAAGATGACGAAGTGAGAGGTCCAGCTCTTGACGAGTTCGGTGTCGGCGGTGGCGTCGCCTTCGAGGATGAGCTGCAGGCCGCGCTCGAACTCGGGGACCAGGAGTGGGATCCCGCACCAGGTGGCCGAGAGGGCTGCGACCTCCCGATCGTCGAGTTGGCGGGCCGCAGCTAGTGCCTCGTTCCCCCACTCGACCCTCGCATCGAGCCTCCCGGCGGCCAGCGCTGCTTCGGACGCCGCGAGCAAGAGCCGTGGCCGTGTCTGGGGCTTCAGGTCCTGTTCGAGCACCTTCCGGGTGAGCTCGAACGCGTGGACGCACCGCGTTCCGCTCTGCCAGGTTCCGGCGCCGGCGGCAAGCAGTTGCGCTGCGTCTTCCCAGTCGTGGCACGTCATCGACCATTCGATGGCGGTGAAGACGTCGTCGAGCACCTCGGCGTACGCCGTGATCCAGCTCGACGAGAGAGCGCACTCGCCAAACGACGCGGTCGCGGCCCAGTCGACGAGCCAGTCACGGTGATGGCATCGGGCTTCGTCGGTGGCGCCGGACGTGGCGAGTTGTTGGGCGGCGAACATCCGGACAGTCTCCAGGAGCCGGTACCGCATGCTGTGATCGCTGCGGTCCACTTCGACCAGGGACGCGTTCACGAGCTGTCGAAGCACCCCAGTTGGGTGCTCGGACAGCATTGGTGAGCAGACCACTTCGATGGCGTCGAGCCCGAACGAGGCGGGGAACACCGAGAGCGCGGCGAGGAGATCTTGCTCTACAGGGCTGAGCAGCTCCCAGGACCATTCCATGATCGACTGCAGTGTGGGCGAGCGACCGTCCCAGCTGCGACCGCCGACGAGGAGGTCAAGGCGACGATCGAGCCGGGCCGCGAGGTCGGCGATGCCGAGGTGCGCGAGCTGGGCTGCGGCCAACTCGATCGCGAGCGGCAGGCCGTCGAGTCGACGGCACATCTCGCTCGCGATCGCTCGGTCTTCGTCGTCGAGCGTGAACCGATTGTCGAGAGCCTGCGCGCGATCCACCAGCAATTCCGTGGCGTCGTCGTTCGGCCCGCGCCGGCCGAGTCCGGGCACGCGGAAGATCCGTTCATCGTCGACCAGCAGCGCCGAGCGTGACGTGGCGAGGACGCGGGCGTCGGTACCACTGGCGACGATGCTGTGGACGAGGTCGGCGACGGCCTCGATGACGTGTTCGCAGTTGTCGAGCACCACGAGCAGTTCGCGACGGGCGATGAATCGGGCGACGGCCTCGACGCGTGTCGACTCGTTCACGTCGGCGATCTGGAATCCGCCGGCGTCGACGATCGCGTCGGCGACTCGGGTCGGTGGTACGGGCAGCAGATCGACGAAGACGATTCCATCGCGGAACTCCTCGCTCATGGTCGATGCTGCTGCGATCGCCAGGCGGGTCTTGCCACAGCCGCCGACGCCGGTCAGCGTGACGACGCGATGGTCGCCCACCAACCGGCCGACGCGTTCGATCTCCGTGCTGCGCCCGATGAGTCGTGACGAGGGCGACGGCAGGACGTGGAGGGAGCCGGGGTGCTTGCGATCACGCTCGCCGCGGTCGATCCCGCCCGCGGACTCCGACCCCGCACTCGGTGAGCCATCCTGGAGGACCCGTTGCACAAGAGCGTCCAGCTCACTCGACGGGGAGAGCCCGGACTGCTCGGCAAGCGAGGTACGGAACCCGTCGAGCACGCGCAACGCCTCGGTCGCTCTGCCGACACGGGACAACGCATCCGCGAGGAGCAGCTGGGTCTGCTCGCGCAACGGCGCCGATCCGGCCCGGCGCCAGAGATCCGGGATCGCCGCCTCGGCCTGGCCAGCTTCGATCAGCGACGCGTCTCGATGGTCGTACGCAACGAGCTGCAGTTCGCGCAGCATCACACGGTACGGCTCGAACACCCACGTGGTCGCAACGTCCTCGAGCGGCGTCCCAGCAAAGCGGGCGATGCACGCCTCAAGCCGCTGCGCAGCCGCCGGGTCGGCACCGTCGAGGCCGCTCAGCACGTCCTGCAGCTCGGCCGCGTCGACGGCGGTCGCGTCGGACATCGCGTAGCCTGCTGCCGAGGTTTTGATCACCTCGGCGCCGAGTGCGCCGCGGAGACGGCTCACCGCCGTGTGCAGGTTCGCCGCCGGCTTCGTCGGTGGATGATCGCCCCAGACCGCATCCATGAGCTCTTCGATCGTGACCGTCGCGCCACGCTCGAGCGCCAATCGGGCGAGTACCGACCGGCCCGTGACCCCGCGCACCGCGACTTCATCCTCGCAGCGCCAGGCCCGAACTGGGCCGAGCAACTGCACCTGCACGAGCGAAGTCTCCACCACACCAACTTCTCACACCGGCCACGTCGCCTTGCCCCGAGTTCCGGACCCGGCAAGCGAGGGGCAAGGCCCTTGCGCGCATCGTGATGGTCACCACTCCGCGAATCGACGCTGGGCGGAAGAGACAAGGAGCACAACAATGCGACGAGCAACAATGACAGCCCTACTGGCGAGCACACTGCTGCTGGCGGGATCGCTGTCGGCGACAGCGGCGGGACCCGAGCGGGCGGACGTGTGGGATCAGGGCGGTGCGACCATTTACGCCCCCGATGGGGCGCGGCTGGTGCGCCAGGCCAAGGGCATTGCGGTGTCGGTGACGATGCCGACTCCGGAGTCGGGCGAGTACTTGTACCCGGACGGCACCGAGCCGGGCCATCCGGAGGTGTTCACCTTGTGGATGTTCGTGTTCAACTACCCGGAGCATTGCGCTGGTCCGTGCGGCCCCGACGACATGACGAACCCGGCCGTCGAGTTCGGCGTCTACAACCCCGCCGGACACGGCGCCGCTGGCTCATCGTTGACGCTGGCTGGTCGGGCCGGGGTGGGCGAACCGGCCGGTGCCCCACCGGGGATCGTGCCGCACGACCTGTCGAACCCGGCCGGCGCCGAGGTGCACCTGGCGGTCACCTCCCACGGCCAGCTCGACCCAGCGACCTTGCCGGGCGAGTTCCGTCGCCCAACCGGCTCGGGAGCCTGCGGATGCTGGTGGGTCGCGATCTTCGACTGACCTGATCCCTCGACGCGCCGGCCGGCCTGCACCAATCCCGGTCGGCACCGGCACCCCGAAATCATCGAACGACCATCACGAACAGACACGACAAGGAGCAACGAAATGGGTTCATCAGACGTTCAAGGCGCACTCTGGGGCGTCGAGGCTCGGTTGTGGTCCGAGACATTCGAGCCGATTACTCGCTCGCTTTTCGAGCAGGTGCACGATGAGCTCGGCACCGGGGGTGGCACCAGGCTGCTCGACGCCGGCTGTGGGGCCGGGCTGGCGCTGCAGATCGCGACGGGGCGCGGCGCCGAGGCCGCTGGGATCGACGCCGCAGCGGGCATGCTGACGATTGCCCGAGAACGGAATCCGGATGCCGAACTCCACCAGGGCGACCTGGAGGAGTTGCCCTGGGACGACGACCGGTTCGATGCGGTCACCGCGTTCAATTCGGTTCAGTACGCGGCCGACCCGGTCGCCGCGCTGCGTGAGCTGCGCCGCGTCGCAGCCACCGGTGCCCCGGTCGCGCTGACGACGTGGGCCGAGTCCGAGCGCTGTGAGTCTGGTGTCGTGTTCGCTGCGATCGGCGGCCTCCTGCCACCACCGCCACCGGGCGCCGGTGGACCCTTCGCGCTCAGCGCGCCGGGCAAGCTCGAGGCACTCGTCGAGCAGGCCGACCTCGAACCTCAACGTGCTGACGAAGTCGCAGTGGGCTTCGTGTTCGCCAGCCTCGACGACGCCGTCAGCGCCCACCTCGCCGCCGGACCGGGCCGCCGAGCGATCGATCACAGCGGACGAGAGGCCACGGCGGATGCGATCCGCGCCTCGCTGGAGTCCAGCGTCCAGCCCGACGGCACCTCCGTGCACCGCAACGCCTTCCGGTACCTGATCGCCACCGCATGAGATCACGAACCTTGCACGCCATCGCAGCGTTGTGCCTCCTGGCCGCCACGGCGTGCGGTAGCAACGGCGACGACACGGAGCCGCCCGACACCACCCCCAGCACCGACTCACCGACGATCGCGGCCCCTGAGACCACCGAGCTGGAAGTCGACGAACCTGCGGTCACCGCGTCGTCGGACGATGGCGGCGCATCGGTCAGCGTCGTGCTGTCCGACGGTGACATGGAACTCGCCGATCCGACCTCGGCCGACGCGGGCAGCGTGAAAATCGTGGCAAAGAACGAGGGCCTTGACCTCCACAACTTGTTGATCGTGAAGGGTGACGACCCAGCGGCACTTCCGGTCAACGAAGACGGCGCGGTGATCGAAGACGATCTGCCCGAGGGTGACTTCATCGGCAAGATCGCTGCGGTCGATGCCGGTACCGAGGAGTCGGCGTTGTTCGATCTCGATTCCGGGAGCTACATCCTCTTCTGCAACATCGTCCAGGCAACTTTCCCCCCACGCAGCCACTTCCAGGACATGGTCACAACCCTCACGGTGACCTGACCACCAGGCACCCGTGTAGAAGACATTTCCGGCCGAGAGGATGACCTGACGCGAGCTTCAGTTCGTGGGTTCATCGTCCGTGGGTCGAGGAGCTGATCTGTGCATCCCAGGATGCGGTTCGATGCGCATATCGACCTTCGACGAGCACCCGTCCACCCGTCCTCTATCCGGCAGCGGAGAGCGCCCCCAACGGGCCACAGATCCCGACGGCCATCCGCACGATCTGGAGCAGGTAGCCGCTCGGAGATGTGCCGATCAGGAGCGGGTCGACGCCGTGGTGGGCGTGAACGTTCTTGAGCGCTTGTCCTGTGTTCAGATGTGCGGATGCAAGCGATCGACGCCGAGCCTCCGCACGTCTCGATCATTTTCCGACACTGCCCTCCGAGTGAGAGCAGCGACGCCCTCGATTCAGTCCCACCTCTCGACTGTGGGCTACACGGCCGACCGTGATCGCTATGGACTCAACGTTCACTTCGATGCGGGCGAAGACCATCTCTCCAACCCCTCTTTGATTCGGCTCTTGCAGGAGCTCTCGTCGATAGGGGTCTGCTTCGCGCTCGATTTCAAGCAGTCGGTCAATCCTGCGGTCCACGTCGAGATGCTGATTGAAGGCGGTGCGAGGTTCGACGCACCAAGCGCTTGTGGCTTCGACGGCAGATGCTGGCTGGTTCAGGACTATCCATGGCACCACCACTAGCGTTCGCCACCTGACGCCAGTCTGTCGGCGAACATTCTCGAGCGGGTGATCGCTCGCGTACGTGCCGATCAAGAGCGGGATGCGTCGTGCCAAGAGGTGCAGATTCTTGAGTGGCTACGACGCTCTCGCAAGGTGAAGGCGAGCGTGCTGGTTCGTCGACGCAGCGTTGCGGTCGGGTGTCCTGTCAATCAGACTCGGTGGATGAGCGGGCACTGGTCTGGAGTCGCTGGCATCACGATTGCCCTCGTCGCCCTTGGGGCTTGTAGCTCCTCAGGCGATCGACTGGCGCAGGACGCCGTGACGATGTGCGAGCACCCGCTGCAGTTCCCATTTTCCGCCGAGGTGTTCGATTTCGGCGAGAGGTTCGGTGAGACAGATGGCGACAGGGTTCTCTCGGTGATTGCTGAGAGCGGCAGCGCCGAGAAGCCGGCAGCCGAAGATGTCGCGTCGGCGTTGGCACCGACGTTCGATCTCACCTCAGAGGTCGAGGAGGCTGCACACGAGGCGGAGTGGTTCATGAACTTCGAATCACGCGACAACGGCTGTCGCTTCAGCGTTCGGTTGAGCACTGACTCCCTTGATCTTGAGGTGCGTGACTTCGAACGAACCTGGATGCTGGCGTTTGTCGAGAGAAGCCCCGAGAATCAGGCGTTTCTGGCCGACTGACAACATCCATGCTCTCTCCTGCCTTGAGGGTGTGCCGAAC
The DNA here is from genome assembly GCA_963848145.1 of Ilumatobacteraceae bacterium. GTDB lineage: Bacteria > Actinomycetota > Acidimicrobiia > Acidimicrobiales > Ilumatobacteraceae > Sva-07. Next base: position 6,579 of record CAWKCN010000025.1, read on the forward strand.
GAGGCGGAGGGCCGTCGACAGACGTTCACCGAAGTGTCAAAGGTCGTGCTGCGCGGCTGGCCAACGCTCGATATCGCCAAGAATGCAACGGCCGCGAGGCCGCTGGATATCCGGCATGATGCTCGCCGCCGACCCACGCATAACGTCCGCTCCGTAACCCGGTCGACGCCGGGGCCGGCACGCCGCATCGCGGCCCAAGCCGAGCACCCGATATTCCCGTCCCCGACCCGGCATGCGGAGGCAGTCAGCGACGACGAACCAGGTGTCTGCTCTCAGTGACGTCACCCCGTGCGAAGTAACACCGGGACGACCTCGGCGATCTGCCAATCAGCGAACCGTTCGTCTTCCAGAAAACCGCAGACAGCGACGTCTCGTTCCTCCTGAGAGTCGAAGGTCAGGAGCATGGCCGGCAGATCGAAGAAGATCCTGCGAATCTGCAGATCGACCAGCACGTCCGTCTCTGGGTCGCCAGTCAGCGAAGAGAATCTGCGCTCGGCAGCTTCCTGTGTGTCGAACGTCAACTCCAGGAAGCTGCCGTCACCAAGGGAACTGAGTTCGTCGTCACCGACTGAGAACTCTGCTTGGGAGATGCCGACCGGCCCCGGCACAACACACAGCGCGTCGGGCTCAGCCGTGTCGGATTGGCAACCCGCCGCGACCGTGAGCGACAACACTGCGATCCCTTTGAGAGTCCTCACCTGTGCACCCTCCACCCCATCCCTATCGGCCAACCCGCAGCGAAACTCCAGATCACGACCGATTCCGATGCGGTCGGGCTGAGGGGGACCCGTTGAGCGGTCCAGTTGCTATGCGGCTTGGGGTTGGTTGATGGTCCAGGCGGCGGCGAACTCGGCGGGGCTGGATCGCTCTTGGAATCCGGGCGCGTGGTGGGACGCTCCCGCCATGCCGATACCGAGAGGTGGTCGGTGCGCTCGGCTGCTGCGCTATCGAGCGGTCGGACCCGCAACCCGGCGAGTCCTGCCCGTCGAATCCACCCAGGGAGTGATGGAACGCAGAGCGGTCGATGACACTCACGCGGCTCGGTCGTGGAGCAACGAACTCTCCGCGACTTCGCCCGCGTGTCCGACCCCAGCAAGTCCGCTCATGGTCGCCGTCGCAGCGTGGCACACTTGGAGACGTGGCACGGAGGGTGGTTCCCAACCCGATCGCGACCTACGGGTGGGCCACACTCATGTGTGCGATGGCTGGAGTGTTCGTCTTCTTCATCGGATTCGGCACGTTCGACGGAGGGCCAGCCGAGGCCCTGGTACTGAAGGTTGTCTTCGGTTGCTTCGCGATGTTCTCTCTGACAATGGCGGTCGGCGTCTGGAGTCGCGGCTCGGCTGTCGTCGACGACGATCGAGTTCGTAGCGGCTGGCCACGCTCACATTGGATCGGCCGAGACGAGATCGCACAGGTCGAGGGCGGCCGGAATCCGCTCGGGTCTCCGATTATTACAGCTGTCTTGCACGACGGAAGCCGCAGGCTGCTCATCATCGTTCCGAACGGGCTGACGAGCGTCCTGGTGAAGAATCGAATTCGTGACGCAGTCGAAGCTGTTCTGGCGGCCGCCGAGCCGTCCACCCACACCGACCCGATTTCGTAAGTCGGACTGCCCATCGATCACGTCAACGGATTGACCCCGTGGTGCGACGACGGGCGAAACCACGCAAAGGTTGCGGCCGGTCTTGTCGCAGTTCGACTACGTCATCGACGCGGTTGAATCGGACTTTCACCGCCGGCGCATACCTTGCGGGTCGCTTGCCTCTGCCCTATTGCCGCGCCCGACAATCCCGGCTCGGCATCAGCTTCCGACCGGTGCTGGATCCAGCAGGATGCTCGCCGCCGCCCCACACATAACGACCGCTCCATAGTCCGGTCGACGTCCGTGCTGCCGCGCCGCAGTGCGAAGCCTCTTTGTGTCAACCCCCAGAATCTGAGGCGTCTGCGGGCGCGTGAGATCGCGCCTCTGGCGGAGCTGGAGGTGACGTCGTAGGGTTGGTTGTCGGGTCCGGGAGTGACCTATCCGAAGAGCCGGCCGTTCAGGATGTTGAGCCGGTCACGCTGGATTTCGTGTCGTGCCTGATTGTCCTCCCGGGCCCGCCGATCACTGCTCGAGTCGGCGAGCGTCAGCGATCAGCGATCGGTAGATGACGTTGGACAGTTGACGCTTCAACGCGCGGATCGCTTCCTTGTTGTTCTTGCCCTCGGCGCGTTTGCGGTCGTAGTACTTGCGCCCGGCGCACGGCTGACGAAGCTGCGTGACTGCGGCAACGTGAATGGCCCAGTTCAGCTGCCGATTGCCGCGCTGGTTCAGCCGGTGCCGTTTCTTCTCACCCGACGACGCCTCGATCGGGGCGGTGGCGTTGTAGCTCGCGAAGTGCCCTGCGGACGCGAACCGCGAGATGTCACCGGTCTGGCCGATGATCATCACTGCGACCACGACCCCGACACCGCGGATCTCGACCAGCGACGTTCCTGACGCGGCGACTGCGGTGCGGAGTCGTTTCATCGACGCCTTCATCTGTGTCTCGTAGTGGTCGATGTCGGCGAGGGTCTCGCGTGCGACGGCGAGGCGATGCTCGGCCATCTGGGTGGTGGGTTCGATCCGATCGAGGATCTCGTTTGCCCTGGTCACCGACATTTCCTTGGCCATGCCGCCGGGCTCGAGTTCCGTTAACAATGCGTGCAGGCGACATGCCGACTTGTTCTTCAGCCGGCCGAGATCGCGATGTCGTTTCACGAGCAGTTTCAACACTCGGGCATGGTCATCAAGCACCACCCGACCGAGCGTCTCGTTGCGCAGCGCCGCGATCGCGACCGAACGCGCATCGTTCGGGTCGTTCTTCTGCGCCCTGCCCGAACCCAACAAGCGAGTGCGGGTTGACATCACAGCCGGCACGTCGACCACGACCTCGCCGGCGGCCACGAGCTGCTGAGCGAGGAGATAGCCGAGCCCATGGGCGGACTCGATCGCCCACACCCGATCCGGAAATGGTGCCGCCCATGAACGCAGCTGGTCGGTCTGTTTCGAACACGCCCGGACACGCAGTTCGTCGAGCACACACTCGGTGTTGTCGATCACGACGGCGGTGTGCGACGCCTTGTGCGGATCGATGCCAATCATCACAGTCATCTGAAGATGCCTTCCTCTCGGTGGTGGGAACCGAGGCAGGCACTCCTGATTTGTGCTTTGTCGGGCTCGCGCCTCTTTCGAGCCACACCTCGGATCAGAACACCGGTCGACAGACCATTCGTAGTGAGGTCAACCCGCAGGGTGACAGGCCCTAGTCGAGCCATGCCGACCGGCGCTCTGAACGCTACGACAACCGCCGCAACGCCCTTCCATCATCAATCAGGCCCAAGTGCAGTGCCTGATAATCACGTCGACACTGCAGCGGCGCGTCGCGGCGGATGTCTAAGCAGATCGGCCGTTTGGCGCTACGCCAGACACTGAGCCGGGACGGAGTCGTTCGTCGCTGCCGGTCGGTGGCGTGCGGCTGGGCTTCAAGCGCTTCCGGCCGTGGTCGCCGAGGATAGGGCTTCAGATTCGCAACTCGTCAGCCGATACCTAGACGTGGCGGAGGCGACCCGACCGGACGACCGAGAATTGCGACGCTGTCCGGTCGCCGAACTCCCCACCAACGAGGCTCGCGAGACGAGCGTGTGGGTGCAGAGTGTCTGCTGAGTCCGTCGGGTCAGACCTGGCCCCGTGGCAAGGCTCAAAGGGCTGGCTGTGGAGAGTGGTTGTCCTCGTGCTGGCGACGGCAGGATGCGCTTGGGGTGACGTTGGCGGTTCCGATGACGCCCAAGTCGTCATGCGATTGGAACGCAGCGGGCCTCCAATCCCCGAGGATGACGCGTTGAGGATGGCGCTCGCAGGCGATCTCGTGCTGGAGGCCCGCACGGGGCGAGCGGGATACTGTGTCAATGGCTGGTACTGGGCTGATGACGTAGCCCTGAACACGGTCATCGTGGTGGCCACGTCTACTCGGCTTGTGCGAGCCGCTGAACTTGTCGCTGCCGGCGACGCCGAAGAAGCAATGGCTGCTGCAGTGGAGACTGATCTCCTCGGTTCATCTGACGACGAGCCGACCGTGGCCGACCTCGATCAGCAGACACGCGACGAGTGGCCCGAGCGCGATCTCCTCGAGTATCTCGCTGCCACTGCTGAGTCGCCGTCGCCGGAGGCGGCGGGCCGGTTCGTGGTGTATGCCGTGTCTCAAACGATCTGGGATCAGTTCATCTACTTCGTGGATCTTGACCGTGCGAACCGGACCGCCATCGCTCGCTTCGCTCAGATGCCGGATCTCGGCAGCGATGACATCGTGATCGCCGGAACTGACACACCAATTCGAATGAACTCCCGCGACTGCGATGAGTTGGAGTTCCCCTGATGTAGGTGTCAGGCATTCCTAGCCAACGTGACGCCGATTCCTGCCGTGACCGAGTGCGTCCTCACCGGGTCTCGGCGGAACCAGTTCGTCGGGAGCACGATCGCATCCAGAGCCGCACGTGGCGGACCGTGCCGCGGTAGCGCCGAGCGCCCGGTTTGTGCGCTCGATGCAAGTGCCTGCCGACTGCCAAAGGTGCGGGGAGACCGCTCGATATCGCTCCGTCAGTGTCAGGCTGGTGTGGTCTCGGGGGTTGGCTCATAATGCTCCTGACCGTTCGTGGTCAGTTATCCCTGTGCCGCCCCCGGGACTCAGTCGGACCGGCCGGTGTGGCTTGATAGGAGCGTGGCATCGCCCTCACTGAGGTGTGCCCACCGACCGGTCCTTGTCACCGAGTGAAAGGTAACGAGACCATGTTGGTACTTGGAATTGATGCGCACAAGCGCACCCACACCGTCGTGGCGATCGATTCAACGGGCCGCAAGCTGGGCGAGAAGGTCACGACAGCGACGACCACGGCTGATCATCTCGACATGTTGCGTTGGGCGGAGCAGTTCGGCCCGGAACGTCGCTGGGCGGTCGAGGACTGCCGACATCTGTCGCGCAGATTGGAACGCGATCTGCTTGCTGCGGGTGAGGCCATCGTGCGGGTGCCGCCGAAGATGATGGCGAACACCCGCACGCGTGCTCGCACCTCTGGCAAGTCCGATCCGATCGACGCATTGGCGGTTGCTCGCGCCGCGCTGCAGGAACCGGACCTGCCAGCTGCGCAGCTTGATGGCCCAACGCGTGAGGTGCGGTTGTTGGTGGATCATCGCGACAACTTGGTGGCGGAACGCACCAGGCAGACGTGCAGATTGCGGTGGCATCTCCACGAACTCGACGCGGCCTGGGATCCGCCATTGAAGACGTTGAACCGCTACAGGCGCATCGACGAAGTCATCGCCCGCCTCGACAACTTCGAGGGCCTGGTCGCGCGTCTCGCGCTCGAGCAGGCTGTCGCCATCCGCGACTTGATCCGCCGAGTGAACGACCTCGAACGTGAGATCAAGCAACTCGTCACCGAGCTTGCACCGACGCTGTTGGCCATGCCCGGTTGTGGCGTGTTGAGCGCTGCGAAGATCGTGGGTGAGACCGCGGACGTCACCCGGTTCAAGAGCAAGGATGCGTTCGCGCGCCACAACGGGACCGCGCCGTTGCCGGTGTGGTCCGGCAACCGTGAACGGTTCCGGCTCTCACGCGCCGGCAACCGCCAACTGAACTGCGCGATCCATCGCATCGCGGTGACACAGGGTCGATGTCACCCACCGGCGAAGGAGTTCCTCGAGCGTCGGATGAAGCTCGGCAACACGCGAATGGAAGCCGTTCGCGCCTTCAAGCGACGACTCTCCGATGTCGTCTACCGCGACCTTCTCGCCGACGCCGAACACGCCACCAGAGAGCAACTTCAGCGCGCGGCTTGACATAGGAGCAGGCGTAATCACCAGTCAGACCAGAACGACACCGCAGCATCACGGCCCAAGCCGAGCACCCGATAATCACGTCGCCGCGCCGCCGGCAGATGGGACGGAGGAGAGCGCAGATCGGCAGTTAGGCGTGGTCGTTCTGCAGGTGCCGACCGAACTTCTCCTGCGCGCCGCGCCGCGTTGCGTTGGCCGTCGACACCCACTCGCCACAGACAAGACACTCGGCCCACCAGTCACCGTCGCTGCGCTCGAAGACGTTGGCTCGGTCCGGCTCATCCATGCGGACAGTCTCGCGTCAGCGGTACCGACGCATAGCGGCAGGTCTGTGCGGGTGCGTCGCCGATTGACCGGCTTCAACGACGCTGGCATTCAAGAGCGCGAGTGTCGGGCGGCGTGAACGGTGTCGAAGGGATGCGACTTCGCAAGTCAGATGACCCAGTCGCATGGACTCTCGTACGGATTGTCGGCGTCGCCGTAGCCCGCGAAGGAACGGATCACGCCTGCATCGTCAACGGTGAACGCAGCCGATGCTGGCAGCAGTTCTTCGCCGTCGTCGCCAACACACTTGTCCGCAGGCTGCGTCGCCTCTGCAGTAACGTCGAGATCTTGCCCTGAGAAGGCGAGTATCGCGCCCTGTCCACCGAACAACTCGGGGAACGTGGCTGCCTGATCTCTTACCTCCGAGGGAGTGCTGCTCAATCCCCATCGATCCGGCGGTTCTCTGAGCGGATCGAGAAAGGACACCCACAACGCTGCGCCGAACTCGTTGATCAACGCCAGCGCCAGACATCCCGAATAGTCGGGAACGTACTGCGACTCGTCGATCGGAGTCCGCTGCTGGGTACGGCAGCCATCGACACCAGCGGTGTTCTCATCGATCGCGACCACAGTGCCATCGGCGAGGATGAGATCGCCGCGATAGGAGGGCCGCCGGTCAACGGCGGGGTACTCGCGCCGCTCGAACCCCTCGATGAGTTGAAACGACGCGCCCACGACGATGCCCACCGTGTCGGGGTGTTGCGGTGCCAAGACTGGGCCCAGGTCTGCGGACCCCTGCGATCCGCAACCTGCGAGCACTGCGCACGCTCCCACGAGCAGCGCTCCATACCTCATGAGTGAGTATCGGACACCCCGTCGACTGCCTTGAGACGGGACCGCCCGGGCTTCGGTCCGCACCGAATGCCCGGGCTGTGCGCCAGACGCAAGTGTCGATCCCAGCCGAGCGCCGCTCGGTACTGGCACGCATAATCACTGTGACGTCGTTCCCGAGGGTGACTGAGTTCGGCCCATATCGAGCGCGCGATAATCACCCTCGAAGCCCCAACCATGCCGCTCGCGGTGACCCTTCGCGTCGACCCCTTCGAGCACTCGGTGGACGCGCACGGGTATCCGCTCGATGCAGGAGAATGGCTCTGGGCGATCCAGCCCGCCGCCGCGATCCTCCAGGTGTTCGTCGAGACACTCGACGACGTCCCCCCGCTCAAGGCTTCAACCCCAGCGCCGTGCTCGCCAAGGTCTTACAAAGCCGCCATGGATCACCAAGACAACTAGCAGCGCGCTCTGATCAACGACCGATGTCAAACCACTCAGCTCAAGAGCTGCGCCCGGTGATCGCGGAGCCCGACCGAACGATTTGCCGAGAGAACCGGCAGGGATGATCGCGCAGGTGGGGCGGGTCATCGATCGCTCTGTGATCTGCGTCATAGACGGCTACCAGGTTCGAGCGCATGGTTGATGTTCCATTGGCATCAGCCCAGAAGGAGAGTCACCGTGAACCACCTCACTCGAAGACTGCTTGTCGGCGCACTGGTCGTGGCCGCAACTGCGATCAGCGCGACACCCGCCGACGCAGCAAAGGGCGGCACCGACCGCCCGTTCTCCGCAACCGGGACAGGAACGAACATCATCGCCGAGATTCCTCCTCCTCCTCCGGCCACGCCCCCTCCGGGTGCATGTGTCCCCTCGTTCGACGACGGGCGGGGTCTGCAATTCGATTGCGACCAAACCATCGAACTGGACTTCAAGGGCACACACCTGGGTAAGAGCACCTACACCGCCGTCGGAATCATCGTCCTCTACTTCGAAGAGGGATGCTTGACGCCCGGTGGCGGCCAAGGAATCACGTTCGAGTCGTCGACGGCTGGGACGATTGTTGCGGCGAACGGCGACTTACTGACCGCAGACGTCGTAGTCAGCGGTTGCGCCGACGGGTTAACAGCTGCATTGCCGTCGGGCACCTACACCATCACGGGCGGAACGGGCCGCTTCGCCGATGCAACCGGTGAGGGAACGGTCGAGGCCGTCGCGGAAGGCGGGGCATTGTCGAACGCGTGGGCTGGCACCATCAGCTACTGACCCGCCTCGACCCACAGTCCGAGAGGCACCGACACCCCGCGAGCGACTGCGGTGCCGTGCTACGCCCCGGCCGTCTCCCACCTGACGGCCGGGGCGTTCAGTGTTCGACACCATCGCCGTGTCAGACCCGTCGCTCATCATGGGGTAATGAGCCACACCAACCGACCGAGATGCATCATCGACGGTTGCACCGAGCCGAGATATCACGGAGTGTCGAACTGCTTGCGCCACCTCCTCGCGGGACTGGAGTGTTCCGTTCGGGATCAGGTGCCGCGGGTCGCTGCCCCCGCCGCATCTCTCGGTCGGTGATTGGCCACCGGGTCGATGCGTTCGTTGGCTCAACCCCGTCGACAAGAGACCCGCTACTGACAGGGTCGAGCGACAGTCGTCCGATCGGAAACCGCGGACTTGGGCGAATCAGTTGCCTGTGTCGCCGGAGAGGAGGTCGATGATGGCCGCTCGCGCTGTTGGGCTGAGCGAGTGATTGGCGGCGTCGATGGTACGCCGGGGTCGCTGATCGTCGGGGCGGTCGCCCGCAATCGTTGGCGCCTCGGCACGCCAAACCAGCGAAGTACCGTGTCGTCGCGATGACCGCCTTCGTGCCAGACGACTTCGCCGTCCCCGACGAGTTGGTCTGCGACGGCTTCGTGCTCCGGCCACGTGCCGCAGAACACAACGCGGCAGACCATGCAGCCTGGATGGCGAGCATCGATCACATCCGTGAAACGCCCGGCTTTCGAGGACGGCGGTAACCGTTCCCGATGACGCTCGAGCAGAACCTGCGCTAGCGGACCGGCCGAGATCAACAATCGTGAACACCCGTGATACCCAGGCGACGGGTGACCCTGAAGGGTGCTGAGGTGCACCCGATAATCGAGAGCGATAATCACGGCTCTCCAAACAGCGGTCCTGCAACACTGCGGCCCTACTGCGGCGCCACACTTTCACCGGCATATTCGCCGAAGTCGCGAGTAGTTCAAACCAGCGCAGCGAGGCGGGCGAATTCTCCCTATTCATCCCTAGAACTGACCGGACTGTGCAACATCATTCGGACACGCCCATCGCGAAAGCCCAGGTGAGCGAGACGGGGCAACACTGAGCGGCATTCACAAAACCGGTGAGGGTGAGCCACACGATCTTCGAAGGCACCAGCGAGATCCAGCAGCTGGTCATCAGCCGCGCGATTTCTGGCCTGCGCATCGAATAGGACCCGAAGAGGGCGGCCCGCCGCATGGCGCCGCCCAGAATCGTGCGCTCGGCGCTGATCACAACACCTCCGGGTGCTGGCAGGCGCTGGTAGAAGTACGTCGTGGTAGCCGCTTCTCCCGATCCGAGCGGGCAGTCGGTTGGTCGCATCGCAGCACTGAGAGTCGCTGCCAAGGCCCGCACTGCCAGCGCAACTGCTTGGGCTGCACGTCTCCGCGACCGGTCGACGCTCGTCGATGCAGCGTTCGTCGTCTACGAGCGTGATCGAGTGTCGGCTGGGTCGGTTCTGGGTAGCGCCATCGCGTTTCGTCTGTTCCTCTTCTTCGTTCCCGCCGTCGTCTTCGGCGTCGGCCTGCTGGGTGTTCTGTCCGGCCATGTCGCTCCTGAGACGGTGACCGACGACGCGAGCATCACCGGAGCAATTGCTGACCAGATCCGAGTTGCGCTCGTCCAATCATCGAGCGTCGCGTTGCTGACGCTCGCTGCCGGGTTGTTCCTGATGGTCGTCGCCGGCCGAACGCTCGCCAAGGCGCTGGTTGCTTCGAGCAGCCTGGTCTGGCTGACGGGCGGGAAGGTCACCGTGAAGGCCCGTGTCGTCGCGATCATCATCGGTTTGATCGCGAGCTTGATGTTGATGGGGCTCGTGATGAACTTCGTCCGTGCGCGGCTCGGCGTCGCTGCTGCCGGGGTGTCGTTCGGCGTCAGTGCTGCGCTCCATGTGTTGGTGTTCGCTCTGCTCATGTCGGCCCTTCCACGCCGCACTCCCGACCCTGGAGCGCTCCTCCCCGGCGCCGCCTTTGCGAGTCTCGTCGTCCACGCGATGGAGGCAGCGTCGGTGTTCTTCCTGCCCGGTCGGTTCTCGGGCGCATCAGAGCTGTACGGCGGCATCGGTGTCGCGGTGGTCGCGCTCGGCTGGCTCTTCGTCATCGGCCGGGGGATGGCGTTTTCGTTGGCCGTCAACGCCGCGCTGTTCGATCGCTTCGGCAGCGTGTCGCAGGGGCTGTTCGCCCTCCCGGTGCTCGACAGGCTGCCACGACGCTCCGAGTTCATCCGCAGGCACTTCGGCCTCGATGCCGGCGGCCGGTCGGTCGAGTCGTCCGTGCCCGGTGCTGGCACGATCGACGAGCAGCTGCTCACCGGGATCGAGGCGCTCACCGACGTCGATGGGGCGAAGCACCTCGCACAGCAGCTCGCGCTGGTTGCGCAGCTGAACGAACTCCGACAGGCCGGTGCCCTGACCGATTCCGAGTTCGAGGCCACGAAGGCCCAGGTCCTCGGCCTCTGACCTCGTCGAGCACGCCGCTGGTCGTGCTCGAGCCCTGAGAACGGCAGTTTCTCGCCTTGGTCGAGTGCGACGCGGTCGCAGCTCCCCAGGTCCAGTCACGCAGTGTGGTGTTCAGACTCTCTCTGCGTTGACATCTGGGTTTCTTCAAGCTATTGTGTGCGCTTCGTCAAGGAATCATCTGCTGCCGAGCAGTGATGGTTTCACATCAGATCCGTTCCGCCAGGGGCGTTCCGAACAGGAGTTCATCATGGTCAACAGCACCTCCACCTCGTCCGCTCAGAGCGTTACATGGTGGTCCGTCACCTGGTGGTGACCACCAGCAACTGATTATTCGGATTCAAGTCGAAGTCCGTCGCTCCCGATGACACATCGGGAACGGCGGGCTTTCGTCGTTCCCGAGCCAGGGAGCAGCAGGGTGAGCGAATCCGACACCGCGACGAACGAAGGGGCAACCTCGGTCGTTCGCGTCTCACCGGGACGTTCGTCGCATCCTGGCTTCGACACGGTGCTGCTGTCGGTGTTGATGGTGGTTGCATCGGTGGTTGCCGTACTGGCGACCCCGGACTTCGCCGAACCTCTTCGCGGAGGCGGAGACTCGTGGTGGATCTACGTGCTCCTCGCGGTCGCCTTCGCCAGCACGGAGGTCTCGGTCTTTCGGTTCCAGTTCCGCAGAGAGGCGATGGCATTCTCCATGTCGGAAGTGCCGATGGTGCTCGCCGTCGTGTACGTCGCACCCGGACCAGCCCTGGCGGCGAGGTTGATCGGGACGGTCTGCGTGGTGCTGGCGACGCGGCGGCCGCCGTTGTACAAGTTGACGTTCAATCTGGCCCTGCTCACGCTCGAGATGGCGTGCACGTACCTGTTCGTGCGGTTGATCGTGAGCGGCACCGGAGACGGCGATCAGGCCCTCGTGTTCGCAGTGATCGGCGGAACGATCGCCACCAGCGTCGTGGCATCGGTGATGGTTTCGATCGTGATCTCACGATTCGAGGGCGATCTCCTTCGTCGTATCCGAACAGAGATGCGCCTTGCGTGGTGGCTGTTCTTCGTGAACGCCACCCTGGCGGGGATGGTGCTGGCGCTCTCGCTGGTGACGCCGTGGCTCATCCTGCTGGCGATCGGACCACTCAGCATGCTGTGGTACGTGATCAAGGCCTACGGAGTGCTCGACCAGAGGCTCCGCGACCTCGATGCTGTTCACGGGTTCACCGGGCGCGTGGGTCAGTCGCTCGAACCGGCCGAGATCGGCCGTGCCGGGGTGCTCGAGGCCGCAGAGATCCTTCGCACCGAGGGCGCAGCGTTGGTCGTCTTCGACGGTCCCACCTCGGTCGCCCAGGAGGTCTTCGGCGACGTCGGCGTCGAACTCCCGGAAGGGGTGTTGGATGGTCAGTGGGCGCGGCACGCCAACGCCAGTGACGTGACGCTGCTGCGTGGTGCCGACCTCGATGCGCTCAGAACCCCCGGAAGCGACGTGAACGAGATCATGGTTGCACCGGTCCGCGACCAGTCGGGCGTGTCCGGGGTGATGATCGTCGCTGGTCGTCCTACCGGTGCCAAGCGATTCGGCGCCGAGGACCTGAATCAGCTGCAGAACCTGACCGAGCAGTTGGCGGCCAGCATGCGCCGAGGTCTGCTGCACCAGCGGATCGAGCGTGAGGCACGACAGGACGCCCTCACCGGCTTGCCGAACCGGACGTCGTTCGAGCGATCGCTCGTCGACGTCGCCGAGGCGTACCACGGTGACGGGCTGTTGTTCGTCGTGATGCTCGACCTCGACCGGTTCAAGGAAGTCAACGACACCCTGGGTCACCACGCAGGTGACCAACTGCTGGTGGTGGTCGCCGAACGAATTGCTCGACTGCTGGGTCCGGACGACGTTCTCGCCCGCCTCGCCGGCGACGAGTTCGCGATCGTCGGCCATCGTCGCAATCGCGAGGAGATGCTCGAACTCGCGTGGGCGTGCGTTCGCGATGTGGGTCGACCCGTCACGCTCGACGGGCTCGAGATCGTGGTCACCGCCAGTGCTGGCCTCGCCGTGGTCGGTGAAGACGCCGACGAGGGCGCATCGCTCCGTTTCGCCGACATCGCCATGTTCAATGCCAAGTCGCAGCGCCTCGGTGTGGAGGTCTACCGCGACGAGATCGATCGCCGCACACCGGCCCGTTTGGCGATGCTCGGCGACCTGCGTGCAGCGATCGAGGAGGAGCACCTGCACCTGCACCTGCAGCCGAAGCTCGATCTCAACACCGGGACGGTCGTCGGTGCCGAGGCGCTCGTGCGGTGGACGCACCCGGTACGTGGCATCGTGTCGCCGGCGCAGTTCGTGCGCGTGGCCGAGGACACCGGCCTGATCAAACAGCTCACCGACCTGATGCTCCACCAGGGCATCTCGAATCTTCGCCGAATCCACGATCGCGGGTATCACCTCGGACTCTCGGTCAACCTGTCGACACACGACCTGCTCGACCGCCGCCTCGCCGACCGGGTGCAGCACCACCTCAACATCAACAAGGTCGACCCGGCGATGCTGACGCTGGAGATCACCGAGTCGTCGTTGCTGATCGACGCCCCGCGCTCGCGGGCGACCATCAACGAACTCCACGAGGTCGGGGTCTCGCTGTCGATCGACGACTTCGGGACCGGCTACTCCTCGCTCAGCTACCTCCGACGTCTCCCCGTCGGTGAGCTCAAGATCGATCAGAGCTTCGTGGCCAACGTGTTGCTCGACGAGCAGGACGAAGTCATCGTCCGCTCGACGATCGACCTCGGCCACAACCTGGGACTCGTGGTGGTGGCCGAAGGTGTCGAGAACACCGAGGTGCTCGAGCGGCTCCGCCAACTCGGCTGCGACGTCGCACAGGGCTACTGCATCTCGCGACCGCTGGCCCCTCAGCACTTCCTCTCGTGGCTTGCCACGACCGGACACCCCAGCCGCCGGGTCGATCCGCTCGACTTCTCTCGCTGGGTCGATGCGGGACCGGATCAGGCGGTTCGCGCCCAGGGATCCGGTCACGACTGACGGCCGAATGCCCGAATCGACGAAGATCGGACCGTTTGGCCCTGATCTCGCGACCCGATTGCGGTGATACTGGAGCCGTGACCTCGCGACTTCCGCTCCAGCACGTGTCGATTCACGGTCACTCCGTGGGCTACCGGCGAGGGGGGAGCGGCCAGAAGATCCTGCTGATTCACGGGCTCGCGGGAAGCTCGAAGACCTGGGACGACGTGATGCCACTTCTCACGCCGCACGCCGACGTGATCGCCGTCGACCTGCTCGGACATGGCGAATCGGCAAAGCCGACAGGCGACTACTCGCTCGGCGCGTTCGCGAGCGGACTGCGTGACTTCCTGTCGATCATGGGGATCGACAGCGTCACCATCGTCGGGCATTCGTTCGGTGGCGGCGTCGCAATGCAACTCGCATATCAGCATCCGCACCTGGTCGACCGGCTCGTGCTGGTCGGCAGCGGCGGTCTCGGCCGTGAGGTGTCGTGGCTGCTGCGCCTGCTGACCCTTCCGGGTGCGGAGTACGTGATGCCCATTGCATTCCCGAAACCGATCGTCGACCGGGCCACCGACGTCGGTCGACAGCTCGGACGTCGCAACATCCGCTCACCGAGGCTCGCAGAGATGTGGCGCGCGTACAGCTCGCTCGCCGGCGCCACCAATCGCAAGGCGTTCGTGCGGACGATGCGCGGGGTGATCGAACCGAGCGGGCAGACCGTGGATGCCAGCGACCGGCTCTATCTGGCAGCCCACGTTCCGACGATGATCGTGTGGGGCGATCAGGACGGGATCATTCCGGTCGAACACGGCTACGCCGCACACGAGCTGATCCCCACCAGCCGTCTCGAGATTCTCGAGGGCGTCGGCCACTTCCCCCATGTCGAGCAGGCCGACACCGTCGCCAACCTGTTGATCGACTTCGTCGAGAGCACCGATTCGGCTTCCACTCGTCACGAAGCACTTCGTGACGTCCTGCTCGAAGGCGCCTGACCCCACCCGATCGTCAACGTCGACGTACGACGATGTGTGCGACGCCGTCGCCTTCGTGGTGGTGGACGATGTCGCAACGGTCGTCGCCGCCGAACTCGCTCGACAACGCGCCAGGCGGTGCGTGGAAGTCGCCGGGTCGCTCTGCGCCGACCGCCGACAGCACGGTGACCAACCCATACCCGCCGACGCTGAGTCGGTCGATGATCGCCGTCGTGAGTTCGGGGTCGCGAAATCGCTGGCACACGATCAGGTCGACGTCGACGATGTCGGCGGGGAGCCCGTCATCGAGGTCGACCACACGCGCATCGATACGGCCGTCGAGACGATCGCTGCGACCGAGTTCTTCCGCCGTGCGTTCCAGGAGTGCGATGGCCACCGTCGAGGCGTCGAGCGCCACGACGTCGAATCCGCGTTCAGCGGCC
Source organism: Ilumatobacteraceae bacterium (assembly GCA_963848145.1). Lineage (GTDB taxonomy): Bacteria > Actinomycetota > Acidimicrobiia > Acidimicrobiales > Ilumatobacteraceae > Sva-07. The sequence goes on from CAWKCN010000025.1 coordinate 21,703, forward strand.
CACAGCGCCACCGAGCCAGGCCCACTGGCGATGTCGAGTGCCCGGCCGGCAACCGGTAGTTGGGTCGCGAGGTTCGGCCAGCGCTGCAGTATTTCGGGCTGGCAGGGCTCGACGAGGGCCGTCGTCCGGTACCGCTCGTCCCAGCGTCGTCCGTCGTCGCGCATCGCCCCATCCTGCCAGCCGCCACCAGAGGGCGCCGACCGACGTCTCAGCGTCCTGGGCGCCGACGAATGTGGGCCCGGCACCGGTTCGCGTGCGAACATCGTTGCCGTGACCGATATCGATGATGGTGCAACCACCGAGACGTCCACGGGTTGGCTGTCGCCCGAGGACCTCGAACTCGTCCGGGCTCACGTACCGATCGTGTACGTCGATGCGGTTCCGGTGCGGGTCGACTCGCTCGGCAACGTCACCGAGGTCGGCATGTTGCTGCGCGTCGCGTCCGATGGGTCGATCAGTCGAATGGTCGTCACGGGGCGGGTGCTCTTCGGCGAGCGGGTGCGCGAAGCCCTGATGCGTCACTGCGAAAAGGACCTCGGCCCGATGGCGCTGCCGCGTGTCCCGGCGAATCCGACACCGTTCACCGTGGTCGAGTACTTCCCGAATCCGGAACGGTCAGGGTTCTACGACCCTCGGCACCACGCCGTCAGCCTCGCCTACGTGGTTCCGGTCGAGGGTGACTGCGAACCGACCCAGGAGGCGCTCGACCTCGCCTGGTTCACGCCGGACGAGGCGGTGAGCAGCGAAGTGATCGCCCAGATGACCAGCGGTCACGACCGCCTCATTCGGCTCGCGCTGGCACACGTCGGCAAGCTCCCCTGAGCGGGCTGGTTCAGAAGAGCCAGAGCAACAACCACAGCGAGGTCATGCCGACCGCCAGCGCAGCGATCAGGTTGCGAGTGGCTGCAGCGACGACGGTCGCCACGACGAGCGCGGCGACCTCGACGAACTCGACGCCGCCGACACCCTCGCCGCCGGCGATCAGGTTGACCGTGAGCGCCGACAGCACCGCCGGGCCGACATAGCGCAGCGCTCTGGTGATGTTGGGTGGGAGCGGACGGTCGGCGAGGAACACGATGAGCCCGGCACGCGACACGTACGTGATCATCCCGACCGACAACACCGCGGTGACCGCAGCGAACGCACTCACGACGCTCTCGCAGTGGAGCGCCGCTCGTCGGCCACGTCCGCTGCGTACCCCGCGACCACACCGCTGACGGCGCCGACGAGGATCCCGCCGTTGTTCGGCACGTCGAGAGCGAGCAGGCACACCGTCGCCCCGACGGCGGCGGCAACGATGCCGGGCCGGTTGGCGAGCCCCAACACGACCAGGCCGGCGAACATGATCGCCGGTGCGACGTCGAGACGCCACTCGGTCGGGATCGAGGAGCCGACAACGAGACCGAGTGTGACGGCGGTGGTCCACGAGACGAAGTAGAAGATGCCGGCGCTGAGGTAGAACCGTCGCCACAGGGGCCCCGGCATCGTCGTTCGCACGCTCGCGAGCGCGAACAGTTGGTCGATCAGGAAGAACGGCCCGACCCAGCGGAACCAGCGTGGCTGATCGCTGAAGCGAGGCGACAGGGCGGCGCTGTACATGACGTGTCGAAGGTTGATCACCGCGGCGGTGGCCACCAGGGTGAGCCAGGTCGCCGTGGCGGCCAAGCTCACGGTTGCGAGCTGTGCTGCACCGGCGAAGATCGGCGAGGTTCGTCGACCAGGCCACGGCGGTGGGCATCGCCGAGTCGGTGATCGCCACCCCGAGCACGAGTCCGAAGGGGATCGCGGGGATGAACAACGGCGCCGCGGCTCGCAACGCGTCGGCGGTGATGCCGCGTTCGGAGCGCTCGGGGTCTGCGGTGGCCATCGCTCGGCGAGGCTACGACGCAATGGCAGGCATCCCGGCGGTGACCCTGGTGTCTGGCGTACCATGTTCACTCAATGCCCGAAGGCGACACGATCCATCGATCGGCCAGCGCGCTGAGAACTGCGCTCGCCGGTCGGCCGATGCTTCGCTTCGATGCGCCCCGTCTCATCGGCCCGGTCCCGCAGGCCGGCCGCGTCGTCGAGTCGGTCGAGAGCCACGGCAAGCATCTCGAGATCGAATGGGACGACGGTCTGGTGCTCGACACGCACATGCGGATGACCGGGTCGTGGCATCTGTACCGCCGAGGCGACAACTGGCGTCGCCCGTACGCGCAGATGCGCGCAGCCATCGAGGTCGACGAATGGGTGGCGGTGTGCTTCAACGCCCCGAACGTCGAGACCTACCGCAAGGCGGACAAGCGGCGCCATCCCGGCATGGGGCGGCTCGGGCCCGACCTGTGCAAGCCCGACACCGATCTCGGTGCGGTGGTCAACCTGTTGCTGACCTATCCGGACCCCGCCGCACGCATCGCCGAGGTGCTGCTCGATCAGCGGGTGATGTGCGGCGTCGGCAACGTCTATCGATGCGAAGTGCTGTGGGCCACCGAGCTGAGCCCGTACGCCCCTGTCGGTGCGCTGAGCGAACACGACGCCATCCGCGTCGTCAACACCGCTGCACGCATGCTGCGCGCGAATCTGCACCATGCGCGGCGGGTCACCGAGCCGTCGGTGAAGGGTGGCCTCGCCGTCTATGGCCGAAACGTGCAGCGTTGCGCCCGCTGCGCCGACACGATCGAGTGTCGGCGGATGGGCGAGCACAACCGGATCCTGTACTGGTGTCCGGGTTGCCAGACCCATCTCGACCCGAAGCTGGAGCGTTCGGTCGACGACACGCCGATGGATCCGCATCCGGCTGCTCAACGGTGGATCGCCGAGCTCCCCTGGAACCGCGACGCCGTCTGACGTTACGAATGGTGTCAGACACCATTCGTAACATCAGCCTCGGCCGAGGACTCGTTCGGCGCTGATCTCGATCACGACGCGGTCGTCGCGTTCCTTCGGCTGGCGGTAGCGGGAGGCGTACCCCTCGACGCCGGCTTGTACGCCGTCAGGATCGGAGACCAGACGAACCGGCCCCTCGAGGCTCAGCCAACGGCCGCCGTCGACCTGGCACACCGCGGCGCGCTGGCCTCGTGCCTGCATTCGTCCGGCGTTGATCGCCTTCTGCGAGCCTGCCCAGGTGATCACGCGGGCCACCTGCGCAGCGGTGTCGTAGCTGAACCCGACCGCGACCACATGTGGAGACATGTCGTCTCGAAGCGTGGTGAGCGTGGCCAGGTGGTACTCGCTCAGGAACGTCAGGACTTCCTCGGGCAGTGCAGCAGGATCGAGCGCCATCTTCGCAGTCTCGCCGATGTTGCGATTGGTGTCTGACACCAATCGCAACATCATTCGGTGGCGATGGCTTCGAGGACGTTCATGTTCGACGCCTTGTACGAGGGGTACAGCGCAGCGACGAGGCCAGCGATGACCGCCCCGACGAGGATCGCCACGATGATCGACGGGTTGAACGCCAACTTGTTGATCACGTCGTCCGGCACGGCCAGCGACAGGATCACCCCGAGGAAGGTCCCGACGACGATGCCGACGAGGGCACCGAAGATCGACACGATCACCGCTTCCCATCGCACCGATCGACGGGTCTGACGCTTGTTCATCCCGACGGCTCGGAGCAGTCCGATCTCTCGTGTGCGTTCGAACACACCGAGCGCCAGCGTGATCGAGATCCCGAGGATTGCGATCATGATCGCGAACGCCAGCAGCATGGTGATGATCAACAACAGTTGGTTGATCTGTGCCTCCTGAGACTCGAGGAACTCGGCGTTGGTCTGCACGTTGGCCTGGGGGAAGGGTGCCATCGCCGCTTCGACTGCCGCGTCGCCGGCGATCGCATCGACACCGTCGGCGAGCTTTGCGATCACGAAGAAGTCGCGAGCCGGAGCGTCGGTGACCTCTGCGAGCGTGTCGAGCCCGATCAGCCAGTTGCCGAAGGTCGCGTCGCTGTAGATGCCGGCGACGGTCAGGGTCTGTTCGATGCCGTTCTGGAAGGTGACGTCGACGGTCGATCCGATCGATGCATCGAGGTCGCTCGCCGGGTCGACGTGCAGCAGCAGCTCGTTCAGACCGAGTTCGGCCACGGTGCCCTCCTGCAGGTCGGGGTCGACCAGCTTCTCGAAGGCCACGGGATCGACCGCACCGAAGTTCTTGGTGCCCCCGTCGACCTGGCCGGTGATCCCGCGAATCGGGGTCACTGCCTCGAGTTCGGGAACGTCGGCGAGGGTTTCGCTGACGACCGGTGACAGCCCTTGGAACCCTGCGTCGGTGACGATGTAGTCGGCAGAGATCGCACCCTCCAGGGTGTCGACCAGTGACGACCGAAGCGACGAGGCGAACACCGCGGTGCTGCTGACGAGCGCGACGCCGATCATCAGCGCCGATGCGCTCGATGACGTACGGCGAGGTGCGCGCGCCACGTTCTGGCGCGCGAGCGCCCCTGGCACCTTGAAGAGCTTCTCGATCGGCCAGCCGATCACCCGGGTGACCGGGGTCGCGACCGTCGACGACAGGCTGGCGACGCCGAGGAACAGCAGCAGTGCGCCACCACCGGCGAATGCGATCAGCCCGGGCGTGCCGCCAGGTCCGCCGAAGAGACCGACCAGGAACAAGGTGACACCGAGCACCGTGACGACGACTCCGGCAACGAGGCGGCGAGACCGCATGGCGGCGAAGCCGAGTTCGGGCCGCATGGCTGCCACGGGCGGGATCCGCGACGCTCGGCGCGAGGGCACGATCACCGACACCATCGTGATGCCGATACCGACGAGTGCAGCGATGACGATCGTGCGCACCTGCAGCACCGTCTGGGTGTCCGGGAACCCGGCCCCGGCGGCATCGAACGCAGCGATGAGCCCGCGGGCGACGAGGAGACCTCCGAAGACGCCGATGATGGTGGCCAGCACGCCGAGGACGAACGCCTCGATGGTGATCATCCAGCGGACCTGGCGGCCGGATGCGCCCACTGCACGCAGCAGCGCGAGCTCGCGCAGTCGCTGGCCGATCGTGATCTGGAACACGTTGTTGATGATGAAGGCGCTCACGAACGCGGTGATGAAGGCGAAGATCAGCAGCCCGGTCCCGAAGACGTCAACGAACTGGTTGACGTCGTCAGCAGTCTCCTGCGCGACCTCCTCGCCGGTCACGATCTCGGTCTGCGGCGGCAGGATCTCCTCGATCGCCGACTGGACGGTGGCCACGTCGGCGCCGTCGACGACAGCGATGTCGATGGCGTCGACCTTGCCGTCGGCGCCGAAGTTCACCAGGGCCGTGTCGAGGTCGAGCGCCACCAACTGTGCGCCGCCGAAGCTGTCGGCGCTACCGAGGCCGACGGTGGCGGTGATCGTTCCGTCGAACGTGCCGACGTCGGTGAGGTACGACACGGTGTCGCCGACCTCGAAGTTCTCCGCGTCAGCGGTGGCCTTGTCGATTGCGACTTCTCCTGGACCCGATGGCGCCCGGCCGTCCTTGATCGTGACGCCTTGGATGCCGTCGTCGCCTTGCCACGACACGCCGATCGTCGGCCCGCCCGCCGGGGTGATGACGTCGCCATCGCTGTCGAGCAGTTGTGCGAAGCGCTGCAGGACCGGCTCGGCGATGTCGACGCCCTCGACAGCCCGGATCGATTCGGCGATCGAAGCGTCGATCGGGTCGCGGGCGTCGTCTCCTTCGAATGCCTGGGCCGCACGGACCTCGAGATCGACCTCCTCGTTGAGCTCCTGGAAGAGGTTGTCGAACGTGGCGCGCAGGCTGTCGGCGAGCACGAACGAACCGACGACGAACGACACGCTCGCGGTGATCGCGAAGAGAATCGCGAGGGTGCGTCCCCAACGGGCGCGGATGCTCTTGCGAGCGATGAGTGAACCGGCGCTCATGTCAGTCCCAGTGCTTCAGGTGGTCGATGATCTGATCGACGGTGGGGTCGGTCATCTCGCCGGTGATCTGTCCGTCGCCGACGTAGACCACCCGGTCGGCGTACGAGGCGGCGACGGGGTCGTGGGTGACCATCACGATCGTCTGGCCGAACTCGCGCACGGCCGATCGCATGAACGACAGGATCTCCGCCCCGGTGGTGGAGTCGAGGTTGCCGGTCGGCTCGTCGGCGAAGATGATCTGCGGGCGAGACGCCAGCGCACGCGCAACCGCCACGCGCTGCTGCTGTCCACCGGACAACTCGCTCGGGCGGTGTTTCATCCGGTCGCCGAGGCCCACGGTGTCGACCACGTGGTCGATCCACTCCTTGTCGCCGGACTCGCCGCCGAGCATCATCGGGAGTCGAATGTTCTCCTCGGCGGTCAGCGTCGGGATCAGGTTGAACGCCTGGAAGACGAAGCCCACCTTGGTGCGACGCAATTCGGTCAGGGCCTTGTCGTCGAGGGTGGCGAGATAGGTGTCGCCGATGAACGTGGCCCCTGAGGTCAGCGTGTCGAGCCCAGCCAAGCAGTGCAACAGCGTCGACTTGCCCGAACCCGACGGCCCCATGATCGCGCTGAACTTGCCGGTCTCGAACGACACCGTGACGCCATCGAGGGCGTGCACCTGGGCGTCGCCGATGCCGTAGGTCTTGCGGGCGTCGATCGCGCCGGCAGCGGCGGTGGCGGACTCGCCGGGGACCGGCGCCGGCATGGCGGGAGGAGCTGAGGGGGTGGACATGCCTTCCGGTCTAGCTGGGATCGTGGAAACCCGCATCCCTCTGCGGGGTGATCGTCGTCAGCCGAATGGGGGATCGCGACTCAGTGGTCGCCCGGCGTGACCACGCCGGACTCGTAGGCGACCACGACGGCCTGCACGCGATCTCGTGCGCCGAGCTTGGCGAGCACACGTCCGACGTGGGTCTTGATCGTGGCCTCGCCGAGGAACAGCGACCGGGCGATCTCGCCGTTCGACATGCCGTTGGCCATCAGACGGAGTACGTCGAGTTCACGCTCGGTGAGTTCGTCGACACCGGGGTACGAGGCCCGATCGCCGAGCGGTTGACGGGCGATCTCGTCGATCAGGGCCTGCGTGATCGACGGTGCGAGCAACGCATCGCCGTTCGCCACGATGCGGATGGCATCGACCAGCTGTTCAGCGGGGGCGTCTTTCAGCATGAATCCGCTGGCGCCGGCGCGCAGCGCCGCGTGCACGTAGTCGTGCAGGTCGAACGTGGTCAGCATCATCACCCTCGTGTCCGGATGGCGGTCACGGAGCACACGGCATGCTTCGATCCCGTCCATCTGCGGCATCCGGACGTCCATGAGCACGACGTGGGCATCGGCGCGCTCGGCGAGCTCGATCGCTTCGGCGCCGTCGCCGGCCTCACCCACGATCGTGATGTCGCTCTCGGCCTGCAGAATCAACCGAAAGCCCACGCGCACCATCTCCTGGTCGTCGACCAGCATGATTCGGATCACGACACGACGCTCTGTCGAAGTCGGTGGCTCGAGCCTGCATCGATCGGCAACCGGGCACGCACTCGCCAGCCCCCTCCGACACGTGGACCGACATCGAGGGTGCCGCCGGCGGCGGCGACCCGTTCGCGCATGCCGATGATCCCGAATCCGTCGGGGCTCTGCCCTGCGCCGGCGCCTCGACCGTCGTCACCGACCTCGATCGTCACCGCTTCGTCGGAGACGCGCAGCGCAACCGAGACGTCGTGCACGACGCCGGCGTGTCGCCTGATGTTGGTGAGTGCCTCCTGGATCAGCCGGAACCCGGTGACCGACACGCTGTTCGGGAGTGCAGCGACCTCACCGTCGATCGTCACCCGCATCGGAAGGTCGTCGGCCTTGGCGAGATGCTCGAGGTGTTCGAGCGTTGGTTGCGGAGCCGGCGGTGTCTCGAGTGGTTCGGTGTCGGTGCGGAGCACACCCAGAATCGATCGCAGTTCGGTCATCGTCTGTCGGCCCGTCGACTCGATGGCCTCGAGCGCAGCTGCCGACTGTTCAGGTGCATCGGCAAGGCTTCGTCGAGCTGCTGCTGCCTGGATCACCATCACGCTCACCGAGTGGGCGACGACGTCATGGAGATCGCGGGCGATCCGGGTGCGTTCGGCTGCAACACGCTGCTCCGCGAGCAGGCCCTGTTCTCGTTCCGCTCGTTCTGCTCGTTCGGCGAGATTCTCGTTCTGCTGGCGCCGACGCCTGAGGTTGTCACCGAGGACGTACGCGGTGATCAGCAGCACGCCGGTGGAGATGAACTCGTCGAGGAGCGACAGTCCGTCGATCCAGCCTGCGACGAACAACAACGCAACCAGGATCGTGATGGCACTCATCACCCGGGTCCGATTGATGCCGGTGGTGTGCGCTCCGATCGAGTACACCGCGACGACCGACCCGACGAACGCGGCGCCTCCGATCCCGATGAACAGCGCGATGACCTCGGCGGTGACGACGACGAGCCCAGCGGCGAGTGGGCGGGTTCTCCGCCAGTACACCGGCACGGTGCCGGCCAGTACGAGCAGCACGGTCCACCATGTCGGGTCGAGTTGATTCGGGTCGTCGACCGAAGTCTGGCCCGTCAGGTGGGCGGGAATGGCCACAGCCACGATCATCAGAGTGAGCAGGCCGTCCGCGGCCCGCGGGTGTGTTCGCAGCCAGAGGACGGGATGCGGATGGAACATGGTGACAGCGACGCTACTCACTCGGTTCGCTGCGGTGGTCCGCCGACAGGTGGACGTGCCGTACGATCAGCGGTTGATGGGCATCTGTACGTCGTGCGACTCTGCGCTTCCCGACGGCGCACGATTCTGCCCGTCGTGCGGGCACGAAGTTGCTCCGGCCGCTGCCGAGGAACGTCGCGTGGTCACCGTCGTGTTCGCCGACCTCGTCGGCTACACGGCGCTGTCGGAGCATCTGGATCCCGAGCGGGTGAAACGTCTGATCGACGCCAGCTTCGAACGCCTCATTGCAGACATCACCGCCTTCGGTGGACGCGTCGACAAGGTCCTCGGCGATGGCATTCTTGCGCTCTTCGGAGCGCCCGTCGCGCACGAGGACGATGCCGACCGGGCGATCCGGGCCGCCTTGCAGATGCATGCGTCCCTTGCGCGGTTCGTGGACGAGCAGCCCGACCTCGACAAGCCGCTGTTGCTCCGCATCGGCGTGAACACCGGCGAGGTCGTGGTCGGGAACGTGTCGGGAACGGCGGAGTACACCGCGATGGGCGACGTGGTGAACGTGGCCTCACGACTGCAGACGCTGGCGCAGCCGGGCGGCATCCTGATCGGTGACTCGACCGCGTCGCTCGCCTCCGACGAGATTCAGCGAGAACCGGTCGATTCGTTCGAGGTACGCGGACGCGATCAGCCGGAACGGGTGTGGCGGGTCACCGGGCGACGACCGCTCGCTCCGAGGATCGGCGCCGGGTTCCACGACGTTCCGTTCGTCGGTCGCTCGACCCAGTGGGAGCTGCTGTCGTCGGTCATGGCGATGGTCGCCAACGGGCGAAGCGCCATCGTGTCGGTCACTGGCGAGGCCGGGTCGGGCAAGACCCGCCTGGTGTCCGAGGCGCTCGACTCGTTTCCGAGTCGGGCCGTCACGATCTTCTCGGGGGCGTGCGCCCCGTACGGCGAGACGAATGTCTGGGCCCCGATCGCCACGGCGCTGTTCCGCCGCCTCGAACTCGATCAGGATGCCCCGCCGGAGCTGTTGCGTGAGGTGAGCCGGGCAAAGGGGGTGGAGCTCTACGGCTTCGATCCCGCCGATCCGGTGCTCGACCGTTTCGTCGAAGGGGTGCTCCATCTCCTCGGGTATCCCTCCGAACTCGACCAGGTGCCACCGGCGCAGGCCCGTGACATCCTCTTCTCGCTGATCGTCGAAGGGCTCCGCCGCCGAACGAAGACGGGACCGGTGGTGTTGTGGATCGACGATCTGCAGTGGGCCGATGTGCTCGTGATCGAGTTGCTGCACCGTGTGGCCCGCTCGCTCGTCGATCGGCCGCTGTTGATCCTCACTGCGCAGCGCGACGACACCGACGTCGATTGGCCACCCGCCACCGATCACCCGATCACGGTTCGGATGCCGCTCGATCCGTTGACTCATGACGATGCGGTTCGCCTGGTCGAGGCCGTCGTGGGACCGTCGGCGAGGAGCGGTTTCGTCGACAGCGTGTACGAGCGCAGTGGGGGCAACCCGCTGTTCCTGATCGAACTCGCCGGGCTCGCCAGGTCGAATCCGACCAGCACCGAGCTACCGGGTTCGCTGCGGGCGCTGATCGCAGCTCGCCTCGACCAGCTCGTCCCGTCACAACGATCGATCATCGACAACGCAGCAGTGCTGGGCGCGTCCGGATCTGTCGAGTCGCTCGAGAAGTTCGCCACCGAGATGGGCCAGAGCTATCACCGCAACGATCTGGAGGCGCTCGACGAACGCGGGCTGCTCGAGGTCGACGGTCCGAGCTGGAGGTTCCGCAGCGACGTCATCCGCGAGGTGGCCTATCAGACCCTCACCAAGTTGGTGCGTGCGCAGCGCCATGGCGGCACCGCCGCGGTGATGAGCCGGAACGATCGGATCCCGATCGACCAGGTTGCACACCACGCCGCCCGGGCCGCCGAGCTGAGTGCCGAGATCGGGGCGGTGCCGGGCCTTCCCGCCGACATCACCGACCGAGCGGTTGCGTTGCTGTTCGAGGCCGCGCAGCGGTCGATGGACGTCGGAGCGTTCAACCAGGCGCGACGCCAGACCACCCGGGCGCTCGACCTCGGAACCGGTGATGCCGTGGTCGCTCGAGAGCTGCTGCTGTTGCGTGCGCAGGCTCAGGCCGAACGACGAGCGACTGCCGACGCACGAGCCGACGCCGAAGACGCGCTCGAAGCAGCGCTCGCCGCCGACGACCGACGCCAGGAAGGAATCGCACGTCGGTTGCTCGGCGTCTTGCACCAGCGCGACGGTGACCTCGACGGAGCGCGGGTCGAGCTCGGTGCGAGCACCGAGATCTTCCGCGAGTTGGGCGATGACATCGAACTCGCCTCGTCGCTGAGAGAACGAGGTCTTGCCGAGGTGTTCGGTGGGTCGCTACGCGATGCCGAGTGGTTGTTGGGTGAGGCGGAAGCGCTGACCGAACAGCTCGACGATGCGCGTGGACGTGCCTGGGTCCGTCAGCACCAGGCGTGGGTTGCGTTCCTGTCCGGTGACGCTGCGTTGGCCGAGAGCCGTCTGCTGACCGCCGCCCAGGAGTTCGACCTGCTCGGCGATCGATTCGGCCGTGGCTGGGCGGCCGGTCTGTTGGCCTACGTGCGGTTCTACCAACGCCGGTTCGAAGAGGCCGAGGCACTCGCCGTCGAGGTGCGTCGCGACTCGATGGAGCTCGGTGACCCGTGGGCTCCGGCGATGATGGACTCTCTGATCGCTTCGATTCGTCTGTGGTCGTCGCGATTCGTCGAGGCCGAGGAGTTGTCTCGGCGTGCGCTCACCAGCTTCCGCCAGCTCGGCGACAAGTTCGGCGCGGTCCAGGCGCTGGCGCCTCGGATGCGAGCGCTCGTTGCGCTCGGGCGGATCCACGAGGCCGAACGGGGGATCGAGGAGTCGCTCGCCATGAGTGACGCCTTCGGTGATCTGTCGTTCCCGATGATGGCGGCCGCAGGAACGGCGGTCCACCTCGGCCTCGGCGACCGGGCGTTGTCGGTCAGCCAGCAGGCGGTCGAGCGCTCCGAGGCGATGGGCGCCGACGGTTCGGAGTCGCGGATCACCCTTGCGTTGGCGCTCTGCCAGGTCGGGCGTACCGACGAAGCGCTGGCCGAACTCGACCAGGTCGCAGCCTCGACGCCGTACCTGTGGTCGGTGCGGGCGCTCGCCCGCGCTCTCACCGCTGATCCGGCCGGCTCGATCAGCGATGCGGATCTGGTCGCGGGCGATGGCGGGGCGAGCTACCTCGATCGTGTCATTGCCGACACTGCGGCGGCGGCTGCCCATGTGCAACGTCGTGAGATCGACGTGGCCACCGAGCGTTTCGATCGGGCACGGCTCGAAGCGAACGAGGCCGGTGACATCGTCGCTCGCGAGATCGTCTCGGTGACGAGGGCGGCGTCTCTCGGTGGGGAGTCACAGGCCGAGGCCGGGCACCTCGGTGCCGGCTGGAAGCTGGTCGCCGCGACCCTCGGTGCGGTCGCAGCCGACGTCTCCGGCGAGCCGGTGGCGTGAGGCGCGAGTCCTGATGGCCGACGATGTGGGGCACCGCACCGGGCTGATCGTCGGGCGCTTCGATCCACCTCACCTGGGGCACACGTACATGATCGAGTGGGCCGCCGAGCGTTGCGAGGCGCTCGTGGTGTTCGTGAACACCTCGCCCCAGCGAGACACGGCCCCGGGCGACTTGCGAGCGTCATGGCTGGCTGAGCTGCATCCCGACGTCACCGTCATCGAGTTGCGGCACTCGCTCGGCACCGACTTCGACGACGAAGACCTGTGGGCCAAGTGGATGGCGTTGTTCACCGAGATGTGGCCCCACGACGACGGTCCCCACGCCGTGTTCTCGTCCGACGCCTACGTCGTGGAACTGGCTCGCCGTTTCGATGCCGACCATGTGGTGGTCGATGCCGATCGGGTCGCGGTCCCGATCTCTGCGACCCAGATTCGGGAGGACCCGGGTGCCCATCTCGACCACCTGGCGCCACCGGTACGCGTCTGGGTCGAGGCCAATTGGCTCTGACACCCGCCCCCACACCCGAAAAATGCGCAGGACCGTGCCGTGGGCGGCACGATCTGCGCACGTTTCGGGTAGCCGTGGGTCGTCGGCGTCAGCGATTGGGTTGCTTGGTGACTCTGAGATAGGGCTTGACGGGATTCCAACCTGCGGGAAAGAGCTCCCTGGCCTCGTCATCGGACAGCGCCGGCACGATGATGACGTCGTCGCCGTCGCTCCAGTTCGCCGGTGTGGCGACCTTGTAGTCGGCGGTGAGCTGCAGGCTGTCGATCACGCGGAGGATCTCGTCGAAGTTGCGGCCGGTCGACGCGGGGTAGGTGAGGGTCAGCTTGACCTTCTTGTCGGGACCGATGACGAACACCGAACGCACGGTGAGCGTGTCGCTGGCGTTCTCGTGGATCATGTCGTAGAGATCGGCGACCTTGCGGTCGGGATCGCCGATCATCGGGAAGTTCACGGCCGTGCCCTGGGTCTCTTCGATGTCGCCCTCCCACTTCTCGTGGCTGTCGACGGGGTCGACCGAGAGGCCGATCACCTTGACGTTGCGCTTGTCGAACTCCGGCTTGATCTTGGCGACGTAGCCCGAGTCCTCGTTTGAGTTGCGGTTCTGGCGGACCGTTCCACCAGAACCGTCACGCAAACGTGGTTGGGGGTGGCGCAGTGGTGGGTGCGATCGTGGCGGCGAGCTCGAACCACGCTGCGCTCGTGGTGTCCGGCGAGCCGCCTGCGAGCCCGAGGGTCGATGCCTTCAGACGCCGCGCCGCTCCCGGTGGGTACGCGGCGACCTGTTCGGCGAGCGCTTCGGCTCGGACCCGGACGTCGGCATCGGCGACCACCTCGTAGGCGATGCCCAACCGCAGAAGATCAGGGCCGGCCACCCGGTCGCCGGCGAGCACGATCTGCAGCACAGTCGCCACGGGGTACCGAGCGACGAGCCACGCAAGGTTCATCGGAGCGTTCATGCCGAGACGGGCCTCGCCGACCTGGAGCCATGCGTCGGTCCCGGTGACGATCAGGTCACCTGCAAGGGCGAACGCCGCGCCCCCGTTGATCGCGTAGCGCTCGAGTGCGACGATCACCGGATGGGGGCAGGCGCCCAACGCCACGTGGGCCGCTCGAATCGACTCGGCCGCGGTCGCCAGCCACGGTGGTGGCGGTTCTGCGTTGTACTCACCCAGATCGAGGCCTGAGCAGAACGCTCCGTCGGCACCGCACAGCAGCACCGCCCCGATGTCGTCGTCGGCGTTGACGTCGGCGAGATGAGCGGCGAGCTCGTCGAGCATCGGCGCGATGATGGCGTTCTTCCGCTCGGGTCGATTGAGCTCGATGGTCGCAACCCTGTTGCGGTCGGTTCGTCGAACGAGTGGGTCGGTCATCGTCGGTCCTCTCAGTTGCGCGGCAGATCGGAGAACGGCGTGTTGCGGTCGGGGCCTGGCTCCCGGGGCAGCCCGAGAACCCGTTCGCCGAGCGTGTTCTTCTGGATCTCGTCGGTGCCGCCCCCGAGCGACATCCCGCGGCAGTTGAGGACGTGGTAGGCGAAGTAGTCGTCGTCGACGTCGTCGGGCTCCCAGGCGGCCGCTGTGGCACCTCCGAGTCGGTGAGCGAGTTGTGCTGCGCGCCGGCCCTGGAGGGTGCGCCAGAGCTTGCCGATCGACGGATGCAGGCCGCGGGCGGTTCCCCATGGCACGAGCCGTTCGCCGGTGTGAATCGAAGCGAGTTCCTGGCGGATCAGTGGGTCGTCGAGGAGTCCGTGTTCGCGTGCCCGACCGACGAGACCCGTGAACGGCAGCGGCGACCGGCCGGCTTTCGACTTGGCCTCGTCGTCGGTCAACGTGCCGCGCCCCAGCGAGGTTCGCTCGTGAGCGAGCAGCGCAACGGCGAGGCCCCAACCGCCGTTGACATCGCCGACGATCCAGTCGGCCGGCACCCTTGCTTCGTCGAGGAACACCTCGTTGAACTCCGCGACGCCGGTCATCTGAACGAGCGGTCGAACCGTGACGCCCGGCTGATTCATCGGGATCGCGAACATGGTGATGCCGCTGTGCTTGGGGACGTCGAAGTCGGTGCGCGCGATCAGGATTCCGAGGTCGGCATGCTGAGCGCCGGAGGTCCACACCTTCTGGCCGCTGATGATCCACTCGTCGCCGTCGCGGATCGCCTTCGTGGTCAGCCCGGCGAGGTCGGACCCGGCGCCGGGTTCGGAGTACAGCTGGCACCAGATCTCATCGCCTCGGAGCGCAGGCGGAACGAACCGCTGTTGGAGCTCCGGCGACGCATACTCGAGAAGGGTCGGCACCGTCATCCCGAGTCCGATCCCGAAGATCGCAGCTTCGCCGGGCATCAGGTCGCGGCTCTCGTCGTTGAAGGCACGCTCGTACTCGTCCGACAGGCCGGCACCGCCGAGATCGGCCGGATACGAGATCCCGGCGAGCCCCTCGTCGCACAACGCCCGTCGGAAGGCCTTGGCCCGCGCCATCGTGCCGTCGTGGGCAGCGAGCACGGTGGGGAGGTCGGTGAAGAACGCCCGGACGCGTGCGCGGAACTCGGTGATCGTCTCGTGGGAGTCGGCGGTGGATGTCATGGGTCGATCGCGACACTACGGGGTCGGTTCGATGCGACCCGACGTGGCGCGTACGCTCGGCACATGAGCATCCCCGTTGCGATCGACGACCTCGAGACGGCGACCGACGAGTACGGCTGGGCGTACCTTCTGACGGTTCGTGACGACCTTCGCCCGCACATCGTTGCGGTGACGCCGACGTGGGACGCCGGGCAGCTCGTGATGAACGTCGGCCGAGGAACGGCCCGCAACGCTGCAGCGCGGTCGGCGATCTCACTGTGCTATCCGCCGATCGACGAGGGCGGCTACAGCCTGATCGTCGACGGTGAGGCCACCGTCGACAGCGAGGCGACGGTTCGATTCGCCCCGACGGGGGCGGTGCTGCATCGGCCGGCACCGGATGGGTTCACCGGATCGGCAACAGGGTGCGACAACGACTGCGAGCCGGTCGGTCCACCGGGGGGCTGAGGACCGACCGGCCGCGTTCGCGGCAGCCGAGGGGTCAGGCTGCTTGGTCGGCGAGTTCGAGGCGAATGGTGTTGAGGGCGCCTCGGCGCACGGTTGCCACGGCTGGTCGGCGTTGACCGCCGAGCCACACCGCGACGTTCGAGTCGGCTTCGGCGTTGCGGATCCACTGGGAGTCGGAGCGGACGGTGCTGACGGTGAGGGTGTCGCCCGAACGAGCCGAGAGCACGGGGACCAGACGGGGGAGACCGGACTTGCGTCCGGTGGTCTCGAGCACCACTGCGCCGGCACCGATGGGGAACGGGTTGGCCACACCGGCCTGCACGGCTGGACGTACGACTGCGTTCAGCGTGGAGAACGCGCGACGTGTGGCTGCTTCGGTGAGGTGGCGCATACCAGTTCGAACCGGTCGGTCGGTTCGAATATTCCTTCGTGGGGTCGCTCGTCAGCTCGTCGACCAGCGGGTGAGCGTGCTGACGAGGTCGTCGTGGCGGCCGATCGTGAGGGCTCCGGCCGTGGCGATGCCGACACCACCTGCGACCCAGCCGGCTCGGCGAGCGTTGGTGACCGACGGGTCGATCGCCCGGATCAGGAGGACTGCAGCGAGCACGGGAACCAGAGCGCCGAGCATGTAGGCGGTGATGCCGCCGAGCTGCCCGACCACCCCAGAACGAGCCGCGGTGAGGATCGATCCGAGCTCGACGCCGACGCACGGCCGCCACCAGAGCGTGGCCACGAACGCCACGAATCCTGAGGCGCCGGTCTCAGCGCTCGGCGTTGCAGCCCAGCCCAGTCTGGGCACGGTCGGAGCGGCAACGACGAGGCCGATCGCGGCGGCGACCAGCAGTCCGCTGAACTGGAGTCGGGCAGGCGACAGTGCCACCACATTGGCGATGAACAGCCAGCCGCCGAGGACCGCCCCGATGCAGGTGGCGGCGAACGGCGCCCACCGACCTCTCGTGACCACCGCCATCACGAGCGGTGGGACCAGCAACAGCAACGTGCACGGCTGCGCCGTGGCCCGTACCGCCTCGGCGAACGCTGGCAGCATCAGCCCGCTTCGGCGAGCAGCGCCTGCACGGCGGCATCGGTCTGGTCGTAGCGCCCCTCGCCGATGTGGTCGTAACGGATGTGGCCCTCGCGGTCGAGGAGGTAGATACGCGGCCAGTGACCGGTCGGCCCTTCCTGCCACGAATGGAACGTGCGCTTGTTCGTGTCGAGCACGATCGGCCACGTCACGCCGAGATCGGCGGCAGCTCGGTCGATGTTGTCGACGTCGGCTTCGAAGCCGAACTCGGGTGCATGGATCCCGACGATCTCGAAGCCCTGTTCCTGGTACTTGTCGTACAGCTCGCGCATGTGGGGAATCGTTGCCGTGCAGTTGCGGCATCCGAACGTCCAGAACTGCACGGCGACCACCTTGCCCTGCAGCTCCTCGAGCGATGCGACGTCGCTCTGCAGCCACCCATCGATCTCGAGCAACTCAGGATGGGGACCGCGATCGGGAAGGTCGGGAGCGGCAGTCGTGATGGTGGGAGCGTCGGCCGCGAGCCCCGTCGTCCGAGCGGACCCCCGATCACACGAGCAGCCCACCGCTGTCGGCCTACCCGGTCGGAGTCGGCCGTTCCTCGGTCGGCGCGTTCGATGCGCTCTCGGTGCCGTACCGAGTCGTGTTGGGCCAGATGCGCAGCACCGGTCGGATCATCGCGCTGCTGCTGTCGCTGACCGTGAGCGTCGCCGGGTTCGCCGTCGGCACCTCCGATTCCGCCACCGTCGACCAGGCGGCAGCAGTCATCGCGAACCTCGGCTTCGCGGTCGTGCTCTCTGTCGTCTGCCTCGTATTCGCCGGCGGGGCGATCGGCGACCTTCGCGACGACAAGACGCTCGTCTATCTGTGGCTCCGGCCGATGGATCGATGGCCGATCGTCGTGGGGCAGCACTCGCCGCTCTGACGATGGCGAATCAAGCGTCACATCGTGTGGTGGCTGGCCGACATCTTGATCTGGGAGGGCTTCATCGCTCTCGGCGACCGTGGGTCGCCCAGTCTGCGATCCGCACCTACACCCGGTCGATTCTGGTCGATCGCACCGGCGCCGATCTGGCCGGCGCCGACTTCTCGACCGTGACCGCCATCGTCGTCCCGCTGCTCGTCAGCGTTGCCGCGGTCGGTGTTGGCCAGCTGGTGGCTCAGTCATCAAGACGTCGACTGATCGAGTCCGACCGCATCCGGAAACTGGGATTTCACGATGACGTGTGGTCGTCGCGGCAGACCGCTGGCGTTGCGGCGATCACACTGTCCGCGGTCGCGCCCACCTCTCTGAGCGAAGTCACAGGCGATTTCGCGGAGTGATGACGGGTTTCGCCTTTTCACCAGCGGGTCATGGTGCACAATGGGTCTGAGCGGAGGGAGTTCCGGTGCAACGAAGAACTTTGGTTCTCGTAGTCAGTTTTGCCCTGTTGGCGTCTGGGTCGTACTCCGTGGGCGCCGCGATCGCACCGCCAAAGGCAACGGCTGCCGGGGTCCTCGAGCAAGTGGAGGCACCGGCGACCGGCCCGTTGCACACGACGGGGAACGACAGCCTGATCTATGACTCGGCGAACCAGCCTGTTCGTCTGGTCGGATTCAACTGGACCGGAACAGAGCACGGCGGTCGAAACGACAACCAGAAGACCGCCGACGTGTGCGGAAACACCTGGCGGACTCCGGCCGATCCGCTCGGCGGCCTGCCGTTCAACTACGACGACTTCTACGAATCCATCAAGACCGGGGGATACAACAGCATTCGCATCCCGATCTCGTGGCACAACCTCGAGCCGGTCGCCCCGGTGTGGGATGCCGGGGCGAACAGCTACGTCCACACCTGGAACCAGACGTATCTCGACGACCTCAAGTCGATGGTCTCCGGCGCTCGGGCCAGCGGGATCATGGTCATCCTCGACATGCATCAGGACTACTGGTCCCCGGCGCTGCACAACATCACGAACTGGGACGGCACGCCGGGTTACTGCGAGGGCTCTGGCATGCCGCGTTGGCTGAACCCCACAGCTGACGCCAAGGCCAGCACTACCCAGAACGTCGACTTCTACAACGGGATGAACTGGTTCTACCGGAACATGCACGACCCGCTTTCGACTCTGACGAACACGACCCCGTGGGACCTCCTGTACAACGCCTGGGACAAGATCGCGTACGAGTTCTCGCCGGCATCGGGTTTCCCCGACTACGACGCCGTGATCGGGGCGGACATCCTGAACGAGCCGTACATCAGCTACGTCGGCGGCAGTCCGCCCGCTGGCCAGACCGTGCTCCAGGCCGCTGGATCTCGACTGGGATCGTTCTACAACGCGCTTGCCCCTTCGATCACCGACCACAACCCCGAGTGGTTGTTGTTCTTCCAGGACTCCACCGGCGGCTACAACGCTGGCAACCCGACGGCTCGCGAGGCTCCGGTAATGACCGCGAAGCCGACGGTGCCGGGCAACTGGGTCTACTCCACCCATATCTATGCCTTCAGCTACGGAACCTTCGACGATGGCGTGCCCCGACACGACGACTTCGGTATCACAGTGGCCGACGCGGCGTTGGCCAATGCAACCGCGTGGAACGTTCCGCTGTACATCGGCGAGTTCACGAACTTCAACCTCGGCATCGACGCGGGCCAGCTCACCGACGCCGACATGGCCCAGACCAAGGCCTTCCTCACCTGGGCCAAGCAGAACAGAGTCAGTTGGTCTTTCTGGGCGTATGTGAACCCGTGGCGACCCATGACCTTCATCGACTACGCCACCAACGAGGCGATCCCTGTCGTCAAGAGCGCCTTGGAGACCGGGCTCGATGACGCTGACCAACCAAATCAGGATCCGGTTGCGTCGTTCAGCGCTCCGACCACTGGTCTGGATGTGTCGGTTGATGGATCTGGTTCATCGGATCCCGATGGCACGGTTGCCTCGTGGGGCTGGGACTTCGGCGACGGTTCGACTGCCACCGGACCCACAGCGACCCACACCTATCCCGCCCCCGGCATCTACACCGTCACGCTGACCGTCACCGACGACGACAGCGCCACCGACACCGCTACCCGAAATGTCACGGTCACCGACGGTGTCAGTCCATTCTTCGTTGCTGCAGACGCGTTCGAGCGGACCGTGGCAACCGGATTCGGTTCGGCCGATGTGGGAGGACCTTGGACCGTCACGGGCATCGCTGCGAACTACTCGGTCGCCGGTGGCACCGGCCGCATCGACACGGCCGCGGGATCCGGACGCCGCGCCTACCTCGGTGACATCGCCGAAATCGACATCGTCACGAATGTCGATCTTTCACTCGACCGGATAGCCACCGGCAGCGGTGCCTACATCTCGCTGATGAACCGGCGTATCAACGACGACAACGACTACCGGCTTAAGGTGCGGTTCCAATCCAATGGGAATGTCGCCGCCTATCTCATTCGACAAGTCGGTGGCAGCGAAACCATCCTCGACTGGACCGCCGCGGTGCCGGGCATCACGTATACCCCCGGCGAGATCGTCCAGACCAGGTTCGAGGCAACCGGCACCGGCACCACCACCCTCACCGTGAAGATCTGGGCCGATGGAACCCCCGAACCCCTCGTTCCAACCCTCACCGGCACCGACACCAGCCCTGTACTGCAGAACCCGGGATCAATCGGCACCGACATCTACCTCTCGAGCACCGCAGCCACACCCGTCACCATCGCACTCGACAACCTCAACGCCGGACCCCCAGGAGCCACATCTCCGGATGTTCCGCCGACGGCGGTCTTCCGTCGACGGTGACCGATTTGGATGTGGTGTTTGATTCGTCGGGCTCGTCGGATTCTGATGGGACGGTGACGGGTTGGTCGTGGGACTTTGGTGACGGGAACACGTCGACTGTGGGTCCGACGGCGAGTCATACTTATGCCGCTGCTGGCATTACACGGTGACGTTGACGGTGACTGATGACGATGGTGCGACGTCAATGCGGTGAAGAGGTGACGGTGACCGATCCGCCGCCGGTGAATGTGGCGCCGGTGGCGGGGTTCACGTCGACGTGGTGACGGAGTTGTTGGTGGATGTGGATGCGTGCGTCGTCGGCTGATGCTGATGGGACGGTGACGGGTTGGGCGTGGGACTTCGGTGACGGGAACACCTCGACCGGTGGTCCGACGACGAGTCATACCTATGCCACCGCCGGCACGTACACGGTGACGTTGACGGTGACCGATGACGATGGCGCGACTCAATATCGCCAGCGAAGAGGTGACGGTCACTGATCCGCCGCCGGTGAATGTTGCGCCGGTTGCGGCGTTCACGGCGACGCCTGACGGAGTTGTCGGTGGATCTGGATGCGTCGACGTCGTCTGATGCTGATGGCACGGTCACAGGTTGGTCGTGGAACTTCGGCGACGGGAACACCTCGACTGCTGGTCCGACGACGAGTCATACCTATGCCACCGCTGGGACGTACACGGTGACGTTGACGGTGACCGATG
>CAWKCN010000026.1:0-50998 GCA_963848145.1 Ilumatobacteraceae bacterium
TGTCGATCGATGCCTGGCGCTCAGGGCAGGACTGGACACGATGGTCTCGCCCGACGAGGTGGTCGCCGCCATGACCGAGCCACCGAGCACGACCCGTGCGTACTTCCGTGGCCGTTGCCTGCAGAAGTATCCCGGCGACGTCGTCGCGGCCAACTGGGATTCGCTCGTCTTCGACGTCGGCCGTGATCCGCTCCGTCGCGTGCCGATGATGGAACCACTACGCGGGACCGCCGAGCACGTTGGTACCTTGATCGACGACTGCGAGACGGCGGGGGAGCTCCTCGACCGCCTCGGCCAATGATCGAACACGAACATCCGACTCACCGACATCCGACTCTTTGAAGGGAAGCACCACCTGATGGCAGAACGCACCCAGAAGTCGAAGCAGACCAACGGTCGCGAGACCGAAACGACTGCCGAGGCCGCTCCGGCGGTCACCGAGACCGGCGACAAACTCAAGGCCGAACTCGACGACCTGCTCGACGAGATCGACGAGGTGTTGGAGACCAACGCCGAGGACTTCGTGAAGTCGTACGTGCAAAAGGGTGGACAGTAACCCGTGACGATGCCGCTGTTCTCGACCTCGGACGACCCGGGGTCGAGCTTCCCTGAGCTGCTGCGCCGCGTCGGACTCGACGCGGCAGCGCCAGTCGGAGCTTCCACCGATCTCCTCCGCGAGCTCTCGGTGCCTCACGCCACCACCTGCGTCGCGCTCACCTACGTCGACGGCGTGGTGATGGCGGGCGATCGACGGGCGACCTCAGGCAATCTGATTTCGCATCGCACGATGGAGAAGGTCGTCGAGGCCGACCGCTACAGCGGTGTGGCCATCGCCGGCGCCGCAGGAACCGCGCTGGAGATGATTCGCCTGTTCCAGCTCCAACTCGAGCACTACGAGAAGGTCGAAGGCACCGTGCTGAGCCTCGAGGGCAAGGCCAACCAGCTGTCGATGATGGTCCGCGGGAATCTGCAACAAGCGATGATGGGGATGGTGGTGGTGCCGATCTTCGGTGGCTACGACCTTCGACGTGAGTGCGGCCGCCTGTGGGACTACGACGCGACCGGCGGACGGTACGAGGAGCGCGACTACGTCGCCACCGGATCGGGCAGCCTGCATGCCGGCACGGTGATCAAGGTCGGCTTCAGCGGTGACATGAGCCGTGACGATGCCGTCAACCTGGCGGCCAGGGCCCTGTGGGAAGCCGCCGACGCCGACTCTGCAACCGGTGGCCCCGATGCACTGCGCGGGATCTACCCGGTGGTGGCCACGATCGACGCGAACGGGTGGAGCCGGCTCGGTGACGACGATCTCGCCGCGCGGTACGAGGCGATCGTCGACGAGGTGCGATCGCGATGAGCCAACCGTTCTACGTCGCTCCCGAACAGATGATGAAGGACCGCGCAGACTTCGCGCGGAAGGGCATCGCTCGCGGGCGTGCGCTCGCGGCGGTCCGGTACACCGAGGGCATCGTGATCATCGCCGAGAACGCGTCCGAGACGCTGCGCAAGGTGAGCGAGATCTACGACCGGATCGCATTCGCCGGTGTCGGGAAGTACAACGAGTTCGACCAACTGCGAGTCGCCGGCGTCCGTGCCGCCGACCTCAAGGGGTTCCAGTACTCGCCGCGACGACGTCGACGCCCGCAGCCTGGCAAACAGCTACGCCCAGATGCTCGGCACGATCTTCACCCACGAGATGAAGCCGATGGAGGTCGAGATCCTCGTCGCCGAGGTCGGCCTCGAGCCGGCCGGCGACCAGATGTTCCACATTCTCTACGACGGCACCGTGGTCGACGAGCGCGACTACGCCGCCATCGGCGGCGACGCCGAGGCGATCAATGGGCGCCTCGCCGAGACGTGGACCGACGGACTCGATCGGGCGGCGGCGCTCGCCGTGGGACGTGCCGCGCTCGCCGGGGCCGACCGCGAGATCGCCGATGGCGACCTCGAGGTCGCCGATCTCGCACGCACCAACGGTCGTCGGTGCTTCCATCGGCTCGCAACGGCCGACTTCGGCGTCTGACGCCGTCGTCGCGCCGGTTCTCAGCCGAAGTCGACGTCGCCGGTCGACACGGTCGAACCACGCCGGCCTGGAGCGTTCGAGAAGCTCCAGTACATGTTGGTGTAGGCGATTGCGTCGGCTGCGCCGATCGGGGCGCCCCACTTGCGCATGTCCTCGGTGGTGTGGGCGTCGCCGACGAGCGTGGCGTCGTAGCCGCGAACCAGTGCGCCGTGCAGTGTGGACCGGATGCACGCATCGGTTTGGGCGCCCGTGACCACGAGTCGACCGACGCCACGATCGCCCAGAATCGTCTCGAGGTCGGTGCCTTCGAACGAGTCTCCGTACTCCTTGTGCACCACCGCCTCACCGTCGGCGAAGCGAAGTTCGTCGACGTACTCCCACTCCTCTGAGCCCCGTACGAGATCGTCATCGGAGTGCTGCACCCAGATCACCGCGACACCGTGTCCCCGCGCCCGTGAGACCAGCGACGCGATGTTGTCGACGACGCGTTCCACGTCGACCGCGTCGGCCACCACGCCGCGCTGCATGTCGATCACGAGCAGTGCAGTGTTCGGACGTTCGGTGATCGATGTCATCGTTGCGACGCTACTCGGGCCATCTCGTGGCCTTGGCCGTGGAAGCAACGCACGACGGTGACGAGCGACCGGTGAGAGCTCAATCGCGCCGCCACCGGGCGAGGTAGCCCAACGCGGCGCCCACCGCAGCCGAAGCGACGATCACGACCCAGAGCGACGTGTCGAGGTCTCCGAGCAACCAGTCGACCGTGACGTCCTGGGTGTTCGCCAGGGCCAACAGCAGCAGCAACGCTGCGACGATGACCCAGATCACGATCCGAATCGTCTGGCGGGCACGGATGGAACGTTCCTTGGAGTCGTCGGTCATGGTTCGGCACTACCCACTTCCGTGGTCACCTCAACCCGTCAGGTCGCTCCCACCGAACCGATGGCGACGACGAGCTGGGCGACCTTGTCGTCCACGGTGTGCACGCCGGGGAGGACCTCGAATTCGGTGTCGACCCCAGCCCGGCGGAGACGACTGTCGATGAAGTGGGCCGCGTCGACGTAGTCGACGATGCCGTCGTCGAGTCGCCCCAGCACGTCGAGGTCTCTCCGGATGTCGCCGTCCGGGTCGCGATCGGCGAGCCAGTCCGGCGCCGTGGGATCGGCCAGCGGGCGAGGTGCGGTTCCCGACTGGGCCGCCCACACGTAGACCTCTGCGTCGAGATCGGCCGGCCAACGGTTTCGATCGACCAATCGAGCCACTTCGTCCTGCATCGCCGCGGCATCGTCGTCGAACGCATCGTCGAACGGCTGCGACTGGAAGAAGTACTCGCCGTCGCCGAGGACGGCGCCGCTCACCGGCAACGGAACCTGCGCTGTGTCACATCCCGAAACGTTGCCGACCGGGGCCACCAGCGCGGCCAGTGCGGGCCCGGCACCCGCCGAGAAGCCGTAGACGACGGTGTCTGCCGCGTCCCCGCCGAGTTCGGTCGCCCACTGTTGACTGAACGACACCGCGCAGCTCGCTGCGTGGCGCAGGTCGACGATGTCGCCGACATCGAGCGGGAACGGATCGCCGGCGATCCACGTCGGGGTGAACACCAGTGCGCCGTTCGCGGCGGCTGCCTCGGCGACCGATGTGGTGGAATCCGCATCCTTGAATTCGCTGGAACGGCCGTGAAACGCCACGACGACCGGCCACGGTCCGGGGGAGTCGGGCACGAAGGCGTCGATCGCCATGTCGAGACCGTCGATCGTCAGGTACCGGTCACGAGTGATCTCTGAGTGCCCGGACGCACCCGTCGGCGACGTCGTGGTCGACGTACACGCTGTGCCGACCCCCGAGGTACACAGGAGCACCGCTGTGAGTGCCAGTGGGCGGCCCAGCTGTCGCAGCCGCATGCCGGGTGCCATGAACGCACGGTACCGGCGGCGCACACGGCCTGTTCACCTCTCGGGCACCTCGAGTTCTCGTACCATCAGGTCCTCGTCGACGTCGTCCGGGTTCGGGCCGACCAGGGTGAATCCGGATCGTGCGTACAACGCAACGGCCGGGGCGTTTCCTCGACGCACCGCCAGAACGGCCCGCCTGGTTCGTTCGGACGTCGCCCAGCCGATCACGGCCTCGACGAGGGCATCGCCGACGCCCGTGCCCCTGGCCTCCGGCGCCACCCACATCGAGATCAGCTCGGCGGTGCCGACGCTGTGATGCCTGCCGCCGACGGTTCCGACGAGCTGTTGGCCGTCGCTCGTCACGGCGACGGCGTTGAAGGCCACGCCGTCGAAGCGCGAACGCCAGCGCTCCTCCCGGTCGTTCGGGCCCTGCCAGTCGGCGAGTTGCGACCCGAACGCACCGGGTGCGTCAGCAAGCGACCGCAACCGCACCTCCCGCCAGACCGCCCAGTCGTCGGCGCCGAGGGATCGGATCTCGAAGGCGGCCACGGAGCGAGCATGGCACGCCGGCGCGGTGCCGCCGAGAAGCGTAC
The DNA here is from genome assembly GCA_963848145.1 of Ilumatobacteraceae bacterium. Lineage (GTDB taxonomy): Bacteria > Actinomycetota > Acidimicrobiia > Acidimicrobiales > Ilumatobacteraceae > Sva-07. The sequence continues at coordinate 4,509 of CAWKCN010000026.1, forward strand.
GATCGGCACATGGTCGCCATCGACGTCAACAGTGATCTGGGGGAGTCCTACGGGGTCTGGACGCTCGGTGACGACGCAGCGATGCTCGGACTCGTCACCAGTGCCAACGTGGCGTGCGGCTTCCATGCCGGCGATCCCTCGGTGCTGCGGGCGGCGTGCACGCTCGCCGTGCACAACGACGTGGCGATCGGTGCCCAGGTGTCGTTCCCGGACCTGCCGGGTTTCGGTCGCCGGCATCTCGACATGGCTCCCGACGAACTGCGAGATGCCGTGCTCTACCAGCTGGGCGCGCTCGACGCATTCGCCCAGGTCGCCGGCGCCGAGATCACCTACGTCAAACCCCATGGAGCGCTGTATCACACCACCGCAACGCATCCATCCGCCGCGCAGGCGCTGGTGGCAGCGGCCGCCGAATACGACCCGTCACTCGCCATCCTGGGACTGCCGGGCTCGGAACTCCTCGCCGCCGCCGAGGCCGCAGGCCTCACACCGGTTCCCGAGGCGTTCGCCGACCGGGCCTACCGACCCGACGGCGGGTTGGTGTCACGACGCGAGCCGGGAAGTGTGCTCACCGACCCCGACGAGGTCGCACGACGTGCCGTCCGGATCGCGGTCGACAACGAAGTGGTCGCCGTCGACGGCTCGGTCGTCAGCCTGCGTGCCCGCTCGATCTGTGTGCACGGCGACACGCCGGGAGCGGTCGACCTCGCACGGGCCGTACGTTCGGCACTCGATGCGGCGGGCGTGGGCGTCTACCGTTTCGCGACATGACCTACGCACCGGCTCACCGGCCGTTCTACGACGCCGACAGCCACATCATGGAACTCCCCGACTTCCTGCGCGACTACGCCGACCCCGGCGTTCGGGAGCAGATCCCACAGGTCAGCTACGCCGCATCGCTCGTCACCGACGAGGAGGTCGACGCAATCGTCGCCAACGGCAATCAGCACAGCTCGGCCCACATCGAGGCGCAAGTGGCGCTGGGCGACGAACTGATCGCGAAGTCGAAGGAGATCCAGGCGCTCGGGGCATTCGAGCGGGGCGACCGGTCGATCGCACTCGACATGCTCGGCTTTCGAAAGCAGCTGGTGTTCGCCACCCACAGTGTGGCGACACCGTTCTCACCGAGCCGCAAACTGTCGAACGAGGTTCGCTACGGAGCGACGCGGGCGCACAACCGGGCGATGAGCGAGTTCTGCAGTGACGACGACCGTCTCATGGCCGTCGGCATCGTGCCGCTCGAGGACCCCGAGCAGGCACTCATCGAGCTCGAATTCGCGCTCGCGTCCGGGATGGAGGCCATCTGGGTGCCGCATCACCCAGCGGGTGAGCGGTCGCCGGGCCACGTCGACCTGGCACCGTTCTGGGCTCGGCTCGCCGAGTCGCAGACACCGTTTCTGCTGCACGTCGGAGGAGCCCCGCTGCAGCTCGATCCACGGTGGGCCAACACCGGCCGCCCGGCAGCGCGCGACTGGATGGGCGGAGGTGAGAACGTTCGGAGCAAGGACATGGCGGTGTTGCACCAGGGTCCCGAGACGTTCCTCTCGGTGATGGTGATGGACGGGGTGTTCGAACAGCACCCCGACCTGCGGGGAGCATCGGTGGAGCTGGGCGCCGGCTGGGTGCCGGCGATGCTGACCCGGCTCGACTGGGTGGTGCGATCATGGAGCAAGGTCGACCAGTACCTGGCGCAGCTGCAGCGCACCCCGTCGGAGACCCTGCGCGAGCAGATGGCATTCACGCCCTACGTGTTCGAAGACGTCGGCAGCCTGATCGACCAGTCGTCCGACGAGCTCTACCTGTTCTCCAGCGACTATCCGCACGTCGAGGGCGGCAAGGATCCGATCGGTCGTTTCGAGGGATCGTTGGGCGAGCGCACCGACGCCGTGCGTGACAACTTCTACGCCGAGAACTTCCTCCGCATCTTCCCCGGCGCTCGCGTGCACTGATCGACATGGAGCGGCGTCCGTACGGGCCACGCGCCTGGTTGGTCGAGGGGGTCGACGACCCGCCCGGCTGGGCCGCAGCACTGGCAGCGATCGACGCGCCGGGCGTGATCGAGATCGTGCCGGCCGAGACCACCGTGGTCGTTCGGTGCGCACAGCAGCGCCACGAGTCGATCGGCGCGGTGCTCGACATCGTGGTGCCGGCACCCGAAGCGCCCGACGGTGAACGGCCCATCACGATCGACGTCGTCTACGACGGCCCCGACATCGCTGCGCTGGCGACGGCAGCTCGGGTCTCGGTCGACGACGTCGTTCGGCTGCACGCGACCGGCAGCTATCGCGTTGCCTTCTGCGGTTTCAGTCCAGGGTTCGCATACCTGCGCGGCATCGATCCCCGGCTGCACGTCCCGCGGCGCGAGACCCCTCGCCTGTCCGTCCCTGCCGGTTCGGTGGGCGTGGCGGCCGGGTACAGCTGTGTGTACCCGTCGGCCTCGCCGGGTGGGTGGCACGTGATCGGACACACCACCCACACGCTCTGGGACGTCGACAGCGATCCTCCTGCGCTGCTGCGGCCCGGCCGGTCGGTCAGATTTCGCATGGTGTCGGGATGAGCCCGGGTCCAGCACTGCGTGTCGTCCAGGTCGGCTTCGCCACCACGGTGCAGGACCATGGACGATTCGGGCTCGCACACCTCGGTGTGCCCACTGCCGGGGCGGTCGACCGGCTGGCACACGACCTGATGAACCGGCTCGTCGGCAACCCGCCCGGTGCAGCGACGATCGAGACGATGGGCGCATTGATCGTCGAAGCGCTCCGCCCCCTCGTGGTCGCCCGCAGCACCGATGCCAGTCGCCACACGCTCACCACCGGCGACCGTTTTCGAGTGGACGCGCCGAACGGCTCCGTCTGGGCGTATCTGTCGGTGCGCGGCGGTATCGACGTCGAGCCGGTGCTCGGATCGCGCAGCGTCGACACGCTCGGCCACCTCGGACCAGCGGCACTCACTGCCGACGCACAGCTCGACGTCGGCCCCGACCCGGGTACCGAACTCAGCGCCGAGCACGCCCCGGCGCGCGATCCCGCCGACCGGGCCGTGCGCATCTGGGACGGCCCGCAGCACGATTGGTTCGTCGGGGGACGACAGACGCTGATCGAGCGGCCCTGGCGGATCACCAATGAACTCAGTCGAGTGGGGGTCCGGCTCGAAACCGGTGACTTCCGACGCAGCACCAGATCCCAGCCGCAGATGTCGAGCATCGGACTGGTGGAGGGAGCGATCCAGGTCACGCCTGCCGGTGAACCGATCGTGATGCTGGCCAACCACCCGACCACCGGCGGCTATCCCGTGATCGCAGTCGTGGACCCAGGCGATCTGACGAGCCTCGTACAGCGTCGGCCCGGAGCGACGGTCCGCTTCCGTCGTCCCTGACCGGGCACCGCCGCACTGCTGTCGATAGGTTGCGGTTGATGGAGCGACGCATCTACGGGCTCGAGAACGAGTACGGCGTCACGTGCACGCTGCGGGGTCAGCGTCGGCTCAGTCCCGACGAGGTCGCCCGGTACCTCTTTCGCCGCGTCGTCTCGTGGGGGCGCAGTTCGAACGTCTTCCTGCAGAACGGCGCCCGGCTGTACCTCGACGTCGGCTCGCATCCCGAGTACGCCACCCCTGAGTGCGACTCGCTGTACGAACTGGTGGTTCACGACAAGGCGGGCGAACGGATACTCGAGCAGCTCGTCGACTCGGCCGAGCAACGCCTCGCCGAGGAGTCGATCCGCGGCACGATCTACCTGTTCAAGAACAACACCGACTCAGCGGGCAACTCCTACGGGTGTCACGAGAACTACCTGACCAGCCGTGACGACGATCTCGGCCACTACGCCGAGGTGCTGATCCCGTTCTTCGTGTCGCGTCAGATCTACACCGGCGCCGGCAAGGTGCTGCAGACTGCCCGGGGAGCGACCTACTCGATCGCGCAGCGCGCCGAACACATCTGGGAGGGCGTCTCGTCGGCGACCACCCGGAGTCGGCCGATCATCAACACGCGAGACGAACCACACGCCGACGCCGAGCGGTATCGGCGGCTCCATGTGATCGTCGGCGACTCGAACATGAGCGAGTACACCAACTTCGTCAAGGTCGGCGCCGCTGCGTGCATGCTGCGCATGCTCGAGGACCCCAATGTGGTGCTGCGTGACATGACGCTCGAGAACCCGATCCGAGCGATCCGCGAGATCAGCCACGACATCACCTGCCGCCGCACGGTGCGTCTGGCCAACGGCCGGGAGGTGTCCGCGCTCGACATCCAACGCGAGTATCTCGACCGAGCGCTGCGCTACGCCGACTCGCAGGGCTTCCCGCCCATGGAGATGAAGGCGCTCGAGATGTGGGAGCACTGCATCACCACGATCGAGAACGATCCACTGCTGCTCGACCGCGAGGTCGACTGGGTGATCAAGTACAAGCTGATCGAGGCGTTCCGCGAACGACACGACCTGCCGTTCGGACACGCACGCGTCCAGCTGCTCGACCTGCAGTACCACGACGTCTCGCGGACCCGGAGCCCGTTCTACAAGCTGCAGGACCGGGGCATGATCGAGCGGATCTGCACCGATTCCGACATCGAACAGGCCATCGACCTCCCACCCCAGACAACGCGCGCCCGGCTACGCGGCGACTTCGTTCGACGAGCCAAGGAACGCAAACGTGACTACACCGTCGACTGGGTCCACTTGAAGCTCAACGACCAGGCACAGCGCACCGTCCTGTGCAAGGACCCGTTCAAGAGCCGCGACGAACGGGTCGAGCGCCTCATCGAATCGCTCTGAACGCCTCTTCGAACGGCGCTCGGCGGGGTACCGTTGGGCCCGCGTGACGTCAGAGACCATCAACCCGCCGCCAGTGGAGCCACCCGAGGGTCCACTCGACGACGGTGCCAGCGCGTCGAAACTGCCGCCCGGCGCCAGGGCGTTCTTCGACTGGATGGTGGTCATCGCTGTTGCCCTGCTCGTCGCATTCGTCGTTCGAACGTTCGTCATTGCCCACTTCGTCGTCGAGGGTGAGTCGATGTTCTCCACGCTCGACACGAACGACCGGGTGTTCGTCAACAAGCTGTCGTATCGCCTCCACGATCCGAATCGAGGTGACGTCGTCGTCTTGCACCAGGTCACCGGCGCATCCGAGCGCGACCTGATCAAGCGAGTCATCGGGCTGCCCGGCGAGTTGGTCGAGGTCCGCAACTGCACGGTCCTGATCGATGGTCGTGTGCTCAACGAGCCGTATCTCGATCCCGAAGTGGTCACACCCACCGACTGTGGGGGCGACTACAGCGCCACCGAACCGGTGCCCGACGATCATGTCTTCGTGATGGGCGACAATCGCGGCGGGTCGCAGGATTCGCGCGTCATCGGCACGATCAGCGAAGACGACCTGGTCGGGCGGGCCTTCGTGGTGTTCTGGCCTCAGAGCCACTGGCAGTGGCTCTGAGCGTCTCTCAGATCGGCGAATTGCCGATCTCGGCGCGAAACGCATCGGTCATGACGTCGACCCGGTCGCTGTAGACCGCGTCCAGGCCCATGCGGAGACCGTCACGCAACTCGTGCTCGTGCTGCATGTCCCATCCGAACGCGAACAGACCGAACCGGTGGAAGAGCGCCACCAGACCACCGTTCCAATCGGTTCGGTGCAGATTGATGCCATCCACGCCGTGACGCTTCAGATACTCGGCACGTCGCTCGGGCGAGCCCTTGATCCGCTCGAGCCGGGTCGTCTGCAGCAGGCGGATCGGCGTGTCGCCGAAGATCTCCCGCAACTCGACGACCCGGTCGAGGCCCGCCTCGCACAGCCAGGTTCGTTCGAGCAGTGAGCGGTCGACAGCAGCGATCACCTCGACGATCGCCACAGCCGCCTGCGGATCCTTGAGGTCGAGCGAGAGCGAATGGTCGGTGCCGCACGCATCGAGGACTTCGAGCAGTGTCGGAATGTGCTCCGGCAGCTCGGAGCGTTCGAAGTCGGAGATCGGCCGCTTTCGCAGCCCCTTCTTGACCACGCCGTCGTGATCGAGCACGGCGATGCCATCGGCGGTGAGCCAGACATCGCTCTCGAGGCCGGATGCACCGAGCCGCAATGCGAGCTCGAACGCCTCGATCGTGTTCTCGGGCGCGTGGGCCCGCGCACCACGATGGGCAAAGGTGACCGGAGGGTCGAGGAGGGAGGGGAGTCGTTGTTGCACTCTGTCTCATGATGGCAGGCCCGTAGACTGCGCCCGTGTTCAATCTGCAGGGCAGCGAGATCATCGTCATCTTGCTGCTCGCGCTCGTCGTGCTCGGCCCCGAGAAGCTGCCTGATGCGGTCCGCAAGTTCACCGAGACGTATTCGGAGCTCAAGAAGATGGGCAACGGCTTCCAATCAGAGTTGAAGTCGGCGCTCGACGAACCGATGCGCGAGATCCGCGAGACGGCCCAGGTGGTCCGAGACGCAGCCGACCCCTCCAAGGTCATGGCCGAAGCCGATGCGGAGCAGCGCGTGCTCGACGACGCCGCGAAGGTGGCTCCGCCGGCGCAACCCACTGCCCAGAACGACTGGGCCGCCCCGATGCCGGGAACCGCCGACACCCGGCGCAGCGGAGCCACGCCGTTCGAAGGCGTGCTCGATCCTGGTAGCAGCCAGGTCGCCACCCCGGGCGAACCACCAGCGAATGTCGATCACGAACTGTGAGCACCGACGAGGACGTGGCCACCGAGAACGACGACTCGTCGGCAGACGACTCGATGACGCTGACCGAGCATCTGGCCGAGCTCCGCGTGCGCATCATTCGCTCGGCGCTGGCCGTGGCGATCGGCATGGTGCTGATCATCGCGTTCTACGACCAGGTGCTCGAGTTCCTGCTCCAGCCGTACGTCGAGCTCTGTGATCGCAAACCGCAGGACTTCTGCGACCCGGACCTGGCGGTGTTCAGCCCCACCGAAGGACTCGCCACGCGGGTCCGTGTCGGCCTCTACGGAGGCATCGTCCTGGCGCTGCCGGTGATCCTGTGGCAGGTCTGGCGGTTCATCGTGCCCGCGCTGAACAAGCAGGAGAAGAAGTGGGCGATCCCCGTCGTCGCCACCTCGGTCGTGTTGTTCGTCGCAGGTGGAGCACTGGCCTACTTCACCATCGGACAGGCGCTGGACTTCCTGATCGGGTGGTCCGGTTCCGACGTCGACCAGATCTACTCCGTGCAGAGCTATGTGTCGCTGATCGGGCTGATGATCTTTGCGTTCGGTCTCGGATTCATGCTCCCCGTCTTCGTCTTCGGTCTGCAGGCGCTCGGTGTCATCACACCCAGACGGCTCCTGCAGAGTTGGCGGATCGCCTTGGTTGCCATCGCAGTGATCTCGGCGGTGATCACACCGTCAGGCGACCCCGTCACGATGGCCATGCTCGGGCTGCCGATGGTGGTGCTGTACTTCCTTGCGATCCTGCTCGGCTGGCTGGTCGTCCGCCGCCGCCCAACTGACACATGAGCGCCGAGGCCGCTCGCGTGCGGCTGCGTGACTCGTTCGTCGCTCGATATCCATTCCCGATCGATCGGTTCCAGGCCGAATCGTTCGATGCGCTCGACCGAGGTGAGCACGTCGTCGTGGCCGTTCCCACGGGCAGCGGCAAGACGGTGGTCGCGGAGTACGGCATCGCTGCCGCCCGCGACGAGGGCAAGCGAGCGTTCTACACGGCGCCGGTGAAGGCGTTGTCGAACCAGAAGTACCGCGACCTCGTGGCAGTGCACGGTGAGGACGAGGTCGGTCTCCTCACCGGGGACAACTCGATCAACGGCGACGCACCCATCGTGGTGATGACCACCGAAGTGCTGCGAAACATGATCTACGGCCGCTCGCGGCTGCTGCAGGATCTTGGCCTGGTCGTGCTCGACGAAGTGCATTTCCTGCAGGACTCGTACCGGGGCCCGGTCTGGGAAGAGGTGATGATCCACCTGCCGCAGCACGTCAGGCTGGTCTGTCTGTCAGCGACGGTCAGCAACGTCGACGAGCTCGCCGAGTGGATCACCACGGTGCGCGGTCCGACGGCGGCGATCGTCGAGCGGCGTCGCCCGGTGCGCCTCGACAACGAGTACCTCGTTGCGGACCGAACCAACGACCGGCTTCGGATGCTGCCGGTCTTCGTCGACGGCCACCTCAACCGCGATGCCGTTCAGCTCGACGAGTCGGGGGCGCGTGGGCGGCGCCAACGCGACGATCATCGGTCGAACCGCCGCAACGACAGGGGCTCGGGGCGGCGTGTCCTGGCACCGCCCGGTCGTGTCGAAGCGCTCGAGTTGCTCGAACGGCGACGGCTGCTTCCTGCGATCTACTTCATCTTCAGTCGGGCCCAGTGCGACGCAGCGGCGAAGGCATGTGCGGACGCCGGGCTCGACCTGATCGACAGCGGCCAGCGCGCAGCGATCAGGGCGATCATCGACGCACGCCTCGGCGGTCTCGACGTTGCCGACCTGGAAGTGCTCGGGTACCGCCAGTTCGTGGCTCAACTCGAGTGCGGGATCGCCGCACACCACGCCGGGATGGTGCCGCCGATGAAGGAGGTCGTCGAAGCCTGCTTCGTCGAGGGGCTCGTCAAGGTCGTGTTCGCGACCGAGACGCTGGCCGTTGGGATCAACATGCCCGCCAGGACCGTGGTGATCGAGAAGCTCACGAAGTTCACCGGAGAGCACCACGAACGACTGACACCGGGCCAGTACACCCAGCTGACCGGGCGGGCCGGCCGGCGTGGGATCGACGATCTCGGTACAGCCGTCGTGTTGTGGTCGCCGTGGGTGCGTTTCGACGAGGTCGCCGAGCTCGCGGGCAGTTCGTCGTTCCATCTCCGCTCGGCATTTCGCCCCACGTACAACATGGCAGCGAACCTGGTGCGTACCTACTCCAACGACGAGGCACACCGGCTGTTGAACCTCTCGTTCGCGCAGTATCAGGCCGACCGGGACGTCGTCCGGCTCGAAGCTCGCCTGGAACGCCGTCGAAACGCTGCCGCCGAGCTGCGTGCTGCATCGCACAGTGAACTCGGCGACATCGACGAGTACCGGGCGCTGCGGGCCAGCGAGCAGGATCAGCGCTCTGCAGGGCGTGCCGAACGGCTGCACGCCACCGACGACGCCATGGCATCGATGCGGCCCGGCTCGGTGGTCCACGTGGTGAAGGGCACCTACAAGGGCCTTGCAGCGGTCGTTGCGAGCGCCAACCGCAAGGGTGGGTTGCGTCTCACCTTGATCACGAAGTCGGCCAAGACGGTCTACGTCACCGCCGAGGACTTCGACGAACCACCTCGCCAGATCGGTACCGTGTCGCTCCCTGCTACCTATGCGCCGAATCGCAAGGACTACCGCAACGACGTCGCTCGGCGACTCCGAAGTCTCAAGGAACGGCCGTCGCAGAGCACGAAGCGGCGTCGGGGTCGCGATGGCAACGTCCTGGCAGATCGTCACCCCGTCGCGCAGGATCCCGATCTCCGCATCAAACTGCAGTCGGCCGCGCAGGCCGACCGAATCGAACGGGAGATCAGCGATCTCGAACGCCGAGTGAGCGGCAAGAACAGCTCGTTGGCGACCGAGTTCGACCGGGTGCTCGACGTGCTGACGACCTACGGCTACCTCGACCGATCGTCGTGGTCGCTCACCGATGCCGGTGGGTTGCTCGCCAGGACCTTCCACGAATCCGACCTGCTCGTCGCCGAGATCGTGCGCTCAGAAGTGTTGGACGGCCTCAGCGCCGCCGATGTCGCAGCACTGATGTCGACCGTGGTGTACGAACACCGCAGCTCGGAGGCCCCGCCGGCACCGTGGTTCTCGTCGAACGAGGTGCGTCAACGGTGGCGCACACTCGCCGCGATCAGCGAGGACCTGCAAGCCACCGAGCGATCGGTCGGGTTGGGCGAACACCGCTCGCCCGACCCGACGTTTGCCGCGATCGCCCATGCGTGGGTGGCAGGGGAGGGGTTCGCCGAGGTGGTCGGTGACGACGAACTCACCGGAGGTGACTTCGTGCGCAACATGAAGCAGTTGATCGATCTGTTGCGCCAGTTGGCGATCATCGCACCTGACACAGCCACGCGTGCAGCGTCCGCGAGCGCCGCCGCTGCTGCGTTCCGCGGCGTCGTCGCCGACAGCGCCGCGCCGACACCGGCATCGGCGCCGACGTGACGATCAAACCCGGAGATCAGTGGGGCCGGCTGGTGGAGCGCCCCGACGATCTCGTGACCGTCGCGAGCGACCACGACGTGGTGGAAGCACTGCACCGGCACCCCGGCTCACCCGTCGAGGTGACCAGCGGTGACCTGGCGAGGACGCTCGGTGTCGGCGCTGGACAGGGCCTGAGTGGTCAGGGACCGGCACGCAGCAGGCTCAACGAGATGCCGATCGACCTGGTCGAGGTCAGCCTCGACGGAGGCGAACCGGTCGTCGCCTGTGCTCATGTCGTGGCCCGTTCGCCGTGGCACCGGGGACGGTGGTTGCGTGGGCCGGTCCTGGCCGTGATGAACGCCGAGTTCATCGGCGAGTGGGACGTCGCTCCACGGGGTCACCCCAACGACGGTCGGGTCGAAGTCTTCGAGGTCGAGAGCACGATGTCGTTGCGCCACCGCTTGGCCGCCCGACGTCGATTGCGATCGGCGACGCATCTGCCGCACCCCGACATCACGACGCGATCGGTGCGCTCGCACGAGTGGTCCTTCCCCCATGCGCTCGACGTCGTCGTCGATGGCCGTCGGGTGGGTCGGGCATCATCGATCAGCGTGCTCGTGCTCGCGGATGCAGCCATCGTGTACGCCTGATCGCAAGCTGATCCGCGGAACCCCTGTTCAGGGCGGGTGCGAGATCCCGGTGCTCCGTGGTGCCGGCCCGTAGAGTATTCGATCGTGGCTGTGTACGTCCCCGAGTCCTTCAGCGCGGACGAAGCCGATGTGCTGCGTCGCTACTTCACCAACCTCGATGGTCCGGTGTTCGCGCTCGTCAATCTGCCCGAGGTCGTCAAGGGCGCACTCTTCGCCCGATACAGCCGAAGCCACAAGTCGCTCCGTCGGCTGTTCCTCGACGAGTTCGTCGGCGACCTCGACGTCAGCGGCGACCACTCGGTCGACGCGACGATCGGTCTCGATCGGGCCGAGGAACTGTACGAGCGAGTCTTCTTCGACTACGGCGACGACTCGGTTGCCCAGCTGGGTGGCGTTCATCTGGCATGCGAGCAGGCTTCGAATCTGCTGACGAAGATCCTCGAGTGGGGTCGGTTGATGAGCTACCTCGAGCAGAGCACCCGCTACATCGCCTACGACACGCGGCTCGGTGGCCGGTACCGCTACTACCGCGATCCGGCAGTGCTCTCCAGTCCGCTCGGAACCCGCTACGTCGGCGATCTCGACCGCATCTTCGACGGGTACAGCCGCAGCGTCGATCTCGTCACCGAGCATGTGCGATCCAGCGTCGTGCGGGGTCCCGACGACAGCGAATTCGTGTACCGCACGGCCACCAGGGCCAAGGCACTCGACGCGGTGCGAGGGATCCTGCCGGCCGCCGCCACATCGAATGTCGGGATCTACGGCACAGGGCAGGCGTTCGAGGCGCTGCTGCTGCGCATGCGCGCGAATTCACTGCCGGAGTCCCGCGAGTACGCCGACCTGATGTTGCACGAACTGCGAAAGGTGATCCCGAGCTTTCTGCGCCGTGTCGACCTGGCCGACCGAGGTGGACGCTGGAGCGACTACCTCGCGGCCACACGAGACGACACGGCTGCACTGGTCGGTGATCTCTTCGGCTCGACACCGGTCGAGCCCGCCGCCGAGGTCGAACTGGTCGACTTCGACCCGGAGGCCGAGGACAAACTGCTGGCGGCGATCTGCTACTCGCACTCGACGCTTCCCGAGCACCAGTTGCTCGAACGGGTTCGCCAACTGGGCGTCGACGAACGTGTGTCGTTGATCCGGGCCTACGTCGGCGAGCGCGAGAACCGTCGTCACAAACCCGGTCGTGCGTTCGAACGATCGTTCTACCGATTCGACGTGCTCAGCGACTACGGGGCCTTTCGCGACATGCAGCGCCACCGGATGCTCACGATCGAGTGGCAGCGGCTCACGCCGAACCATGGGTACACGCGACCCGAACTGGTCGACGAGGCGGGTATTCGAGACGAGTTCGACGAGGCGATGGAGCGTTCGGCATCGCTGTACGACGCACTGCACTCCGAGTTCCCGGATCAGGCCTCGTATGCGGTGTCCATGGCCTTCCGCATGCGCTACGTCATGCAGTTCAATGCCCGGGAAGCGATCCACATGCTCGAGCTTCGTTCGTCGCCCCAGGGCCACCCCTCGTACCGGCGGGTGGCGCTCGAGATGCATCGCTTGATCTCCGAGCGCGCCGGCCACCATGCAGTCGCCGCGGCGATGAATCACATGACCACGGAGGCGCCCGAACTCGAACGGCTCGAGTCGGAACGGCGTGCCGAGGCTCGCCGAAGCGAGTCGTGACCACGGCCCTGCGTGCTATGTGACGCCTGTCACAGCGGCGGTCTCCCGATCGGGCGGTCGGGGAGGCCTATGCTCCCGCCGCAACCCCCCATACGCACGACGAGACCGAAACGACGAGATGGCTGACGACGAGACCACCGAACCCGACGACACCCTCGACGACGAGGGATCCGACGAAGCGGAAACCGACGACGATCTCGACGTGGATGTCGACGACCTCGCCGATGATGACGACGACGCCGTGGCCGACGACGACGACGATGACGACGACGTTGCCGATGACGACGACGCCGATGATGACGACGCAGCAGCAGCAGCGCCGCGAACCAAACGCAAGAAGCGCGCAGCCGACGACGACGACGACGATGAGGACGACGAACTCCTCACCGACGACGACGTCGAGGAAGACCTCGACAAGATCCTGAAGGATCGGATGGTCGCCGCGGACGACGATGACGACGACGAGGAAGACGACGAGCCCGAAGTCCGTGGCGAAGGCGGCGAGCGACTGCAGCCCAAGCAGGTCGACGAACAGCTGTGCTCATCGTGCTTCCTCCTCGTGAGGACCGAGCGCGCCGAACTGCCCAGTCGGCGATGACGACTGCCCCATCTTCTCGTCCTGACCCACCGCGCTCACCGCTCGCCAGGCTGGCCGAGTTGGCGCTGGTGGTGCCGATCGAGGTGAGCGGACGCGTGATCGATGCCGTGCCCGTTGTCGTCGACAAGGTGCCACCTGCCGCTGATCGTGTCCGTCGAGAACTCGTGCTGGCGCGCTTCCTCGGCAAGTTGGCCGTCGATCAGGGCCTCCGAGAGCTGCGCATGCGGCTGGTGCCGGCCGACGAACCGGCTGACACGCCCGCGCCGCCGACACCGCCCGAGGACGTCGAGGTCGCCGCGCAACCCCTCCTCTCCGACATCGGGGAGTCGACATCGGTCGGCGTGCCGCCGACCTCCGATTCGCTGGCGCTCATCGACTACGACCACCTCTCGTCAGCCCAGATCGTGTCGAAGCTCGTCGGGCTCGACGCGTCCGAGCTCGAGGCGATCGAGGCCTACGAGCGCGCTGGGCGGCATCGCCGGACGATTCTCGGCAAGATCGAGCAGTTGCGTGACGTCGAGGATGCGTCATGATCGACCCGATCGTGCGCCTCGCCACCCCGGCCGACGTCGACCAGCTCACCGAACTCGAGCACGAGGCGCGTGCAGCCCTCGTCGGTCAGCGGGGCGGCGATCGCTGGCTCGTCGAGCATCCCCCGACCAATGGGGCGTGGAGTCACCGGTCAGCCGAATCCGACGTGTTCGTCGGCGTGATCGACGAGGTCGTGATCGCGTACCTGATCGCGGCGGTCGGCGACGACGCCATCTTGCGCATCGACCAGGTCTGGGTCACCCCGGAGGCGCGAGAGCTGGGCTTCGGCGACGAGTTGCTGGCGAAGGCGATCGAACGCGGTCGGTCACTCGGTGCGGTCGCTGTGGAAGGCCAGGCGCTGCCGGGCGACCGACACACGAAGAACCTCTACGAACGAGCAGGAATCGTGGCTCGTCTGATCACCACGTACCGACCGCTCTGACGATCCGGTGGGTGGGTCAGCGACCCTTCCACTGGGGCGCACGCTTCTCGATGAAGGCGGTCAGGCCCTCGCCGATGTCCTCCGAGCGCATCACGACGCCCATCGCTGCATCGGTCATCTGCTTGAGCGTGTCGTCGTCCTCGGTGGCAGCGGCGAGCACGACCTTGCGGCTCTCCCACACTGCGAGTGGCGCAGCCGCGGTGATCTGGCCGGCGAGCGCCAGCGCTTCCTCGGTGGCAAGACCAGGCTCGACCAGCCGATTGACGAGGCCGAGCTCGTGTGCGCGTTCAGCCGAGAAGGGCTCACCGGTCAGGATCAGCTCCATGGCCGCATTGCGTCCGATCGCTCGAGGCAGTCGGAACAGTCCGCCTGCGCCGGCGACGAGGTTCCGCTTGGCTTCGGCCAGGCCGAACGCCGACCGTGTCGTGGCGATGACCATGTCGGCGGCGAGGACGATCTCGCAGCCACCGGCGGTCGCCAGGCCGTCGACGGCGACGATCACCGGCTTCTTGCGTTCGCGATAGGTGAATCCGGCGAAGCCGCCACGCTCGGTGCTCAGCGCGCCGCCCTGTCCCGAGTTGATCGCCTTCAGGTCGGCTCCGGCGCAGAAGACCGGGTTGTTCTGCCCCTCGGTGTTGGCCTGGATGATGCCCACCCAGATGGCGTCGTCGCCCTCCATCTGGTCGATGGCGGCCTCCATCGCCTGGGCAACGTCGCCGTTGACGGCGTTGCGGGCGTCGGGGCGGTTCAGGGTGATGAGCGCAACTCGGTCGCGGGTTTCATAGGTGACGATCTCTGACATGGCCGCGAATCGTACGTTGCGACGATGTCGGCGAGCGAACTCTCAGCTCGCCGAATCGCCGGCCGGCTTGGGGCCGGACGGCTTGGGGCCGGACGGCTTGCCGCCACGCTTCCGCGTCGGCTGCTGACGCAACGGCTTGGGCTTCGGCGTTCCGGCGGGAACATCGACGCCGAGCAGCGCGGCGACCTGGGGGAGTGCCGGACCGAGGCGCAACGCGGTGGCACGAAGGTCGTCGGTGACGGTGGTCGGGGCAGCGGTGGGCGTGACGAGGGTACGCACTGGTGAGAACGCAACGGCCTCGAGTACGGCGATCCATCGGTCGGCGGGGTCGTCGGGCAGGAGCGCAGCGGTTGCCGCTTCGCTGAGGCGACGGGCGAGTTCGGGAGGGAACATCACCCCGGCCTTGGGGGGCTGCGACGACAGGCGAAGCGCTCGGATCACTCGTCCGACGCCGATGGCGGCATCGATGTCGCCGAACCAGAGCAACAGCTCCTCGTCCTGCTTCTTCAGGAGCGAAGCGCGAAGTTCCTCGGCGAGCTCACACGTCGATTCGTCGCGAGCGACGATCGAGTCCTCGCTGGCCGCCACGACGCTGCGCAGATCGCGCAGATCGAGGTGCTCCATCTGTCGTTTGGCGGCTTCGGCTCGGTCGAGCCATTCGGCGACGCGCAGCTTCGGCAGCAGGTCCTCGGCCATCTTGACGACGCTCGCCTCCGGCATGGTGGGCTTGCCCTCGGCCTCGAGCTTTGCATTGTCCTCTTTGACGCGAGCGCGAACCGCAGGAATGCCTTGAAGTGCGAGTTCCGCGATTGGACGCTGTTCCTCCGGGAGCGCGGCGAGGACCTCGTTGCGGCGTGCCTTGCCGGGGCGCAGCCGCTTCGGCTTCGGCCGCTGAGGGATCTCCGGCGGAGCTTCGAAGTGCGGGCGGCGGTTCTCGTTGCGGCGTCCGCCGTCGCTGCGCCCGTCGCGCTTGTTCTTGCCGTCGCGCTTGTTCTTGCCGTCGCGTTCTGCGCCCGTCGCCGCGGTCGGAGCGGTCACGCTTGGCGCGGGTTTCGATCACCGCTTCGAACGGACGATCGCTGGGGATGAGTTCGAGGACGTTCGAGTCCTGTGGCTTCTCGCGTCCCCTGACGATCGACTGGACTTCGATCCCGTCGAGCATCTGTTCGACTTCGACCTTGAGGAGGTCGCCAACCTCCGACCCGGCGGGGAGGATCGAACCATCGACCACTCCGTTCGGCTTGCGGGCGCCTGCGGCGCGCCAGGTCCAGGAGCCATCGGCGAGCGCGCTCGTCAGCTCGATATCGATCCGTCGGGACATTTCGCCAACGGTACCGGTTCGGCAGGTGAGAACTCCAACGAGTCGCGTTGCGGCGAGCGGTGTGCACGGAGCCGCCGCTACCGTGCCGCGACATGGCTGTGTACGCACTGGGTGATCTCGAACCGACCATTCACCAGGACGCGTTCGTGCATCCCGATGCGGTGATCATCGGTTCGGTGACCATCGGAGCGCAGTCGTCGGTCTGGCCCGGGGCCGTGCTCCGCGGCGACGGCGGGCTGATCCAGATCGGAGCACGCACGAGCGTGCAGGACAACGCGGTGTTGCACACGACTCCCGAATGGCCGACCATCGTGGGCGACGGTTGCGTGCTGGGTCATCTGGTCCATCTGGAGGGATGCCGGATCGACGACGACGTCCTCATCGGCAACGCGTCGATGGTGCTGCATCGTTCGGTGGTGCACAGTGGAGCGATCGTGGCTGCCAACTCGGTGGTGCTCAACGACGTCGAGGTGCCGAGCGGTGCCCTTGCCGCCGGGTCACCGGCGGTGATCAAGCTCGACCGGGTCGATCCGGAGTTCATTCGTACCGGCGCGCGCCACTACGTCGAGCGGATCGAGCAGTACCGCACCTCGTTGCGCCGGCTCGACTGATGCGGGCGTTCGTGGTCACCACCGCAGCGGGCGATGTCGAGGCTGCCTCTGATGTGCTGTGGGGGCTCGGTGTGCGCGCCATCGAGGAGCGCTCCGGAGACGGTGGCGACCGGGTCGAGTTGTGGACATCGGTCGGCGACGAGCGGGAGGGCATCGAACGTGCGGTTGCTGCGTTGCAGGGACGATGGAACCACCGCGTCGTCGACGTCGATGATGTCGACGCTGCAGCCGCGCAGCGCTGGCGCGACTTTGCGTCGCCGATGTGGGTCGACGACCAGCTGGTGGTGGTGCCCGCCTGGCAGGAGGCGCCGAGGGCAGCCACAGCTGTCTCGGTCGAGCCGGGCGCCGCATTCGGCCTCGGCGATCATCCCACCACGTTGCTGTCGCTGCGAGCGCTCGTCCGGCTCCTGCGCAGCGACCTCGGCCCGGCCGAGGTGATCGATGTGGGATGCGGCACCGGCGTGATCGCGGTGACAGCGGCGCTGCTGCTCGGGCGACCGGTGCGGGCGATCGATGTCGCATCGCCGGCGGTCGAGGCGACGAGCGACAATGCTCGCCGAAACGGGGTCGACCATCTCGTGGACGTCGACGCGACGCCGCTGGCCGACGTCGACGGCGCGTTCGACCTGGTGGTGGCCAACATCCTCGCACCGGTGCTGGTGTCGCTGGCCGACGACCTTCGTCGGGTCACCCGGCCCGGCGGTCGCCTGGTGATCAGCGGGATCCTCGTCGAATCGCACCAGCACGTCATCGACGCGCTGGTTCCGATGCAGGTGGTGACCACCGATGTGCTCGACGGGTGGGCCTGCGTCGAACTCCGTCACCCCTGACACCGCTGGAGCCGGCAGCGACGAGCGGACACACCAGATCTGCGTGGGTGGCTCACCGCTGCGGGTCGGGCTGCGTGTTCAGTCGCTGACGAGCGCGTCGACTGCAGCGGCGCGGGGGATCGACGGCACAGCGCCGGCGGTCGTGGTCGCCAGAGCTCCGGCGGCAGCGGCGTAGCGGACGGCGCGACGCAGGTCGGATCCGGTGGCGAGCTGAGTTGCGAGCGCTCCACAGAACGAATCGCCTGCGCCTGTGGTGTCGATCGGGTCGACGTCGAAGGCGTCGACCGCCCACGAGGCGCCGCCCTCGCTGACGCTGACTCCAGCAGCGCCGCGGGTGACGATCACCGTTCCGACCCCACCGGTGAGCAGTTGGTCGGCGCCGCCGAGCACGTCGACCTCGTGCTCGTTGGGCACGATCACATCGCACAGGGCGAGGAGCTCGGCGGGGAGCCCGCCATCGGGTGCCGGCGCCGGGTTGAGCACGGTGAGGCAGCCTGCTGCTCGTGCCGCGGCGAAGGCGTCGGTGACGGTCGCCACCGGTACTTCGAGTTCCGCGAGCACGACGCTGGAGGGTCCGACGTCGGCGGGGAGCGAGTCGAACCGGAAGTGGGCGTTGGCGCCGGGGACCACGACGATGCTGTTCTCGGCTCGCTCGTCGACGATGATCACCGCTCGACCGGTGGGGATGTCGGCGACCGACGCCGTCCGCGACGTGTCGATTCCTTCCCGTTCGGCCACGGAACGCAGGAGCGTTCCTGCGTCGTCGTCGCCAATCGCAGCGATCAAGGCAGTGGTGGCGCCACTTCGTGCTGCGGCGACGGCCTGATTGAGGCCCTTGCCTCCGGGGTGCTGGGAGAAGCCCGAGCCCAGAACGGTCTCACCGGGGCCCGGCATGCGGGCGGTGGTGGCGACGAGGTCGAGGTTCGCGCTGCCGACGACGACGACATCGAACGCCATGGAGTGCGACGGCGCTCAGCTGGCACGAGCGCGGATGCCGATGGGTGCGATCAGGCGGAACCCAGCGGCGTGACGTTCGTCTTCGGATTCGCCGCCCCAGAATCCGTACTCATGGTTGCGGCGAGCGAACTCGACGCATTCGACCCGAACCGAACAACCGGCACATACCTCCTGAGCTGCGGCTTCGCGGCGTTCGCGCGCCTGCGGTCGTTCTGCCGCAGTCGGGAAGAACAGCTGTGTGAGCCCTTTGCACGCTCCGTGACGCATCCAATCGTCATCGGTTGCGATGCGGTCCAGTTCGATGGCCGACATGTACACACCCCCGTGTGGTAGGTCCCCGTACTCGGGGCCGGTCGGCCCCGAGAGACCCGCAGACTAAGCCGAATCGATTACCGAGTCAATTGCATGAAGCAACGAAAATCGAGATTTTTCTCAACCCTCGTGGCTGAGGAGGCGAACGCCTTCGGCGAAGGTCGCCACGTCGTCGGGCGTCGTGTCCCAGGCGGTCATCCAACGCACCTGGTGAGCGCTCAGATCCCAGTCCCAGAAGAAGCACCAGTCGCGAAGTCGGCCGATCACCTCGGGGTGTAGGCGGGGAAAGAGGCTGTTGACCGCCGGGGCATGGTCGAGTTCGACGCCCGCGATCCCGGAGGTCGACTCGTGCAGCAGCGTCGCCATTGCATTGGCGTGGGCGGCGAGTTCGATCCAGAGATCGTCCTCGAGGATCGCAGTGAACTGTGCTGCGAGAAAGCGCATCTTCGACGGCAGCTGTGTCACCTGCTTGCGGACGTACTTCGAACCCACTGCGGCGGCGGGGGAGAGGAACACGACGGCTTCGGCCCCGAGCAGCCCGTTCTTGGTGCCTCCGAAACTGACGGCGTCGACCCCGGCGTCGATCGTCATGGCTCGCAGCGCCGAACGCGTGCCCCCGAGCGCAGCTGTGGCGTTGGCGATGCGGGCGCCGTCGAGGTGCACGAGCATGCCGAGGGCGTGGGCCCGATCGCAGAGCGCAGCAATCTCGTCGGCGCTGTAGAGCGTGCCGAGCTCGGTTGCCTGCGTGATCGACACGACTCCTGGTTGCGCGTGGTGCTGGACACCCTGGGCATGTGCGACTTCGTCGAGCTGCTCGGGGACGAGCTTCGCGTCGGGTGATGCCAGGTCGATCAGCTTGGTTCCCAGCGCACGCTCGGGGGCGCCGGTCTCGTCGACGGCGATGTGGGCCCAATCGGTGCAGACCACGGCGTGGTTCGGTCCAGGGAGTGATCCGAGCAACGTTGCCAGCGCAACGATGTTGGCGCCGGTTCCGTTGAACGTGAGACGGGTCGTGACATCGGCACCGAACAGGTCGCGGAATCGCTCGGTGCACCCACGCGTGTACTCGTCGTCACCGTAGGCGAGCGCGGAGCCGTCGTTTGCTGCGAGCACGGCCTCGAGCACGACCGGATGCGCGCCGGCGGCGTTGTCGCTGGCGAAGGCGCGGGCGGGTGGTGGCGGAAGTGTCGACACAGCGGAAGTCTCCCAGGTGGATCGCCGTGTCACACCTGTCCGTCGCATATGATATCGTCATGACGAAATCAGCCGTGGTGGACGAGCGCGGAGGATCCGGTGCGAATCACTGTCGATGGTGCCGTCGGGCGCTTCCGCCGCGCACGGGGCCCGGGCGGCCACGCGTCTTCTGCTCGGGTCGGTGCCGTCAGTGGGACTGGGTGGCCCGGCACCGAGCAGCCGAACTCGAGCTGAGCGAGAACGAACTCGTGGTGGCCCGTTCGGAGCTCGATGCGTTGCACGACGAGTTGTACGTCCTGGCGTGCGCGGTCGACGACGTCGAACGCGACCTGGCTGGTGCCCGTACGCCCACCAAGGCAGAAGTCACCGATGCGCTGGCGTGGCTGCTCGACGCAGCACGGCCGCTGCGCGACCGGGAGATCGGCGCCGTCTGAATCGTGGCGGTTGCCGACCGCCTGGTTCCCCGTGCCCAGGGCTGCGGGAACCACCCCCGTGGGTTGGAACGCCCATAATCATCGTTATGTCATATCTCGTCGAGATCTTCGATCGAGGGTCCTCCCCCGTGGCGTCGTGGTCCATTCGAGGTCATAGAGCGCCGACCAGGCTGTTTGCAGGTCGAGTTCCCCTTGACGCCAGCTTGCGAGAGTCTTGATTTCCGTCGAGGTCTCGGCGCCGACTTGAGCGTCGCCGCCCTGGTGCCGAAACCTCCCTCGTGCACCCAACTCCTCCGCTCCCGAGCGCTCGACGTCGTTCCGCGCGCCAGCTCGCACGCTTCGGCCTCCGTGGTCTGTGTGTCGCAACGATCGCCGGGCTGACCATTTCGACACTTCCGGTGACCGCATCTGCCTCGCCGGTCGTGGTGCAGTCGCCGAGCCTCCCCCAGGTGGTCGTCGGCTTGCGTCAAGGCGCCACCGGCAACAACGTGGTGGCGCTCCAGAACGCTCTGCTCGACGCCGGTGTGAAGGTTCCCGGAGGCGCTGACGGATTCTTCGGTCCGGCCACCAAGTCGGCGCTGACCGCCTTCCAGTCGCGCTCGGGTCTCACCACCTCGGGCAAGGTCGACGAGGCCACCGCTGCTGCACTCGGCCTGGCTGCACCGGCCCCTGCCGCTGCTTCCCAGTCGGGAGCGGCGCTCAGCGTCGGTGCAACGGGCGAGGCCGTCAAGCAATTGCAGGCGGCCCTCATGGCCTCCGGCGTCTTCGTACCCGGCGGCGCGGACGGCGTGTTCGGTCCTGCCACCAAGACGGCGGTGTCGAACTTCCAACGGTGGAACGGTCTGACCGTGACCGGTGAGGTCGACGCAACGACGGCGTCGCGCCTGCAGCTCGGCAGCGGCTCCTCGGCTTCGGCCGGTCCGTCGGGCGTCTCCAAGCCGTCTCCTGCCGCGTCGACCGGCACCGACTTCGTCGGGATGAAGACCGGGGCACGCGGCGACAACGTGAAGGTGCTCCAGCGTGCGCTGATCGCGGCCGGCATCTCGGTGCGCGGCGGCGCCGACGGCGTCTTCGGGCCGATGACTGCAGCTGCCCTGACGTCGTACCAGCAGGCGAACGGCATCGCCACCACCGGTGTGGTCGACGAAGTCGTGGTGTCGCAGCTGAAGCTGACCTCCGGCGCTCCGGCGCCCGCCGCCGCACCGGCGCCCACCCCGGCCGATCCCGGCTCGAGTCACGTCGGCTTGCGTGTCGGTTCGACCGGCAAGCTCGTGCAAGAGCTGCAACGGGCCCTGATGGATGCCGGCCTCGCACTTCGCGGGGGCGCCGACGGCGCGTTCGGCAACATGACCAAAGCGACCCTTCAGCAGTACCAGAAGGCTGCAGGGCGCGAGCAGACGGGCGTGGTCACGAGCGCCGATGCGGCCTCGTTGGGCCTCGGAACCTCGAGCGCACCTCAGGGTGTGACCAGCCCGGTCGGGTTCGCAGTGTTCGGTGAGCGCGGCGACCGTGTGAAGGCACTGCAGCAGTCGTTGCTCGCGGCCGGGATCACGTTCGCCGGTGGTGCCGACGGGGTGTTCGGCGCAGCCACGTCCGGGGCGCTGCTGGCATTCCAGCGTCGCGAGGGTCTGCCGGCCACTGGCAAGGTCGACCAGGCCACCGCCGACCGGCTCGGCAGCGTCAAGGCCCCCGCACCCGCTCCCCCGTCGTCTGCAGGAGTCTCGCTCGATGCATTCCCCGTACAGGGCAAGTGCTGGTTCGGAGACACCTGGATGGCCCCCCGAAGCGGTGGACGGCTCCACCAGGGAGTCGACATCATCAGTGCCCGAGGCAACCTGCTCTACGCCGTCGTTTCCGGCACGATCTCGAAGGTCTATGCCGATCGACCCGGAGCGCTCGCCGGCAACGGCGTGCGCATTGCCCAGGACAACGGCACCTATTTCACCTACCTGCACATGGACACCTTCGCCGAGGGCATCGAGCTCGGCGCGAAGGTGAAGGCCGGCCAGGTCATCGGCACCGTCGGCAGCACCGGCAACGCCGCGACGCCCCACCTGCACTTCGAGGTGCACCCACGTGGTGGCGCAGCGGTCAACCCGTATCCGTTGGTGAAGCCCATCGACGGATGCAACATCACCGCACCGCGCGGCTGAGCCCCCGACCCGATTCGATCTGCGCTCGATCCCGCACCCCTCGGGGTGTGAGCGGTACGCTGCCCGGACAACTGAATCGCCGTTCCACTCGAGCGGGAGAGCCGTCACACCTGATCACGCGATGGCGCCGAAGGAGCAACCTCCCCGGAATCTCTCAGGCCCACGGACCGCTCGGGTGAGGCACGCTGGAAAGTGCTGGCGGGCGCCGAGTCGACCGACTCGCAGAGGCGCCCACCGGTCGCCGACGGGGAAAGCCCGGGATCGCACCGGGTGAAACTCTCAGGTACCGATGACAGCCGGGGAACCGCCCGATCCACCCCAGGAGGCTTCCTCGTGCCCGACACCGCTCCCCCACACCACCCCCACCGGGTTCGCCCCCTCGACGAATTGACCGAGCCCGGCGAGTTCACGCGCCGCCACATCGGACCCACCGATGGTGACGTGTCCGCGATGCTCGAGGCGATCGGCGCCCGCTCGCTTGCCGACCTCCTCGACGAGACCATGCCGGAGCCGATCCGCTCCGACACTCCCCTCGCCTTGCCCGACGGCGTGCCCGAGCACGAGGCCATCGAGCGGTTGCGTTCACTCGCCGGTCGGAACCGCAGGGTGACCAGTCTGATCGGTATGGGCTACACCGCCACGATCACTCCCCCGGTCATCGCCCGCAACGTGCTCGAGAATCCGGCCTGGTACACCGCGTACACCCCGTACCAGCCCGAGATCAGCCAGGGGCGGCTCGAAGCGCTGCTCAATTTCCAGACGTTGATCACCGAGCTGACCGGACTCGACGTCGCCAACTCCTCGCTGCTCGACGAGGCAACGGCCGCTGCGGAGGCCATGACGATGGCGCGTCGGCAATCGAAGTCGGCGTCGAATCGGTTTGTCGTCCACCACGACACCCATCCCCAGACCATCGCTGTGCTGCGCACGAGGGCAGAGCCGGTCGGTATCGACCTCGTCGTCGGTGGAGTCGAGGAGCTGTCCGCCGGCGACGGTCTGTTCGGGGCCGTGTTCAGTCTGCCGACCTCGTCCGGTGCGGTGCAGGACTGGTCTGGCGCCGTCGCGCAGGTGCACGAGCTCGGTGGCATCGCCGTGGTGGTCACCGACCCGCTGGCGTGCCTGCTCACGGTGTCGCCCGGTGAATTGGGTGCCGACATCGCCGTCGGTTCGGCGCAGCGGTTCGGTGTCCCGATGGGGTTCGGCGGCCCGCACGCCGGTTTCCTCGCAGCGCACGAGCGCGCTGCCCGGTCGATGCCGGGCCGCATCGTCGGCGTGAGCGTCGACACCGAGGGACGTCCTGCGCTCCGCCTGGCGCTGCAGACGCGCGAACAGCACATCCGACGCGAGAAGGCCACGTCCAACATCTGCACTGCGCAGGTGCTGTTGGCGAACATCGCCGGTCTCTACGCTGCCTGGCACGGACGCGACGGACTGGTGCGGATCGCGGAACGGGTACAGCGCCTGACATCGGTCGCTGCGGCCGGACTCCGTGCCGGTGGGGTCGAGCTGCGCAACGATTCATGGTTCGACACGCTCACCATGACCGTCGAGTCGGCGGACACCGCCGTTGCGGCAGCCCTCGATGCCGGATTCAACATCCGGCGCGTGGACGACAGCCACGTCGGCGTGACGTTCGACGAGACGACGACGCTCGACCAGGTGCACGACCTCGTGGTGGCGCTCGGCGGCCGGCCGGTCGGTGATGTCGACGCCGCTGCGGACGGGTTGGACGGCTCGATGCGACGCGCGGACGACTTCCTCACACAATCGGTGTTCGAGCGCTATCACAGCGAACACGAGATGCTGCGCTACCTGCGTCGATTGAGCGATCGCGACCTGGCCCTCGATCGCACCATGATCCCGCTCGGGTCCTGCACGATGAAGCTCAACGCCACGTCGGAGATGGTGCCGATCACCTGGCCCGAGTTCGCCGACATCCATCCCTTCGCCCCTGCCGACCAGGTCGAGGGCTACCTCGAGCTGATTCGCGACCTCGAGCAGCGCTTGGCGACCATCACCGGCTACGACGCCGTCAGCCTGCAACCCAATGCCGGCAGCCAGGGCGAATACGCCGGTCTGCTCGCGATCCGCGCCTATCACCGCTCGCGCGGTGACACCGACCGCACCGTGTGTCTGATCCCTGCGAGTGCTCATGGGACGAACGCCGCCAGCGCCGTGATGGCCGGGATGGACGTGGTGGTGGTGGCGTGCGACGAACAGGGAAACGTCGAGCTCGCAGACGTACGCGACAAGATCACCCAGGTCGGCGAACGGCTGGCAGCGATCATGATCACGTACCCGTCGACGCACGGCGTCTTCGAGGCGAGCGTCAGCGAGCTGTGTGCGCTGATTCACGATGCGGGCGGGCAGGTCTACGTCGACGGGGCGAACCTGAACGCACTGGTCGGCCATGCCCGACCCGGACGGTTCGGTGCCGACGTCAGCCACCTCAATCTGCACAAGACGTTCTGCATCCCGCACGGCGGGGGCGGGCCCGGCGTCGGCCCGATCGGCGTCGGGGCCCACCTGGCCCCATTCCTCCCCGGTCATCCGCTGCGTGACGACCAGCCGGTCGGCGCCGTGGCGGCCGCTCCGTTCGGGTCTGCCGGCATCTTGCCGATCCCCTGGATGTACATCGAGATGATGGGTGCAGCCGGGCTGACGTCGGCCACCAGCGTGGCGATCGTTGCGGCGAACTACGTCGCCGAACGCCTCGATCCGTACTTCCCCGTGCTCTACCGCGGCGAACACGGACGGGTCGCCCACGAGTGCATCATCGATCTGCGAGGGCTCACCAAGACCACCGGTGTCACCGTCGACGACGTTGCCAAACGGCTGATGGACTACGGCTTCCACGCGCCGACCATGAGCTTTCCGGTCGCCGGCACGCTCATGATCGAACCCACCGAGAGCGAGAGCCTGCGTGAGCTCGACCGCTTCTGCGATGCGATGATCGCGATCCGATCCGAGATCGACCGAGTCGTCGCAGGCGACTGGCCACTCGAGGACAGCCCGCTGCGGCATGCACCCCACACGGCCGAGGACCTCCTCGGCGACTGGGACCGCCCCTATCCTCGCGACCTCGGCGCCTTCCCCGTCGTCGGCCTCCGGGCCCAGAAGTACTTCCCTGCGGTGTCGCGAATCGATGGAGCCCAGGGCGACCGCAATCTGGTCTGCTCGTGCGAACCGCTGGAGGCGTACGAGTCGTCGCTCGTGTGAGCCACACTGGTGCCATGTGGTGGCTGGCGCACGGAGAGGCCGACGTCCCCGACAACGACGGGTGGCTGACGGACCACGAGCGCCGTCACCTCCAGTCGATCCGGTTCACGAAGCGACGCAACGAATACCTGACGCGGCGTTGGACCACCAAGCAGGCCGTGGCCGCAGTGCTGGAGATGGACCGTTCCCGGTCGTCGCTTGCTCGTCTCGAGGTGCGCCACCACGACAGCGGAGCGCCCTTCGTGCTGCTCGACGGGGAGGGTGCCGGTGTCGATGTCTCGATGAGTGATCGCTCAGGATGGGCCGTCTGCCTCGTCGGTCCACCGGGTCGTGCCGCTTCGGGCACGCTTGGTATCGACCTCGAGGTCGTCGAGCCTCGCACCGACCGCTTCGTGGCCGACTTCTTCACCGAAGCCGAACGCAACCACGTTCGATCGCTTGCCGACGCCGACGATCGTCACGCGGCTGCCAACCTCATCTGGTCGGCCAAGGAGGCGGGGCTCAAGGTGCGCCAGGTCGGGCTCCGCGCCGACACCCGAACCGTGGAGGTCAGCCTGTCCGGTGACTCTCCACGCGCCGACGGCTGGAACTCGCTGACCGTCACCGGGCCCGATGGTCCGATGCCTGGATGGTGGCGCCGCGACGGTGTGTTCCTGCTCACGATCGCGATGGCCGCTGCGGCCGAGCCGCCCCAGTCGATGCCGGCGGGCGGAGACCTCGCAGCGGCGCTCCCCCACCATTCCTGGGTCGAGCGACCGACCTGCTGAGCACGAGCGATGAGTCTCGACGACACCTGTCGTCGCGGAGCCTCACCGGTCCGCGGCGCGGGGCGTCAGACGCGTGCGGTCTCAGGTGAAGCGTGCCATGCCGCGTTCGAGTGCATCCACGACGTACGGGCGAAGCTCGGCGGCAGGAATGATCCGGTCGACCGAACCCACCCGCAGGGCGCGCTCGATCGTGTGGACGCCGTCGAACTCGTCGGCGACCTCCCCGAGCTTCTCCGAACGCACCTGCTCGGTCACCAGCGTCAGGTTCGAACGAAGCACCGCTGCGTCGGTTCCTGCGGCAGCGGCAAGCGCATCACGGGCCGCCTGCACCCGAGGGTCGCGTTCGGTGCGTTGCTTCACCTCACGGGCGAACACCGTTGCGGCCGCCGGGGCGCCGCCGATCACCGAGGCGAACGAACCCTCGACCGCAGCGATCTCCATCGACTCGTTGAGCGCCTTGGAGAACACGACGAACGCTCCACCGTGATAGCGCGAGACCACCACGAACACGATCGGCCCGTCGAAATTGGTGACCGCACGCCCGATCTCGGCGCCGAACTCGAGCTGCCGGCGTCGCATCGACTCTGGTGACCCGTCGAATCCCGACAGGTTCGCCAGCACGACGAGGGGCCGATTTCCGGTCGCAGCATTGATCGCTCGCGCCGTCTTTCGGGACGAGTGGGGAAACAGCGTGCCCGACGTCCATGCCGACGGTCCGTCGGCGGGCACGTACCCGGTGCGGGCGACGGTGTGCGACTCGAGGCCGAGGAGCAGCACCGGGATGCCGCCGATCGTGGTGTCCCAGACGATCGAGGTGTCTCCGTCGCGGAGGTCCTTCCATCGCTCGAGCGGGTTTCGGTCGGAGTCGGCCACGGCGGCCATGACCGAGCGCATGTCGAACGGCTGCTTGCGGTCGGGATTCGACTCGGCGGAGAACACGTCGCCGACCGTGGTGAATGGGCTTGCTGCGAGTTCGGCGTGCGGGCTGGATCGCACGTCACGGTCTGCTGGGTCACCGCTGGCATGGCGCCGAGGGAACCGCTCCCCCGGCACCACATAGGTCAGCTCGTAGTGCCTGAGCAGCAACTCGCAGGCGGCGGGGAACGACGGCGCCCAGTACTGCGCCTGGCCATTCGGGCCCATCACGGCGTCGTAGCCGCCGATACCGAAGTTGTCCTCGGCACTGACCGCCCCGGAGAAGTCGAGTGCCTGCTTGCCGGTGAGCACCATCGTCGAGGCGGGGCTCATCACCAGGATCCCCTTGGTGTGGTTGAGCATCGTTGCCTCGGCGTTCCAGTACGGCTGACCACCGACGTTGATCCCGGTGACGACGATGTTCACCTCACCGCCCGCCTGGGTGAACTCGATCAGGCGTCGAAGCGTGAGTGCGATCCAGTCCATGTTCTCGGTACCGGAATCCATGGCGATCAAGGCGCCGCTCGACACGGCGAACCACTCGACCGGGATCTGCTGTTCGAGCGCAGTGGCGAGCGCTGCGTCGATTCGCCGGCACTCGGGCTCGGCCAGGTTGCCGAGCCCCTGCGTCGGATCGGACAGCAGCACCATCCGCCGCATGCCCTCCGGTACGACGGCGGTGTGATTGGTGATGACCCCGACGACGACATGGGCGGTGTTGTTCCCGGGTTCCCTGTCGACGGCGACGAGGCGATCGTCGCTGCCCTGGGCGTCGTCGCCGGCTTGCAGGTCGAGCTCCTGGAAGGAGTCGCGCGGCAGCCCGTCGAGCGGGGCGTGGTCGGTGAGCAGCCGGGTGATCTCGTACGGATACGGCGAACCGAATCGAGCCGCGGTGAGCACCTTCTGGCGGTAACTGCCGAGCGGCCGAACGGGCTGGTCGCCGGCGCGTTCTTCGCGGACGACGACGGTGTTGCCGACGTCCTCGATGTGGAGCACGGCGTCGCGCAACCGGTCGGCATCGTCCGAGTCGGGCACACGCACCTTCAGGACGGCCTTCTCCAGTCCGACGCGGGCAGCGAGCGGCGCGAAGCGAGCTGCGATCGCTGCGGTCTCGCTCGCCGACAGCGTCCATGGCTCGCGCACGCTCAGCACCAGACGGTTGGCGACGGGGCGATCTCGCGGGGCGTAGCGGGTCAGCTCCGCTCGCATCGCAGCCACCGCGAGCAGAGCGACTCGTTCGAGTCGCGGGTACGAGATCGATCCGGTCACCGGGTCGGTGGTCGTGCCCAGCTCGCGGACCTCGGCCAACGCGAACAGGCGGTGGTCGCGCGGGTTGTCGTGCGCGACGCCGTCGAACAGGTACACGTCCTCGGGCGATGGCCGGCGCTCGAGTTCGAAGTTCGAGAGTCGCCACATCTCGAGCCGCTCTGCGAGCATCGGGTGCAGATTCCGGTATCGGCGATCCTCCTCGAAGGCGCCGGCAGCATCGGCGATGAACGTGACGTGCTGGGTCCGCAGGTGGTCTGCCGCCGGCCCTTCGGTGCTGCTGACGGTGAAGTCGATTCGATGGAGTGGCCGTCCGAAATCGGCCTGTGCCAGCTTGCCGGCGACCACGGCCGAGAGGTCATCGATCTCGGGGCGCTCGCCGTCACGCCATGTCACCAGATCGACGACGACGGACCGATCGGCGGCGACCGTCGCCAGATGGGAGGCGATCGCAGCCGACCAGGTCGGGAGGTCGTCGAGCGGCAGGTAGCCGACCACGAGGTGGACGTCACGATCGTCCCAGTGGAAGTCCGTGACGGCGAACTGGACCCGTTCGGCTCCTCTGCCGGCGTGATCGTGGCGGATTTCGCCGAGTTCGCAGATCCGGTAGAAGCGGCGGATGTGGACATCGAGCACGACCTGACGCAGTGCCGACTGCTCGGGAGTCGCAGCCTGCCATTCCGACGTCAGCAACGAACGCAGCGGCTCGGGACACCACAGGAGCCGGTCGAGTCGATCGCTCCGGTCGGGCCGATCCGGGTCGGCGGCGAGCGCCTCGAGGTGTTGGACCATCTCGGCGCGACGTTCGGATGCGGCGGCTTCCAACGGTGGCTCGTCGAAGTAGTGGAACCGGACGTCCCTGGCGAGATCTGCGATCACCTGCTGGCGGCCCTGGGTGGCGGCGACCAGCCGGTCGAGCCGAGACCCCATCTCAGCATCGACGAGTCCGGTGAGGGCGTCGCGGTGCTCGAGGCGACGTTCGAGGATCGCGAGGACGATCGGTGTGAGCTCGGCGAGCCGCGACAGCGAACGGAACAGCCACATCAGCGCCGATTCGAGTTCGGGCCCGGGTTCGAGCCCGCGCACGCCGAAGCGTTCCAGCGCCCGTTGGAGCCGCGGACGGTAGCTCTCGGAGAGCCCGGCCCGGTCGGCGTCGAGCCACTGCAGGAACGACAGCAGGTATTCCTGGGTGTTCTCGGTCCCCGTGTCCGCCTCACTCTGGGGTCGATAGAGCGAGCCGAGCTCCGCAACGATGTCGAGCAGGCTGTCTTCACAGTCGATCAGAGCGGCATCGCCGGGCTCGGCGATCTCGGATATCCGGCGCTGCTGGGTGAGCAACTTGCGCTGCTCGGCGGGCGCGAGGTCGTAGCCGAGCAGGTAGTCGCCCAGCGGTCCGTACACCCGCTGACACGGCTTGCGGGTCAGATCGACCGCCCGCTTCAACCCTGACAGATCGACCACCTGCGACCCGGCCGTCTCCCCCGACGGCTTCGGTTGTGACCGCAGACGCAGCAGCGGTGCACCTTGCTCGACCTGGGAGTTGGGAGTGACGTCCACCGACACCACGACGCCGCTCACGGGGGCGACCACGGTGGTCTCCATCTTCATCGACTCGAGCACGGCGACCGGGTCACCGGCGCGGACCTCGTCGCCCGGCCCGACGAGGGCCTGTACCACCAGTGCGGGCCAGCCGGCGCGCACGACCGTGCCGTCGTGTCGATCGATGAGGTGGGCGGAACTCCCCACCTCGACGAGGTAGCCCGTTCCCGACGGTGCTGTGACCACCCGATGGCGGCGGCCACCACATGCGATTCGTCGCTCGAATGCATTCAGCTCGTCGACCGACACATCGGCCACCGTGGATCCGTGGTGGACCGTGTACCGGCCGTGCCCGACGCATCGAACATCGAGGTGGTACGAGGTGCCTGCGTAGCCGAGCTCGATGCCCTCGCCGACGCCGACGGGTTGTTGGGGTCGTCCCCGGGCGGCCCCGGCGAAGAACGCCGTGCGGGCCTGGCGCCGGTCTGCCTCGTAGGCCTCGACTGCAGCAGCGAGCAGGGCGACGGGTTCGAGGTCCGGTGGCGGCCGATCGGTGAGCACCCGATCGGCCCAGGACTGGTCGATGTCACCACGGATGAAGTCGTCGTGGTCGAGCAGTTCGAGCAGCGTCATTCGGTTGGTGGCCCCTGCGTCGAGCACGACGGTGGTGCGTTCGAGCGCACGCCGCACGCGCTCGATGGCCACGGTCCGGTTCGGCCCCCATGCGCTCACGACCGCCACGAGTCCGTCGCTCGATGCCACCGGATCGTTCGGCCGACGGTTGGCGTCGATGCGTACCCCGGTGCCGACGGGGAACGACAGCAGTGCGACCGAGGTCGAAGTGTCCGTCTCGCCCCGATCGAGGCCCTCCGCTCGCAACCGCGCCTCGACGACCACACCGTCGCCGGCAGGTTCGGCCGACGGCAACGCCTCGCCCCGGTGGATTCGCAGCCGCCAACCGATGATGCTCGCCCCGGTGCGCTCCTCGGTCGTGGCGTGATCGGGCGGCGCGGCTGCGTCCACACCGTGGAGTGCGAAGTCGGTGCCGTCGTGTAGGTAGGTGACGACCGCTGCGCCTCGCAGATCGACCGAACGGGCCAGCTCGGTCGCTGTCGCCCGAAGGCGCTGTGCCATCTCGTCGGAGATCGCTGCGCACGGTGCCTCGGCGAGCATGGTGTGTGCTGCCTGGCGGACGCTGACGTCGCGTCCGCCCAGGTTCCAGACGGTGCCGTGACGATCGGCGAGGACGTCGATCTCGACCCTGCGCACGGGGCCGGTCGGCGCCCAGTCGGTTGCGCGGTCGGTGACTTCGGAGTCCAGTCGACGCAGCGTGTCGGCGTCGGGACCGACCACCCCGATGCCTGCGGCCTCGCACGCCTCGATCAGGTCGATCCGTTCGTTCGGGACCGATCGGCCGAGCCAGACGGTGTCGATGCCTGCCTGGCCGAGCGCCGAGACCACGTTCTCGGTGGTTGGTGTGTCGTCCGGAGCGGGTGACGAGCCGGTCGAGTCCACCAGCGGTCGTACCTCGTCGGCTTCGCGCGCGTACCAGGGGCGAGGCTCGGCGTCACGGTGGAACAGCACCGTGGTGATCGGCGGGGCGTCGCCCGTGGCGTTGAGCCCGCCGACGGCAGTGAGCACCCGAACGGCGCTCTCGCCCACGTCGATGACCGCCAGTCGCTCTACGGCTCGTCCGAGGTCTGCCATGGCTCGACCCTCCGATCAGCCCTGGTAGGCCGCGTGGAGATCGGCGGCGACATCGTCAGGGATCGGCGCCGGAAGTGCGACCGTCTGGTAGCCGTCGAGTCGCGCGAACACCGTGCCGGATTCGTCGACGACGACGCAGGTGTACGTCCCCGGCGACGTCTCGGTGGCCACCGCCTGGAGCCGGCCGTCCGCGGTGGCCGGATCACCGACCGAGACGGCGTCGGCAACCCTGCTCGGCAGCGCGAGCTGGTCGTCGCGGCCGGCTTGCCAGAGTCCCGCTGCCTGGAAGCACAGCTCGATCAGTCGGGGTGCGGTCACGAGCGGCGATGTCGGCGGTGCGTGGTTGTCGGGTAGCGGGTCGGCCAGCGTTGCCACCGACGACTCGCCGGCCCGCCACGCGGTGGACACGACCTGATAGGCGGGACCATGGAAGTAGAACGAGTACACACGTCCGGCCTCGAGTGTGGAACCGCTCGGATCGCCGGGCAGCGTGGACGTTGCCTCGGCGACGGGGTCGGCACCCATCCGAACCCGACCGGTGAAGTGGACGGTGCGTTGCGGCGTGTCGTTGCCGGGCAACAGGCGTTCGGCGCTCAACTCGCAGTGTGCGATGAGCTCGTCCCCGTCGGGTTGTACGACCGAGCTGACTCGGATCGTCCGGGGCTCGTCCCGATAGAACTTGAGCGGCGCGGCGAAGGTGACGTCCTCGACGGCCAACACGTGGTGATCGGGTACGAGCAGGTGGGAGGCTTCGGCGAACGCCTCCATGCCCATCACCCCCGGCAGCACCGGGGTGCCGTCGATCCGGTGGTCGTGCAGGAACGGCTGCTCGGTCGGGTCGAGCGTGACCTCGGTGACCACGCCGTCGTGCACGCTCATCGTCGCGGTGGCCACCATCGGCCCCTGCGTCCCGTCGTCGGTCACGAGCGCTCGGGGATCGACGCCGCCCTGGTCGTGGTACTCGGCGGCCATCATGCCGAGCCGCCCGGCCACGATCACCTCGCCGCCCTGGTCGCCGCCGGTGAGTTCACGACGGATCCAGGCGACACCGGCTTCGGGGGGCAGCATCTGCACGCCCGCCATCTCCATGATCTTGGGAATCGAGCCGCGAGTGGCCATGCCGATGCCGCCCCATGCCGTCCAGTCGAATGCGAACGCCCGCGTCTCCGGTCGCGTTCGGCGCATGCTGCTCGTGATCTTGCACAACAGATCGTTCGCAGCGGAATAGTCGGTTTGGCCCTGGTTGCCGAACCGGCCAGCCACCGACGAGAAGACCACGGTCGCCGCGATCGGCATGTCGTGTGCTGCATGGAACACGTTGAACCAGCCGTCGCTCTTGACGTCGAACACCAGGTCGTACTCGCGGGCTCCTTGTCCGGAAGGTTGCGGCTGATCTCGAGGCCTGCAGCATGGAGGAGCACGTCGATGCGACCGTTGCGCTCGCGGACGTCGTCGACCACCCTGGCAACGGCGTCGGCGTCGGTGAGGTCGACGGAGTGGTAGTGGGCGGTGCCGCCGGCAGCCTCGACCGCCTGAACGGCGGTGAGCGCGGCACTGAGGCGTTCGATTCGGCTCAGCTCACGCTCGATCGCAACGGGTGTGGCGTGTTCCCCCGCGTCCCTCATCCGGTTGGCGATCGTGGACTTGAGGCCGTTCCTGTCCGTCGCGAAGGCCACCAGGTCGGCATCGTCGCGGTCCGGGGTCGGCGTGAGGTCGAGGAGGTGGAAGGTGCCACCCGATGCCTCGGCGAGGTCGGCGGTGATCGCCGACACGATGCTGCCGGCTGCGCCGGTCACCACGAAGACCGAATCGGGTCCGAGTTCCATCGCCCCGTCGGCGACGGCGCTGGGGTCATCCGGCGTGCGTGCAGGCAGGGGCCGCTCGACGAACGCCACGCCGAACCGCTGGTCGCCGACGCGTCCGATCTCGACGCAGCCGGGGTCGAAGAGCGTCTCCTCGATCAGCTGGTTCGCAATCGCCGTCGTCTGACGGCTGACCGCCACGTCGACCGCCTTGACGAGGGAGTCGGGCCGTTCCTTCTTGTACGACTTGGTGAATCCGACCACGGGACCGCCGAGCGGGTTCGTCGCCCCGGCCTCGTCGTAGCCGTGGTAGCCGCCGAGCCTGGTGGCCGACACGAGGAACGGGCTTGCGTCGTAGAGATGGCGCATCGTCGCGTAGAGCGCCTTGACCCGTCGGCGCAGTGCCTCGCGCCAGCGATCGAGGTCGTACTCGTCGAGATCACCGTCGTCGTCGAGTCCGGGGAGCCAGTACACGCCGCGGATCGGGGCCTCGTCGTGCCAGGCACTGAGCTGTTCGAGCAGCTCGTCCGTCGTCGTGCCCGCCTCGATGGTGAGTGGCTGTGCTCCGGCACCGGTGAGCTGCTTGACCAGGGCCGCACCGATGCCGCCGTCGTCGAGCATCACCACGACACGCGCATCAGCGAGGTCCACGCCGGTCGGCAGGCACTGGCTCGCGTTCGGACGCAATGACGGCACCGGCACCCGCCTCGGGAGCTCGTCGACCGCGTCGAGGTCACCCTTGACGACATCGGGCGCGACAGCTGACGGGGTCGGAGTGGCGCTCACCGCTGTCGGGGCGGTCGTGGCCGTTTCGAGCCCGGCGCGGGCGCGGACCCAGTCGGCGACGTGGCGCAGGGTCGGGAAGTCGCGGAGTTGGAGGTTGTCGTCGCGTTCGACGTCGTAGTGCTCGCGGACTGCGGCGAAGACTTCGGCTTGTTTGACGGTGTCGACGCCGAGGTCGGCTTCGAGGTCGAGGTCGGGTTCGAGCAGGTCGGCCGGGTAGCCGGTCATCTCCGCCACCACCGACGTCACCTGCGCGAGAACCGGATCACCATCGCTGGACTGAGCCGGCTCTCCCCCATCCGTGGGGGCAGCCGCCGGCGGAGCTGCGTCGAGGCCGGCTTTGTTGCGGACCCAGTCGGCGACGTGGCGCAGGGTCGGGAAGTCGCGGAGTTGGAGGTTGTCGTCGCGTTCGACGTCGTAGTGCTCGCGGACTGCGGCGAAGACTTCGGCTTGTTTGACGGTGTCGACGCCGAGGTCGGCTTCGAGGTCGAGGTCGGGTTCGAGCAGGTCGGCCGGGTAGCCGGTCATCTCCGCGACCACCGACGTCACCTGCGCGAGAACCGGGTCATCATCGCTGGACTGAGCCGGCTCTGCCCCGATGCCGTGGGGGCAGCCGCCGGCGGAGCTGGCGTCGAGGCCGGCTTTGTTGCGGACCCAGTCGGCGACGTGGCGCAGGGTCGGGAAGTCGCGGAGTTGGAGGTTGTCGTCGCGTTCGACGTCGTAGTGTTCGCGGACTGCGGCGAAGACTTCGGCTTGTTTGACGGTGTCGACGCCGAGGTCGGCTTCGAGGTCGAGGTCGGGTTCGAGCAGGTCGGCCGGGTAGCCGGTCATCTCCGCGACCACCGACGTCACCTGCGCGAGAACCGGATCATCACCGGTGCCTGTGGCTGGAGGCGCAACTGAGGCCGATGCGGCGGCTGGCGGGTGCTGCTGCTGGTGGTGGGGCGGCTTGGAGGCCGGCTTTGTTGCGGACCCAGTCGGCGACGTGGCGCAGGGTCGGGAAGTCGCGGAGTTGGAGGTTGTCGTCGCGTTCGACGTCGTAGTGTTCGCGGACTGCGGCGAAGACTTCGGCTTGTTTGACGGTGTCGACGCCGAGGTCGGCTTCGAGGTCGAGGTCGGGTTCGAGCAGGTCGGCCGGGTAGCCGGTCATCTCCGCCACCACCGACGTCACCTGCTCCAGACACCGCGATCGCCGCCGGCTGGCGATGCGGGGCTGGCTGCTGGCGCGGCCTGTGCGGGTGCTGCTGGTGGTGGGGCGGCTTGGAGGCCGGCTTTGTTGCGGACCCAGTCGGCGACGTGGCGCAGGGTCGGGAAGTCGCGGAGTTGGAGGTTGTCGTCGCGTTCGACGTCGTAGTGCTCGCGGACTGCGGCGAAGACTTCGGCTTGTTTGACGGTGTCGACGCCGAGGTCGGCTTCGAGGTCGAGGTCGGGTTCGAGCAGGTCGGCCGGGTAGCCGGTCATCTCCGCCACCACCGACGTCACCTGCTCCAACACCGGATCACCCGACGGTGCAGAGACCGGTTCGGGGGCTGTGACGGCCGCGGCCGTCGACATGGCCGATGCGGCGGCCGGCTGTGGCGGCGCAGGGGCAACGGGGGCGATCGAAGCGGTGCCGGTGGAGTTGTGGGCGGTGGCGTCGTGGCCGCGGGGCGAGCACCGCTGTTCGACCCGGGCGTCTGCGCTGCATACGGAACCGGCACAGCGGATTCGTGGCGCGAGGTCGTCGGTGCACCGACATCGACGATGCGGAGTCGGCGATGGTCCACTTCGACGCGGGACCCATCGTGGCCTGCGATGCGATCGAGCCACTGTTGCCATGCCGTGGGGTCGACAACACGGTACGAGTAGCCGAGCTGATCGGGTCGACGCCGCTGCCCATCCGGCATCGGGGTCCACCGCAGCAGCGCCATCGCCACCTGCGAGCCGAAGCCTGCGGCGAGCCGCAACGCGTACTTCACCGGGTGCTGGCCCCCCTTCGACAGTGTGAGGTTGCCGAGCTCGGGGTCGGGTTCGCGCAGGTTCGGTACCGGCGGCACGATGCCGGTCTCGAGCGCCTTGACCGCGACCACGTCCTCGATTCCGGCGCCCATCGCATGGCCCGTGAAACCCTTGGTGTTGGTGATCACGACCTGGTCGGCGCGATCGCCGAACACGTGCCGGAGCGCGTTGATCTCCGCGGCGGCCGAACCGCCACGGGCGGGCGTGTAGGTCTCGTGGGACACGAACATCGTCTCGGCGGCGATCACCGCACGGTCGACTCCGCGCGATTCGGCTTGTCGCACCACGGCATCCATCACGGCGCCGATGTGCTCGACGTCGAGACGGGTGCCGTGGAATGCCGAATTCGCAGTGACGGCGCCGAGGACGTCGCAGATCGGTTGTACGCCTCGCTCGCGAGCTGCATCTGCCGCTTCGATCACCAGCGCAGCGGCTCCCATGCCGAGGATCATGCCGTGGCGCCCACGATCGAACGGAGTCGCCGCGTCCTCCACGCGTTCATCCGTCGCCGCTGCGCCACTCGCCAGGAATCCGCTCGTCAACCATGGCAGCAGGGCGTCGCCCGTGGCGTCGTCCGCCGACACCACGATCACGCGCCGGCAGCGACCGGATCGGATCCAGTCTTCGGCCACGGCGATCGCTTGCGTCGTCGACGCACACGCCGCGTTGATCTGGGTGTTCGGGCCGCGTGCGCCGATGATCTCCGCGAACTGCGAATGGCCCATCGAGAGCACGCGGAACAGGAAACGCCGGTCGAACTCGTAGGGATTCTCGGCGAGCTCGGCCCGCAGATCGGCAATGAGACGGTCGACTTCGGACGCGGCAGCCGTGTCACCGTCGAGGCGGGTGCGCACTCCCTCGAGGGCGAGCAGATGCTCGCGGCGTGTCCGGTCGGCCGTGTAGGCCTCGATCTCCTCCGCGTACCGTCCGTAGCCGGGGAATGCGCTCGCGAACACCACGCCGGTGTCGTCGCGCAGCTCGTCGGGCAGACCCCAACCATTCTGGAGCTGCGTACCGATGGTCGTGGTCTTGTAGCGCATCACCAGCGGGATGCCGGCATCTCGGAGCGCGTCGTAGCCGGCACCGATGGCCAGCCGGGTCGTCGAGTCGAATGCATCGTCGCGGGCGGATTCGACTGCGAACTGCTCGACGACGTCGATCGGAGCGTGCAGCCCGGCAAGCTTGATGACGTCAGCGGGGTCGTCGATCGTCTCGAAACTCCCACCGCCCGACTCGCTCTTGACGACTCGGGTGATGCGCATCTCGGCCATGCGGACGCGAGCAGCCTCGGGCAACGAGGAGATGAACTGCTCGCCGGCGAGAATCCGGCCGATGTTGGCGTCGTCGAAGACGTGCTCGACGCCGGGCAAGCCGAGTGCTGCTCCGGTGATCACCACCGGCTCGTCGTCGAGCGGCTGCGGCGTGGAAGCCGGCAGGGCCGCCGGCCCGGGTGACGCTGGGGGTGCAGGCGTGATCGGGTCGGAACCGTAGATCCTCAACCCCTCCTCGATCACTCCGGCGAAGAGCTGACCGAGCTGCATGATTCGGTCGTCCGGGGCGGCCCCCGACGAGGCGACGGGAGACACTGGAACGGATTGCGCCGGCACCGACTCCGAGGTGGCAGGTGCGGCCGGCTCGTCGAAGCCGACTCCGGACGCCCACAAGGCGCACAGTGCCTGGTTGATCGCCGCCTCGTCGCGGAGCTTGGGATGGTTGGTGTAGATCGCGAGCACGTCATCGTGGTCGCCCAGTACATCCTCGACGAAGCCGTGCAGGGCCCGTTTCGGGCCCACCTCGACGAAGAGGCGCGCACCGGCGTCGTACAGCGAATGCAGGCCCTTGACGAACTGCACGGGTGAGGCGACCTGTTTGCCGAGGTAGTCGAGCATCGTGTCGGTGGTGGCGTCGGCGGGATAGAACTCGCCGGTGACGTTGGCGACCAGGGGAACGCTCGGCGGGCGCACATCGAGCCGCTGCAGCGTGGCCACCAACGGTACGGACGCTGGGGCCACGATCGAGGTGTGAAAGGCATGGCTCACCGGGATGCGAATGGCCTGCATGCCAGCAGCGGTGAAGGACTCGATCGCTGCCAGGACGGCATCGGTGGCGCCGCCCACGACGGCCTGGTTGTTGGAGTTGATGTTGGCGATCACCGCGTAGCCGGGCGTGGCCTCGACGATCCGTTCGATCTCGGTGAGCGGGCCGAACACCGCAGCCATCGCCCCGTTGTCCGCGACCGACAGCCGAGCCATTTCGGCGCCGCGAGCGCTCACTGCTTCCAGCGCTGCACCGAACGTCAGTGAACCCGCTGCGATCAGGGCGCCGTACTCGCCGAGGCTGTGACCCATCACCATGTCGGGACGCATCCCGTATGCGCCGAGCAGGCGGCTGATGGCGGAGTCGGTCGCCAACACTGCAGGCTGGGTGATCTCGGTCTGGAGGAGTTCCTGCTCGAGTTGGCTCACCGCCGCAGGGTCGTCGCCGTCGATGAAGATGTACGACGACAGTGGTCGCCCGAGAAGCGGGGTCATCACTTCGTCGGCCTCACGGAACGTGTCGGCCACGATCGGCTCGGCGTCACGCAGCTCGCGGAGCATGTTGACGTATTGCGATCCCTGCCCTGTGTACAGGAACGCCACCTTCGGCGCCGGCCCTCGGCCGACGAACACACCTTGCTGGCGCAGCATTCGATAGACCGCAGCGTTGTTGCCGGTGAGCGCAGTGAGCGCCTTGTCGAGCTTCTTGGCCAGATCGTCGGCATCGTCGAAATCGACGGCGATCCGGACGGGGGCACGCCCGATCGAGGGGTCGGGACGCGTCGGTGCCGGTGCGATTCCCTGCCGAGCATCGGCAAGTGCCCGTTCGACCTGAGTGATCAGGTCACGGTCGTCACGGCCCCCGAGCACCAGAGCGCCGCGCAACGGCGGCTTGGCCGGATCGGCCATGGTGGCTGCAGGGTTGCTGGCAGCACCACTCGTGGGCACGCGTGCGCCGGCGAAGACTCTGGCCGGCGGCCGGTGGCGGCCCGGCACGTGCTCCTCGAGCACCACGTGGAAGTTGGTGCCACCGAAGCCGAATGCGCTCACACCGCCGCGGCGTACACCCCCGGCGGGGGTGGCCCACTCGCGCAGGTCGGTGGTGACCGCGAACGGTGAGCTGTCCCAGTCGACGTTCGGGTTCGGGTCCTTGAAATTGAGGCTGGGGGTGAGCACCTTGTTGTCGAGGCTGCGAATCATCTTGAAGACGCCGGCCGCGCCCGCGGCGGCCTTGAGGTGGCCGACGTTCGACTTCACCGAACCGAGCGCCACGCTGCGTGGCGCTGCACCGGCGGTTCCGAACACCTCGGTGAGGCTGGCCAACTCGGTCGCATCGCCGACACGGGTGGAGGTGCCATGCGCTTCCACGGCGGTGACCGTTGCCGGGTCCTCGCCGGCGATCTCCCAGGCGCGCTCGACGGCGAGGCGTTGGCCGATCGGGTTTGGTGCGGTGATCCCCTTGCCCTTGCCGTCGGAGGACCCACCGATCCCGAGGATGACGGCAGCGATCCGGTCGCCGTCGCGCTCGGCGTCCTCGAGACGCTTGAGCACGAACAGCGCCGCGCCCTCCCCCATCACGAATCCGTCGGCTCCGGCATCGAACGGACGCGTCCCGGTGGCCGAGAGCGCGCCGATCTTGCAGAACTTCACGAATGCGGACACGCCCATGTTGTGATCGACTCCACCGGTGATGGCGGCATCGAAGCGATGGTCGATCAGTCCTTCGACCGCAACGCTCATGGCTGCGAGCCCGGATGCACATGCCGCATCGGTGGTGAAGTTCGGGCCGCGGAAGTTGAACAGGTTGGCGATCCGCCCGGCCATCACGTTGGCGAGCTCGCCAGGCATGGTGTCTTCGTTGATCTCGCCGTAGTGGGCGAGGAAGTGCTCGCGGGTCTCGTCGAGGATGTGGCGGCGCTGTTCGGCCGTGAGCGCAGCAAACGACTCCGAGCTCTCGAGGTCGCGCAGCACTTCGGGGAGCTCGATCCGCATGTTCGACTGGTAGTGCTTCTCGCCACCGATCGCGTTGCCGATGACCACGGCCACCTTGTCGGGATCGGTGTTCCAGTTGGGCCAACCTGCGTCGACGAGCGCTGAGCGCGCAGCGCTGATCGCCCAGCGCTGTCCGTCGTCCATCTGGTCGGCGACCTTCGGTGGGATCGGCAGCTTCCAGCTGATCGGATCCCACGGGTACTCGCGGACCCAGCCCCCGATGGTGGAGTAGGTCTTGTCGGCGACGGAGTGGTCCGGCGAGAAGTACAACGCAGGATCCCACCGGTCGGCCGGTACGTCGCTGATCGAGTAGCGGCCGTTCGTGATGTTGGCCCAGAACGCGTCGGCGTCGGGTGCGTCGGGCATGATCGCGCTCACCCCCACGACGGCGACGGGGGTGCTCGGGACGGTCGAGCCGTCAGACATCAGCGGGTGCTCCTTCGAGATGGCGAGCACAAACGTGCGCTCGCGTCGTTGTTCCTGTTCGGGCGGGCGCGGTCATGCGCTGGTGCGGTCGTAGAGCGCGTCCGCAACCACGTTCATGTCGGCGAGCAGCCCGGCCTGCGCCATGCGGATCGCATCGTGCGGGATCGTGGCCAACAAGGCACCGACGTCGGCGCTCCCAGCGGTGACCGATCCGGCCACCCAACGCACGCCCTCCTGGGCGGTCTTCTGGGCAGCTTCGCGTGCGAACACCCGGCCCATCGCTGCCAGCGTCGGGCCGTCGAATCGGGCCAGGCTCTTCTCGTGGCGTCTGTCCTCCAGTGCGAGCGCCGCCTGACGAGCGAGCGACTCGGCGCACTCGACGTGGGTGATCAGTTCGCCGAGTCGGAACAGCACGTGTTGGTTCCGGGTGAGGCGGGCCACTCTGCAGGCGTCGAGGATCGCCGCCATCGACTCCGCGGCGAGCGCAGCATGTTCGGCGCCGACATCGGGGTGGACCGAATGCAACCTTCTCAGCTCGCTGGCCCGATCCCGGTAGTAGCTGCCGGCGGACTTGAGGTGATGCTGCCAACGATCGCGAGCGATCGTCATCTCCATGATCTCCGACGTGCCCTCGTAGATCGTGGTGATGCGAACGTCGCGTTTGATCTTCTCAACGACGTACTCGCGGGTGTAGCCGTATCCGCCGTGGGCCTGGATGGCAGCATCGGCAGCTGCGTTGCCCGCCTCGGTTGCCATCAGTTTCGCGATGGCACCTTCGGTGTTCATCGCCCCGTGCTCGCCGAGACCCCGATCGATCTTGTCGGCGCACTCCTCGATGTAGCTGCGCGCCGCCTCGAGCCGGACAGCGTGCGGGACGATCAGCTTGTGGGTGAAACCTTGCTTCTCCGACAGCGGAGCACCGCCCTGGTAGCGCTCGAGCGAGTAGGAGATGGCCCGGTCGAGCGCCTCCCACCCGCCCCCGAGGCCGAAGGCGGCCACCATGATTCGGGTGTAGCCGAACACCTGCTGGGCCTGCACGAGTCCCTTGCCCTCGACCCCGCCGATCAGGTGGTCGGCGGGCACCTCGACGTCATCGAGGAACAGCGCCGCCGTGTTCGACAGGCGGATGCCGTGTTTGTCCTCGGGATGTGCCGCATCGAACCCGGGTGTGTCGTTGTCGACGACGAACCACGATGGCCCGTCCGGGCAGAGCGCCAAGATCGTGATCTTGTCGGCGATCGAGCCGTTGGAGATCCACTGTTTGCGGCCGTTGATGCGATAACCGGTGACCACGCCGTTGTCGTCCTCGATGCGGGCGGCGGTGGTCTTCATCGCTCCCAGGTCGCTTCCGGCGTCGGGCTCGGTGGCTCCGTAGGCGAACAGGATCCCGTCTTCGGCAATGGCGCCGAGCCAGAGCTGCTTCTGCGCTTCGGTGGCGCCGACCAGGATGGGATCACTCCCGAGAAAGGTGGCGAACACGGCCGTCGCGAGGCCGATGTCGTGACGGGCCATCACTTCACACACTCGGTACGAGTCGAAGGCTCCGCCGTCCATTCCGCCGTAGGCCTCTGGCACGAAGATCAGTTGGACGCCGAGTTGGTTGGGGTCGCTCATTGCCCGGACGATGTCCTCGGGGCAGACATCTTCGTGATCGAGTTCGAGCTGCAGCTTCGGCGTGAGTTCGTGTCCGACGAACTCGCCCAGCGCGTCGAGCATCATCAACAGCGTGTCGGTGTCCAGGCCGCCGCCGCCGACCTTCCCCTCGGTCGTCGTGGTCTCCGTCATCTCGGGTTCCCCCATATTCCCTCGTTTGGTTGTCCACAATAATCTCAATCGACGGCGAGATGCCCGAGGCATAGGTCCCGATCGCCTCGACTGCCCCACGCGTTGGCCCTGTTCGTGGTGCGA
Organism: Ilumatobacteraceae bacterium; assembly: GCA_963848145.1. Classification (GTDB taxonomy): domain Bacteria; phylum Actinomycetota; class Acidimicrobiia; order Acidimicrobiales; family Ilumatobacteraceae; genus Sva-07. Next base: position 47,496 of record CAWKCN010000026.1, read on the forward strand.
TCGCGCACTAGCGTCGTCGACATGCCCGATGACCGACCCGATCCGCTCGCTGACCTGTTCACGTTGTTCGCGACCCCCCTGTCGGGCACCGTCAGGTCGATCGAACAGTTCCGCAAGGGCGTCGACGAGTTCCTCAAGGGCGTCGAGAACTTCAATCGGACGATGGAGAACCTGAACGAGACCACCGAGCGGATCAACTCGCTCGTCTCAGACGTCGAAGTCCCGCTTCGCGCAGCGATCCCCCAGGTGACCCGCACCGTCAAGACCGCCGACGAGATGATGCAGGTCGTCAGTGGTCCCGCGATGGCGGTGGCGCCGGGACTCAATCGCCTCGCCGAGACACTTGCAACGCCCGCGTTTGCGCAGTTGCCGGCTCAGATCGGGGCGTTCTCCGACGTCCTGGTCGAGGTCTCGAAGCGTCTCGGACCGCTCACCCAGTTCGCCGAGTCTGCCGGCGGGCTCCTCGGTGGCCTCCGAATTCCTGGAAGCCGCCCCAGCGCGCCGACACAGCCATACGCGCCGACACAGCCAGCGGCTGCACCTGTCGCCTCGGCAGTGACCGCACCTTCGGCCGAACCGGCTCCAGCAGTTGCGCCCGCCCCGTCGAAGCCGTCCGCGGCGAAGAAGGCGCCCGCCAAGAAGAAGGCGGCGGCGAAGAAGGCGCCCGCGAGGAAGAAATCCGCAGCCAAGAAGAAGGCCCCGGCCAAGAAGAAGGCGCCCGCCAGGAAGAAGGCGGCCAAGAAGAAGGCGCCGGCCAGGAAGAAGTCCGCGACCAGGAAAGCCCCGGCAAAGAAGAGGGCGTCGGCCACGAAGAACTCGGGTGGCGAGGCGGCAACAGCCGCCGACGGCGACTGAGGGTCAACGACCGACGAACGGCGTGGCCGCAACGCGGCCCTGGAGGTCCTTGCCGCGAACGTCAACGGTCACCGCCGTTCCCTCGGCCGTGTCCGGTGGCACGAAGCCGAGTGCGATCCCGTGCTCGAGGACGGGCGAGAAGTTGCCGCTGGTCGTGTGCCCCACCACGGTGTCGTCGATCGACACCTCGCAGTCGGCGCGCGCCGGACGCCGGCCGTCGGTGACGATTCCGACCAGGCGTCGAGTGATTCCCTGGTCTCGCTCGGCGAGCGCAGCCTCACGACCGATGAACGCAGGCTTGTTCCATGCGACCACCCAACCAAGGCCGGCTTGGAGCGAGGTGATGCCCGGTCCGAGCTCGTGGCCGTGCAACGGCAGCGCTGCTTCGAGCCGGAGTGTGTCACGGGCGCCGAGCCCGGCGGGAGCGACGCCGGCATCACCAAACGCTCGCCAGAGCTCTGCTGCATGCTCCGCCGGAATAGAGATCTCGATGCCGTCCTCGCCGGTGTAGCCGGTGCCGGCGACGGTGCACGGCACGCCGTTCCACGACGCGGACGTCACCCTGAATCGACCGACGGCGCCGAACTCGGGCAGGACGGTCGATGCGAGCGCTCTGGCGTCGGGACCTTGGATGGCGATCACTGCACGTTGGTCGGTGATGTCGTCTCCGCCGAGGGCTGCGCGCACCCCGTCCGTGTTCGATGCGTTCGGCATCACGTCGAACACCTCGGGATCGTCCGAACCCCACCAGACGATGATGTCGTCAACGACCGAGGCGTCGTCCGGGTCGAGGAGGTGGGTGTACTGCGCCCGCCCAGGACCGATCTTGTACAGGTCGTTGGTGAGCGTCGACTGGAGTCGGTCGAACGAGTCGGGACCCCCCACACGCACCGTTCCGAGGTGCGAGACGTCGAACATGACCGCGCGTCGGCGACACGCAAGGTGCTCTTCGATGGTGCCGGACGGGTAGGCGATCGGCATCTCCCACCCACCGAACTCGACCATCGTGGCTCCGAGCGAGCGATGCTCGGCGTCGAGCGGAGACTGCCGGAGGGTCATCCCGTCCGGCGCTGGCTGGCTGTGGCGCTCGGTGCCTCGATCGAGACCGGAGCGAGGTCGGCTTCGAGTTCGTCGCGCACCCCGCCGAGCGACAACACGTTCAGGACTCCCTGGCCGTGCTTGAGTACGTCGACGAGTTGATCGCCGTCGCACAGCATCACGCTGCCGCCGTCGATCACGATGTGTGCAGCAGCGATGTCGGTCGCGACGTGTTCGCGCAGGTAGGTAAAGACCTTGCGCACCTGTTCGAGCTTGATGCCCGAGTCGAGCAGCTTCTTGATCGCCTTGAGCTCGAGGAGATCGTTGTACGAGTAGCTCCGACGGCTCCCGCTGCCGGTGGCATCGCTCAGCGAGGGACGGATCAGGTCGGTTCGCGCCCAGTAGTCGAGCTGGCGATACGAGATCCCGACGACCTTGGCGGTTTGCGTGCCGCTGTAGCCGAGTTCGGCCTCGACACCCTTGTCATGTGTGTTCGTGTTCTCCACGGTCTGCCTCCGGTTCGTCCTGCCCAACATCACGAACGTGCCGAAGCCCGCCGCGCCTCACACGTACGAAATTACGTCCATGTGAGATCGTGAACACTACGGCTTCCGGCGCGCGGCGTCAACCGTTGGCGCACGCAACCGGCTCAGGCCCCGAAGTCTTCGGGGCTGACGTTGTCGATGAAGTCCTTGAACTCGTCGATGATCTCAGCTGCATCCTCGTCCGGCTCGGCGACGGGCTCCTGGCCGACTTCGTCGATGAGTTCGTCGGACGCGAACAGGTCGGCTCCGCAACGCACCGCCAGGGCAATCGCGTCGGATGGCCGGGCAGAGATGACCCGCTGGCCCCCCGGCGTGTCGAGATGCAGTTCGGCGAGGTACGTGCGGTCGCGCATCTCGGTGACGACCACTTTGGTGAGGGTCGTGTCGAGTTCGCCGAGCACGTTCAAGAACAAGTCGTGGGTGAGTGGCCGTGGCGGTTCGACGCCCTCGAGTGCATAGTGAATCGCCGAGGCCTCGGGGCTGCCGATGTAGATCGGCAGCAGGCGTTGGCGCCCGTCGGCCTCGCGCAGCAACAGCATCGGAGTGTTGGCGGGCATCTCGACCCGTACGCCGATCAGTTCCAAGGGGACCACGTGGCCACTGTACCGGGCCGCCGGGTGCCACGTGATGTCGGCTGCCGGACCTCGAACTCAGGGTGCGTGCTGCTGCAGCGTCGAGCGCATCATGGCCGAGCGCAGACGGCCGCCGGTCTCTTCGAGCTCGGTCAACTGCGCGATCGCCTGTGCACGAGCTTCGGGATTGCGCTGGCGCAGCAGCGGCTGGATCAACTGTTCGAGCAGGCCGGCCTCGCGGTCGGCTGCGACTCGCCAGCCGCGGAGATGCCGGGGTTCGATGCCCGCATCGAGGAACCGCTTCGAGATCGTGGCGATCTCGACGTCGTCTTCGTTGAACGGGCCGCCATCGCCTCGGGAAGCGCCGGCGACGACACCGTACGACTCGAGTTCGGCGAGCTGCGCCCTGCTGATCTGTGCCATCGCGCAGAGTTCGTCGGCGTCGAGGAGCACGCCCGGAAGGACGGCGCCGGCCGACGCGATCGGCCCGCCG
>CAWKCN010000027.1:0-74190 GCA_963848145.1 Ilumatobacteraceae bacterium
GCGAAGTGTTTGACCTCTTGGCATGATTGGGCAGCGCATAATCACCGCCGGAGAACCCGTGGTCGGTCAGTCCGGGTCGTCGATGAGGGCGCCGAGGCTGTCGGCGGCGTCGTGGTCGCCGCGGTGCCCACGGTGGGCGTAGACCCGAGCGAGAGTTTCCACGTGGTCGCCGATCCGTGCTGCGACAGCGGGGAGAGATTCGCCGGCGTCGAGCTGGGTGCTGGCGTACCAGTGGCGTAGGTCATGAAGTCGGACGTCGCCGGCGCCGGGCACTCGCGCTGTGAGGCGCTTGAAGGCTTGGGTGAGCCGGTCTGGTGAGATCGGTGTGAGTCCAGTCGGGTCGGTCGCAAGATCGGCGATCACGTACCCGTCGGGGTCGAGCTTCGTCCGGATCATGGCGGCGAGCTCTTCCTGTCGTTCGCGGTGGTTGCGGAGGATCCGGGCGGTGCCGTGGTCGAGGGCGACCTCGCGGGTCTGGTGGCTCTTGGGATCCTTCTCGATGAGCTTGCCGGTCTTCAAGCGTGCGACGGAGTGGCGGATCCACACCACGCGGCGATCGAGGTCGACCGACGACCATCGCAGTCCGCAGATCTCGCCTCGGCGAGCACCGGTCGCGGCGAGGAGTCTGAACGCAACGTGGTTCTCGGGGTTGCGGCTCTCGGCCGCCTCGCGGAGGAGCGCAGTCACGACGGTCGGAGTTGGGGTGGTCCGAGACTGGCGGGGGACCGCGGGTGGTGTGGCGAGTCGCACGACGTTCCGGTTCGTCCACCCCCACTTCATCGCTTGCTGGAATGCCCCGCCGAGGACTGAGTGGTAGCGCTTGATGGACCCGGGTGACAGGCCGTTCGATCGGAGCCGGACGTAGAAGTCGTCGAAGTCCTTCGGTCCTAGATCCTGGATCATCTTGCCGCCGAGACGGTCGGCAGCGACCTTGCGTGCGATCCCGCGGTAGCTCTCGATCGTGCGGGCCTCGCGCCCTCGCTGCTCGAGATGGTCGATGTGGGCGAGCAGGAGCCCTGCGACGGACTGGTCGGCGTGGGTCCCGATGGAGTCGACCTCGGCCACGAGTTGGGCGAGTGCCTTGTTGGCCTCGCGCTTGCCGCCGCGGAACGTTCGGCTCACATATCGGGGTCGAGCAGTGATCGGATCGGGCCCTGCGTAGGCGCGGAGTTCCCAGTAATCGGGCTGCCGCTTGAGTCGCAGGCTCCCTCGCGCCATGAAGTCATTGTAGTGAAATATGGGACAGATATGGGACAAACCCGGAAACCGGCCGGACCGCTCGAGTCCTCATGCCGATCTAGTAGGTGTTTTGTGGAGCCCAGAATCGGAATCGAACCGACGACCTACGCATTACGAATGCGTTGCTCTACCAACTGAGCTATCTGGGCGTGTGATGAGTGGAACAGACGGGAGGCTTCCCGACGGTTCACCGACCGTAGTGTGGCGGCGAAGCGTATCGCTCTCCGGTCTCGGTGCCGACGCCGTTGTCATGCGAGATGCAGCCGCTGTCATGCTTCCGCCCGACGAGGTGTGGCGCCGGCGCCTGCACTACCGGGGTCGTACGTGAGGGCGCAGTGAGCATGACGTTCATCGCCGCCCCGCTGTGACTGCGTCGTCGATGCTCGGGTGGAAGTGATCGGCGCCGCGGCTACCTGCTCACGCCGATGTCGGTGCTGTGACGCCCGCCGTGGCGGCCTGCTCACGATCCAGACGCCGGATCTGAATGGCCTTGTCGATGCCGACCACCAGCGGCGCCACCAGCGAGAGCCCGATCACGAGGACCCATTGGGCGCCCGTGAGCGGCACGGTGTCGAGGAGCCGCTGGAACATGTTCAGCTCGATGGCCCCCCACGTGAGGCCCCAGCCGAGCATGACCCATCCGAGGAAGGGAAAGAGCGGGCTCGACCACGGAGCCTGGCGCTCTCGGCGCATGACCAGACCCATGTTGACCGCGCTCAACGCCACGACGGCGAACGCCATGGTCATCGAGGTCGACGGGTCGGTCGTGCTCGGCTCGCCCGGCCCCCACGAGAGCAGGGCGAGTGCCGAACCGGCGATGATGAAACCGCTGATCAGCCAGCGGACCGTCTGCGCTCCGGTTGCGATCTTCGAGCCGGGCGTTCGAGGCGGACGGTCCATCACGCCGGGGTCAGGGACATCGACGATGAAGCCGACGACGACGGTGGCGACGACGAAGAACTTCGCGAACAGCAGCTGCATGGGGAACAGTGCCACACCGTCGTTGACGTTGAGGATCGTGGCGATCAGCATCAGCTGCAGCACCGCGGACAAGACGGTCAACTGCAGCTTCACGTACGACGAGATGCGCCGGTAGATGTCGCGACCGAGGTCGACGGCGTGGACCAATGTGCCGAAGTTGTCGTCGGTCAGGATCAGCTTGCCAGCCTGTTTGGTGACCTCGGATCCGCTGCCCATCGCCACGCCGACGTCGGCCTGCTTGAGTGCGGCTGCGTCGTTCACCGCGTCACCGGTCATGGCGACCACTTCGCCGGCTTCCTGCATCAGTCGGGCGAGACGAACCTTGTCCTCCGGTGCGACGCGCCCGAAGACGTGCAGCTGCGGCAGCTGGGTCTTGACCTCGTCGTCGCTCAGCTTCCGGAGATCTGCGCCGTTGATGACGCCCGGTCCGAGGCCCAACTGATCAGCGATCGCCCGAGCGGTGACGGTGTGGTCACCGGTGATCATTCGGACGTCGATGCCGGCGCCGTGTGCGACACGCACGGCCTCGATCGCAGAGGAACGCAACGGGTCGATGATGCCGACCAGCGAGACGAGGATCAGGTCGTGCACCTCCCCCATCGGGTCGGCCTTGGCATCGCGCATCGTGTCGGTCGACAGCGGCCGTGCGGCGAACGCGAGCACGCGCAACCCCTTCTCGGAGAGCTGCTGGTTGGCGTCGAGCAGGTCCTGGCGAACCTGTTCCATCGGTACGACCTCGCCGTGCCAGACCGCCTGGGAGCAGCGGTCGATCACGACGTCGGGTGCCCCCTTGACGGTCATGAAGTGCGGTTCGGTCAGTTGCTTCAGCTCGAGGTGGGCCGGCCGATCGTGGAACGTGGCCATGAACTTGTACTCGGAGTCGAACGGAACGAGCGCGACGCGGGGCAGCGTGCGTCGGGTCTCCTCGGCGTCGACGCCGATCTTGGCCGCAAGGACGACGAGCGCTGCTTCGGTGGGATCGCCGATGATCGTCTCGTCCGCGGCGACGGTTGCATCGCTGCAGAGCGCCAGTCCGAGGGCAAGACCATTGAAGTCCGGAGTGGGTTCACCGGCAGGGCCGAGAATCGCCCCGCTCGTTGCGTACCCCGTTCCCTCGATCTTGTACCACGAGCCCCCGGTCAGCATGGTCACCGATGTCATCGCGTTCATCGTGAGCGTGCCGGTCTTGTCGCTGTTGATCACCGTCGTGCCGCCGAGCGTCTCGACATCGGTGAGCGACTTCACGACCGCCTTCGACTCGGCCAGCCGTTGAGCCCCCGACGAGAGCATCAGCTGGACGAACGTCGGCAGTCCGGTCGGGATCGCCGAGATCGCGGTCGAGACGCAGAGCAGGATCAGCGTCTCGGACTCCTGGTCTCGCGCGATCCCGACGACCGCGATGATCGCGACCGCGCCCCATGCGAGGAATCCGAAGATCTTCGTGAGATCGTCGAGTTCGACCTGCAGCGGCGACTTGGTGCGTTTCGTGGCCGTCACCATGTTGGCGATCTGGCCCATCTGGGTCGCTTGGCCGGTTGCGACGACCATCACCTCGGCAGAACCTCGGGTCACCTGTGTGTTCTGGAACACGAGGTTGGTCCGGTCGCCGAGTGGTACGTCGGTCTCATCGATCGCGATGGTGTTCTTGGCGATCGGTGCGCTCTCCCCGGTGAGTGCCGCTTCCTGCACCTCCAACGAGGCAGATGACATGACCCGAGCGTCGGCCGGGACGAGATCGCCCGCCTCGACGAGGACGACGTCGCCGGGCACGAGCCCGCTCGAATCGACTTCGACGACGGTGCCGTCTCGCCGGACCCGGGCCATCGGCACCTGGAGTGAGGCGAGTGCATCGACGCTGGCGAGGGCCTTGCGTTCCTGATTGGTGCCCATCACGACGTTGAACGTCACCAACGCCCCGACGATGATGCCGGTGGCGAGTTGGCCGATCGCGATGCTTGCCACCGCCACGATCAGCAGCATGACGTTCATCGGGTTGGCGATCTGGCCCTTCGCAGTCTCCCACAGCGTCGGAGGCGGTTCCGTCGCCACCTCGTTGCGGCCGTACTTCGCCAGTCGGAGCTCGACCTCAGCGGCGGTGAGCCCCGTCCTCGGCATCGACCTCGAGTCGGCGGGCGGCGTCCTGCGACGACAGGGCGTACCACGCGGTGTCGGTGCCAGCGGGTGGTTCGGTCGTCTGATCCAGTGTCGTCATGGCATCGCTCCTCAGAACGGTTCGGGAATGTGGCGCAGGGCGAGCTGCGGTTCGACGTACCCGCGGGCCGATTGGCGCCGCGGGAACTTGATCTCCGGGCGTTCGACCCGCTCGTAGGGCACCTGGCTCAGCAGGTGCGTGATGATGTTCAGACGGCCACGCTTCTTGTCGTTGGTGTCAGCGATGAACCACGGGGCCCACGACGTGTCGGTCGCGGCGAGCATCGCATCTCGCGTGCGAGAGTAGTCGTACCAGCGGCTGTACGACTTGAGGTCCATGTCGGTGAGCTTCCAGGTCTTCCTCGGATCGTGGACCCGGCTCTTCAGACGTCGCGATTGTTCCTCCGGGCTGACCTCGAGCCAGTACTTGACGAGGATGATGCCCGAGTCGACCATCGACCGTTCGACGAGCGGAGCAGCCTGCAAGAAGTGTTCCGTCTCCTCCTGGGTGCAGAACCCCATCACCGGCTCGACCCCGGCGCGGTTGTACCAGCTGCGATCGAAGATCACGACCTCGCCGGCAGACGGGAAGTGCGCCATGTAGCGCTGGATGTACATCTGCGACTTCTCGCGCTCGGTCGGAGCGGGGAGCGCGACCACGCGGAACGTTCGGGGACTCACCCGTTCGGTGATCCGCTTGATCGTCCCGCCCTTGCCGGCGGTGTCGCGGCCTTCGAAGACGATGCAGACCTTCGCTCCGGTGGACCGAACCCATTCCTGCATGGCGACGAGTTCGCCCTGCAGTGTCTCGAGTTCGGCCTCGTACTCCTTGCGGCGCAGCTTCGCCGGGCCTTGCCCGGACGAAGCGCCGCCGCCGTTGCTCGATGCGCCTGCCTTCGGCTTGCTCTTCTTCGACTTGTGCTTCTTCGACATGGTCATCACCCTTCTCGTCGTGCTCTCAGTCTTGTCGATGGGCTCGACCGGGACGTCACTGCGCTCGAGGCGGTGGGCGAGTTCGGTCAGGAGGTCGCCGTCGTCGAGGAAGACTTCTACGTGGTGAGGATGCAGTGGGTGTCCCACTTCGACGTCGCGATGTGGGGCTGGTCACCCGTGTCGGCTGAGTGGGTCGCGACCGTTCCACGTGCCGGTCGATCCGAACGGCTCGAACCGGGCGAACATCTCCTCGGCGTACCAGTCCTCGGCGCGGGTGCGCCGGATGACCTCGCGGTGGTCGGGCATCGAGTACGCGAAATCGCGTGCCGAAGCGCGCGACTCCCAGAGGCTGAAGGTGGCGAGGCTTCCGATCGGGGTCTCACCGATTCCGACCACGTCGATCAACCCCGGTGCGCGGTGCAGTTCGACGTCGACGACCTCGCTGGCGGCTCCGAATGCCTTCCACGAGCGGCGGCGCACGTTGGCACGGGTGACGATTGCCACCGGGCCGTCGCCGGAGCCCTCGTCGAGGCCGGCCAGCGGGTCGACGCCCTTCCAGGTTCCGTGCCCACCGACGCCGCGGAGGCGCACGTGCCAGCTCTCCTCCGAACCCTGCCAGCGCCGCGAGATCGGATGGCCGGCCAGGAACGCGTCGAGGTCGCCCTCGTCGTCCCAGACAGCGAACACGGCGCTGCGAGACAGGTCGGCGCCACGACCGGTGTTGTCGCCGCTGCCCGTCCCGAGCAGCCGCCAGAACGCGAGACCGGGCACCCGGGGCAGGCGGAGGCGGTCGGCGCCGAGCCGCCCGAGCACGAGCGGTGTCTTCCACACCGGTTCGCTGACGAGGTGGAACGATGCGATACGGCCCATGCGACTGCCATGCTGTCACCGATGGACGTCGAGCAGGCAGTCACGATGACGGTGACGATCGTGATCGGCTACCTGATCGGCTCGATCCCGATCGCCAACCTGGTCGCCGCACGGCGCGCTCGGGTCGACCTGCGCGATGTCGGCGACGGCAATCCCGGGTTCTGGAACGCGCGTGAGACGCTGGGCCGGCGGGCGGCGATCCCGGTCTTCGTCGGCGACAGCCTGAAGGGTGTCGCCGCCGCGCTCGTCGGTGTTGCGATGGCCGATCCGGGGGTGTGGGGCCTTGCCTACGTGGGGTGCGGCGCCGCGATGGTCGGCCACGCGTTTCCCGTGTTCGCCGGATTCCGTGGCGGGCGCAGCATCCTGACCTTCGCCGGCGGCGCCGCAGTGTTCGCAACGGTCCCGTTCCTGCTCACGATCGTCCTGCTGCTGGTCACGTTCGTGATCACCCGATCGTTCGCCGTCGCCGCCCGCGTCGGGTTCGTTGCCTTCCCCGTGGTGCAGATCGCCGTCGAAGGCCCGTATCGAACCGCAGCGACGGGCGTGCTGATGACGTTCATCGGCGTGCGCTTTGCGATGGCGGCTCTCGCCGATCGTCGGGGCGTCGCCGTTCAGGAGTAGGTGCGGCCTCGCCAGGTCTGCCGGCCGCGACGGGCGATACCACGGGCGATCGCGGCCGCCGCAACCGGATCGGCGAGCGGGCTCAGCCAGTACGACACGTCGATGCGGTCGTACGCACGCCGGGTTCCCGCAAGGGTGCCGATGCGAGCGAGCGCCAAGACGACGTCGACGGCGTCGCCCCGGCGAAGGAGCAGTCGGGGCAGCGGCAGCACCTGGGCGAGCACGACGACGGTCAGGTCGAACAGCTGGCGGTTGAGCGGCTCGACTCCCGGCAGCGCGAGCGAACGTCCCCACCCCTCCCAGGCGTCGCCGAGCGACTCGAACATGCGAACGCTGAGCAGTTCGCCGGCGTCGAGGAATCCGACGGCGCGCCCATCCATGGCCAGCTGCCTGGCCAGTGCGAGGTCCTCGACGACCTCGTTGCGCACCGGTTCCATGCCTCCGGCCACGAGGAACCGGGTTCGCGGGACGGCCATGCACTGGCCGTTGGCCATCGTCCGGTCTGGCTTCGGTGGACGTCCACCGGGCGGGCCGAATCGGTAGACGAGTGTGGTGAGCATCGCCGGATGCAACCATCGGCTGCCGGGGGTGGGACACTCGAATCGGCCGCCGACGGTGAGCAGGTCGAGGTGTTCGGCGACCGCCCGTGACACCAGCGCCGTCGGGAGCCGGGGGTCGGGTCGGGCATCCGCGTCGAGTGTCACGACCCAGTCGGACGTCGCTGCGGTGATGCCCTGCTGGAGCGCCCAGGCCTTGCCGGCCCATCCGTCTGGGAGCTGGGTGCCGGAGATCACTGTGGCGCCGGCGAGACGGGCGATGTCTGCGGTGGCGTCGCTCGACTGATCGTCGACGACGATCACCTCTGCGACGCCGGGTGCGCCGACGACGGCGCTGAGCAGCGGAGCGATGCGTTCGGCCTCGTCGCGCGCCGGCACCACGACGCTGATCGACTGCAGTGGCGTGAGCGTCGGCCGTACCGGTGGCGCCACCGTGGCCGCCCTGGCGATCCGGGAGATCGCGGTAGCGGCAGCGGCAATCCTGGCGACCACCCACACCACTCGCAAGGCGCGTGCGACCGGCCCCCTCACGAGAGGTCCTCGGTGATCATCTCGGTGACGATCTTGGCGCTGGTCGTGACGAGGGGGAGGCCGCCGCCGGGGTGACTCGAACCGCCGACGAGATACAACCCCGGCCGGGCGCCGCGGTTCGCCGGACGGACGAACGCTGCGCGCTTGCCGTTCGACGACGTTCCGTAGATGGCGCCACCGGGCGATCGATAGCGCCGCTCGATGTCGGACGGCGTCATCGTGTGGCGGAACTCCAGCCGAGGACGCAGATCGACACCGCGGTCGGCAAGCCGGTCGAGCACGAGGTCGCCGTAGGCGTCGGCGTCGACCTCGACAGCCGGCGGTGTGTTGACGAGTAGGAACCAGTTCTCGCACCCGTCGGGCGCCTGGCTGGGGTCGGTCACCGAGGACACACACGCATAGATCGTCGGGTCGTCCGCGAGTTCACCGGCGCCGAGCTGGTCGTACTCGGTGCGATAGCTGTCGGAGAACCACACGTTGTGGTGTTGGAGGTCCGGGGTGAGGCCACGTGCGCCGACGCAGAGAACGAAGCCACTGGTGGAACGCTTTGCTCGTTGCACCCGCCGCAGCGCACCTGCGTCGGGCAACAGGTCGCGGTACAGGTGCTCGGCATCGGTGTTGGCGATGACGATGTCGGCTTCCTCGACGGCGCCGTCGGCCATCTCGACTCCCGTGACAGGGCCCTCGGGTGTCGCCACGATGCGCGTGACGTCGGTGCCGGTGCTGATCTCCACGCCGACGTCGAGTGCAACGTGCTCGAGTGCAGCGCGCAGCGCCTCCAGTCCGCCCATCGGATACCAGCAGCCGAAGCGAGCCTCGATGTGTGGGATGCAGGCGAGTGTGGCCGGCGCTGAGTAGGGCGACGAACCCGAGTAGGTGGCGTACCGGCCGGCCCACTGTTCGAGCCGGGGGTCGTCGAAGAACGACTCGGCTGAGCGGGCGAGCGTGCGCATCGGATCGATCGCAGTGAGGTCGAGCGGCGACCGCATCCGCCTGGCGAGCGACCAGGGGTTCGACATCGGTCCTGCGAAGAACGTCCGGTCGGCGACATCCCAGATCCGTCGGCCGCGGGCGTCGAACGCCCGCCACTGCGCTCCGGCATCGTCGGCGAAGTCGTCGAACGCAGCAGCGGTTGCGTCGTCGCCGTCGGGCACGGTCAGCGACGAGCCGTCGGCCCAGTGGTACGCGAACTGTGGGTCGAGCCGCACCAACTCGACCTGTTCGTCGAGGGTGGTGCCAGCAGCTCTGAACACCTCGTCGAACACGTGGGGCAGCGTGACCAGCGACGGCCCGATGTCGAACGTGTAGCCGTCGCGAACGTACGTCGCAAGCTTTCCACCGACGACGTCGTTGCGTTCGAACACCGTCACCTGGTGGCCCAGTGCCCGCAACCGAATGGCTGCTGCCAACCCCCCGACACCCGCCCCCACCACGACGGCGCGCACGTTACGTTTGGTGTCTGACACCATGTGTCACGTCAGCTTTCGGGCGACGGCTGCGGCGCCGATCGGGAGCATGCCGAGGCCGCCGACGACGGCGACCACAGGATCTCGGAAGTACCGGGCGAACCCGACCGTCTCCATCACGCCCATGTAGGCGTACTCGCCAACGAGCGCGCCGTCGGCGTCACCGGGTTCGTCAGCCGGCGGGAGCAGGACTTCGAGGACCGCCATCACGCCGAGCCCGGTGACGAACCAGCCGAGGAAGTTGCTCAGCGGGATACCGCGGTACAGCCCACGCTTCGCCCACCGCCAGTAGCCCTCGCCGACCATCTGCGGGTCGAGGAACAGGTCCCAGGCCGTCAGCGCTGCCGAACCGAGGGCGATGCGGGTCGCCGGCGTCGATCTGCTGCCGAGTGCTGCGTGGGCAGCTTCACGCGCCGGCAGGCCGAGCGCGAACCAGGCCAACGGCACGATCGCCGGGACGTGGGCGACCTGCGGTTGTAGGGCGGAGGTGTAGGCGTAGCGCCCGAACGGCAGGCCGGTCTCGGTGCCCACCCGCTCGACCACGGTGGTGCCGATCGCCGTCGTCGCTGCCGCGGTGCCGGCGCGGCCAGAACCCCACCGCCGCACGGCATTGGCCGTCGTCGTGGTGAACGACCCGACGACGACCACGGTCGACAACACCCGCCGGGCCCGGCCACCCTGGGCCATCAGCGGCGTTGCGATCATTCCCGCCACCGTGACCACCCCCGCCCCTGCGGCCACCCAGTCCGCAACTCGCGAACGAGGTGCCTGCTCGGTGCGCGCCTCGTTCACGAGAACGGGAGGACGAGCTTGGCGACCATGGTCGCCTTCTCGGTGGTCGACACGCTCGCTCGCGAGGTGAACACGTCGTAGCCCTGCGCCTCGATCTTGTCGAGGATGCGCCCGTAGAGCGCATGGGCTGCGCCCACACACTTCGCCGAGCGGTCGGGCAGCATGTCGATGCCGATCTGAGCGGACCGGTACAACTCACGGCAGCGGTCGATCTCGAACTGCATCAACTCGACGAATTCCGGGGTCACCCGACGTTGCGTGAGATCGACGCCGAACCGGGCGGTGTCCTCGAGCGGGACGTACTGGCGGCCCCGGTCGAGGTCTTCGTCGATGTCGCGCAGGAAGTTCGTGAGCTGGAACGCGTTGCCGAGGTCGCGGGCGTGGGGCAGGGCCGTGTCGTAGTCGGTCGGCTCGAGGATCGGGAGCATCATCTCGCCGATCACGGCTGCCGAGCCGTCCATGTAGACGAGCAGGTCGTCCCACGTGGTGTAGTGCTCGACGGTGAGGTCCATCGTCATCGAGCGCAGGAACCGGTGGAACGCCTCGGTGTCGATGTCGAACGCCCGCACGGTGTGCACCACGGCCTTGAGCACCGGGTCGTCGGACTTCCCGACGGCGAGGTCGGCGAAGAACCGGTCACCGAAGTCGGCCAACGCGGCGGCGCGTACCTCGGTTGGAACATCGCGACCGCCTTGTGACGGGATCTCGTCGACGATGTCGTCGGCGTAGCGGGCGAAGGCATACAACGCATGCACGTGGTGCTGTTTGATCTTCGGGAGCACCTTGGTCGACCAGTAGTAGGTGGTGCCGTGGCGCTTGTTGAACTCTCGACACAACTCGTAGCTCTCGTCGAGCGTCACCGGCCCGGTCGGCACGAGTTGGGTGGTCGGCGTCGGCGGCTTCGCACCGAACCTTGCAGCGGTCTTCTCGAACATCAGCGCTGTCGTGCGTACTGGTCGACGCGTTGCGCGGCGAGCTTGCCGGACACCAACACCATCGGCACCCCGACGCCGGGCAGCGTGGACGACCCGGTGAACACGAGGCCGGGCACCTTCTTGTTGACGTTGTTCGGGCGGAACGGCCCGGTCTGGAAGAACGTGTGTGCGAGCGCGAACGGCGTGCCCTGCTCCATGCCCATGCGCTCCCAGTCCTGCGGGTCGTAGACCTCCTCGACGACCACCTCGGTCGGGTAGCCGAGTGAGTCGACCCGCCGGCGCAGGCTGTCGACGATCGTGTCACGTTCCTTCGACCAGTCGATCGTGCCGCTCAGGTTCGGGGTGGGCTCCAGCACGTAGATGCTCGAATGACCCTCCGGCGCGAGCGAACGGTCGTCCAAACTGTGCAGGGTGACCAGAATGGATGGATCCGGCATCCGGACACCATCGTCGATCAGCGCCTTGAACGAGCCGTCCCAGTCCTCGCCGAAGTGGATGTTGTGATGGCTCGCATCGGCCGGCGGCAGGCCCTTGACGCCAGCGACCCACAGGAGACACGACGGCGAGTACTTGCCGTTGCGCGCAGTGCGCGGCGCGTCGATGCCGGGAATCAGCTCTCGGTAGGCCACCGGCAGATCGACGTTGCAGACCACGGCGTCGGCGTCGAGTCGTTCCGATGCTGCGATCTCGACCCCGGTGACCGCGCCACCCGGCTTGCGGAGGATGCGCGTGACCGGCGAGTCGTAGCGGATGTCGACCCCCGCAGCGGTGACCGCATCGGCAAGCCCTGCAGCCATCATGTGCATGCCGCCCTCGGGCACGAAGACCCCCTCGACCGAGTCCATGTAGGTGATCACGGCGTACAACGCGAGTGCCTCGTAGGGCGCGAGTCCCGCGTACATCGATTGAAAGCTGAAGATGCGCTGCAGTCGCTCGTCGTCGAAGAACGACGCCACCTTCTTGCCCAGCTTGCCGAAGCCGCCGAGCTTGACCAGTTCGAGGCCCGACTTCCACGGCTTGACCAGGTCGAGTGGCGTGTCGAAGTTGGCGTCGATGAACGAGTCCATCTCGGCGCGGTACAGCTGCTCCAGCCAGGTGCAGAACCGCCCGAACGCCTCGGCGTCCTTGGCACCGGAGAACTCGCGGATCTCCTGGGTCATCGCCTCGCGGCCGTGACGCACGAACAGCGTCGACCCGTCGGCGTACACGGCGCGATACATCGGGTCGACCGGGTTGATCGTGATGAAGTCCTTCATCTCGGCGCCTGCGGCGTTGAAGGCGTCCTCGAGGAGGTTCGGCATGGTGAGCACGGTCGGCCCGTTGTCGAGCCGGAAGCCCTGCTCGGTGATCATCCCCGCACGTCCTCCGGGAATGGCGTCGCGTTCGACGATGGTGACGTCGTGTCCTGCACCTGCGAGGTGCGCAGCGGCCGACAGACCTCCGAGTCCTGCTCCGACGACGACGACCTTCATCAGACATCCCTCCAGCTCACGTACTCGGCCAATGCAACCAACTCCGTCTTTGCGACATCGACGATCGGTGCCTCCTCGATTGCCGTCACCGCCGCCTCGGTCAGCGCGGTGATGTGGTCTTCGAGCTCGGCGAGCGCACCGGTGTCGACGATCACCTGCTGGATCCGAGCCACACCGTGACCGTCGAGGCCTGCGGCGCCGACCTCGGCGAGCACCTCGAGCTGTTCCGGTGTCGCACGACGCACGGCACGGGCAAGCAGTGGGGTGGGTTTGCCCTCGCGCAGGTCGCCGCCGACCGACTTGCCGGTGAGGCTCTCCTGGCCGAACGCGCCCATCACGTCGTCGCGCATCTGGAATGCGTCGCCGAGCGGCAAGCCGTATGCGCTCAGCGATGCCATGAGTTCGTCGGAGCGCTCGGGGGCGGCGAGCACCGCACCGAGGTGCAGCGGGCGCTCGATGGTGTACTTGCCCGACTTGTAGCGACAGATCCGTTCGGCCTTGTCGACGTCACGGATGCTCTGCACCGAACCCAGGATGTCGAGGTACTGCCCGATGTTCAGTTCGATGCGCAGTTCGTTCCAGATCCGCATCGCTTCGGGGTTGGCGCCTTCCATCAGCCGGTCGGCATACACGAAGGCGAGGTCGCCGACCAGGATCGCGACCCCCTCGCCATAGCGGCGGGACTCGCCGACCCAACCGTTCGCGGCGTGCTCTTCGGCTGCCAGCGTGTGCGTGGTGACCTGTCCTCGTCGTGTGGTGGCATCGTCCATGACGTCGTCGTGGAACAACGCGAACGCATGCATCAGCTCGAACGCAGCGCCGGCATCGACGTCGATCTGGTCGTCGGAGCCGCCTCCCGCACCGACGTAGCCCCAATGCGTGAATGCTGGGCGCAGGCGCTTGCCACCCGACAGCACCAAGCGGCGAATTTCGTCGACCGGTTGGGCGAGGTCGGGGTCGAAGGCGACCCAGCGCTCTCGTTCGGCGGTCAGCAGCTCGTCGAGGCGGGCCTCGACACGGTCGGCGATCGATCGCAGGCTGGCGGGGGCGGTTCCAGGCATCTCCTCGCAGGCTACTGCTGCGCTCGCTGCCCTGCGCCGCTGTGCCGCGCCGAGCTCGTTCGGCGCGCGAAGATCGCTACATGACCGCTTCGCGCATGCAGCCATGGTCGGTCACGGCGGTCAACCTCCCCGAGCACGCCGACAACCCGATTCACACCGACGCCGGTGCGCAGGCCGCCGGCTTCAGCGGAGCGCTCGTGGCCGGTGTGACGACCTATGCGGCAATGACCCATCTCCCGGTCACCGCGTGGGGCCGAGACTGGATCGCGACCGGAGGCGCGTCGGTTCGCTTCCGACAGCCGATTCTCGACGGTGATCGGATCGACTGCCGGAGCCACAGCGACCGTCGAGTCGAGGCGGAGGTCGACGGCAGTGTCCGCGTCGAGGCCGACTTCGTCGACACGGTCACCGACGTGATCGTCCGTCGCTCCGGAGAGACCCTGCGACCGATCGAGTTCACTCTCGACGCATCGTGGTCCGACTACGGCATGCGGGCGGGCGACGACTGCCCGATCTACGCCGACGAGGCGATCGCTCACCCGTCGAGCTGGCCGAGGATCGCCAATCAGTTCTGCCACGAACAACTCGTCACCGGATCGTGGATCCACGTCCGCAGTCGCATCGCGCACCTGGGTGTCGCCGCGATCGGTGCCGAGATTCGCGGCAACGGCCGATGTCGTCGAGCGAGTCGACAGCCGGGCCGGAGAACGAGCGATCCTCGACGTCCGTATCAGCGCCGACGGGCGCGAGGTGGCGGCCATCGAGCACGAGGCGATCATCTCCCTCGCCTGACCGACCCCACATCGCTCGACACACGTGGGCCGCACGCACTCGTGGGCAGGTGACGGGCGGTCGGGTCAGGGTTCGGTGTCGAGTTCGGCGGTGACCTGCTCGATGCGCAGCTGTGCGGCGGAGATCTTCGAACGGCAGAGCGTGATCAGCTCGGATGCTCGGGCGACCCGATCGGCGAGGTGGTCGACGTCGACGTCGGAGTTCTCGAGCTCGCGCAGGATGGTGTCGAGTTCGCTGAGCGCCTCGGCATAGCCGGGTGTCTCGGTGGTGTCGGTGCTCATCTGCTCAGTCGCCTTTCGGGTGGGTCGCGGTGACGGTACTGGTGACACTGCCGTCGGCGAGTGCGGTGGTGATGGTGTCGTCGGCGTCGAGTCCGTCGACCGAGCGCACGACGCTGCCGTCGGCGCGCCGGGTGATCGACCATCCGCGGGCCAGTTGCACGGCAGGGTCGAGTGCAGCGACTCGGGCGCCGGCGACGTCGAGGCGGCTCTCGGTGCGCTCGATGACGGCGCCCGCCCGGTCGAGGACTCGCTGTTGTGCATCGACGAGGCGCTGATCGGCGCGGGCCAGGCTCGCCGGTGCGGTTCGAGCGAGCGTGTCGACCCGCATGCCGAGGCGTTCGTCGGCACGCTCGACCGCAGCGTGGGTACGCCGGGCGATACGGTGCGCGGTGTCGGACAGATCGGTGTTGGCTGCGGTGAGGCCGTGGCGGCTCTCGCGCACGATCGAAGCGAACGCGGCCTCGGCATCGGCGCCGTAGCGGGCGGCGCGTGCGATCAGTTCGCCGGCGCATGCTGTGGGGGTCTTGAGCGTGGTGTGAGCGACGTCGTCGGCGACGCTTCGGTCGACCTCGTGGCCCAACCCGGTCAGCACGGGGACGGGTGACGATGCGATTGCTCGGGCGATCTGCTCGGCGTCGAACACGGCGAGTTCGTTGCGTGCGCCACCCCCGCGTATCAGCACCAGGGCATCGAGATCGATGCGTCGAGCCAGCGTGGTGATCGCTGCGGCGATCGCGGACTCGGCAGTGTCGCCCTGCACACGGGTGTCGATCACCGTGAGCGTGAACCCCATGGCACTGCGCTGGAGCTCGTCGTGGAAGTCGTGCCAGGCCGCAGTGCCGACGCTGGTGACCACACCGACGCGCAGTGGGACCGGCGACAGCGACCGTCGCTTGTTGGCGTCGAGGAGGCCTTCGGCCACCAGGCGTCGGACGACCTCGTCGCGCGACTGGGCGATGTCGCCGAGCGTGTACTTGGGGTCGATCCCGGTCATCTTCAACCCGATACGACCGTTGGGGGCGTAGTAGTCGAGGTAGCCGAACACCCGCACTCTTCATGCCGTCGGCGAGGCGCAGGCGGTGCTTCTGCAACATCGGGCGCAGGCGCATCCGGGCGTTGGCGAAGAACTGCACGTTGACCACAGCCCTGCTGCGGCCGTTGCCACCGCGACGGTTGGCGGTGTCGGCACCCTCGCCGTCGTCGACGAGGGTGAAGTACGCGTGCTGGCCCCGGTCGCTCCACCCGGAGATCTCACCGCGAACCCACACACCATCGGAGAACCCGCGCCGCAGCGTGTCGTTGATGGCATCGCCGAGTTCGGCGACCGTATAGGTCGGGTTGGCAGCGTCGTCGAGTTCGTCGTCGCCGAAGTCGAACGCAGGCTGGCTCACGGCGCCGATTCAATCAGTCGGCAACGCCTCAGCGGGCGATGTCGCGGATGACAGCGCGAATCATGCGCCCAACACCCGGACCGTGCCACCAGGTGGCGTGTCGATGTCGTCACTGGCGTCGTCGTCGGACGCGATGGGTGTTGCGAACAGTTCGCCGTCGACGGGCAAGTTGCGAGCCAAGCGCAGTTCGTCGAGTTGGCGGAGTGGCTTCTCGAGTTGACGGCGTCGCGGCCCGGTGAGCTGTTCGAACGCGCGATCGACCTGATCGAACTTCTTCTTCACCGAGTCGACCTGGTCGTTGTACTTGCGCCACTGGGCGCTGAACGTGCCCAGCAGCTGCAGGATCTCGTCGCTGGTCTGCTCGATCATGAAGTTGTCGAACGCCTGTCGAATGACCCCGAGGAACGCGAACAGGGTGAGCGGCGAGCACAGGACGACCTTCTGGCCCATCGCCTCGTCGATGAGGCCGGCGTCGTGTTCGTGGATGAACCCGGTGAGCTGTTCGTTGGGAATGAACAGCAGCACGTAGTCGACCGACGGCGTCTCGCTCTCGCCTGCGTAGTCGCGTTTGGCGAGTTCCTTCACCCGCAGACGAACGTCGGCGAGGAACCGCTTGAGATGGGTCTCGCGTTCGGCATTGGTGCCGACCTCGAGGTAGCGAAGGTACGACGCCATGGGGAACTTGACGTCCATGTACAGCGCATGACCCTTGGGCATCGGGAACGTGTAGTCGGGGCGACCACTCCCGCCCTCGATCTGGGTCTGCTTGACGTAGTTGACGTTCTCGACGAATCCGGCCAGACGCAGCACGTCTTCGGCCATCCGCTCGCCCCATTGGCCGCGGGCCTGGGGGTTCGCCAACGCCTCGCGCAGCGCCCGGGTCGAGTCGGCGAGCGTGTTGGCGATCTCGGCGTGGGCTTGCAGCGAGTTGGTGACCTGCCCGAAGTTCTCGGCGCTGGAGCGCCCCAGCGTGGTGACCATGTCGCTCAGCTTGGTGAGCTCGGCGCGCATCTCGGCGTGCACCTGGTCGAGCCGGGCATCGATGACGTCCTTCTTCGCGCCCAACTCGGTGGTGGTCTGCTCGCGTGCCGACAGCGCGAGTGCACCGAACTGTTCACGCTGCAGCACGGCGGTCTGCTCGAGCGCAGCGGCAACGGCGGCATCACGCTCGGCGGTCGCCTGATCGCGCACCTGCGCGACGGCATGCTGCACCGCTGCGTCGACGGCGAGCTGCAGCGATTCGTTGGTGGCGGCCTGGTCGTCGGCCCTCGTGGCGGCGTCGTCCTCGGCCTGGCGGACGGCGAACAGGTAGCCGCCGACGGCGGCTCCGACGGCCAGTACGACGGCGACGATGAGCAGTGCGATCTCCATGCGTCCCATGATGACGTCGGGGTGTCACAGAGTTCGCGGATGCACCCGTTTCCCCAGCTCAGCCCACCCAGACGTCGGCCAGGCGGGCGTCAGCGCAGCGAGATGGTGAAACAGCGATCGGCGAGGGTGCCGAGGGCGTAGGTCTCGTAGTCGACACCGAAGTCGGAGTACAGGCCGCGGCACGACTCGCTCCACCCGAGTGCGTCGTTCGTCGACATGCGATGCACGACCTGCATGACCCCGCCTTCGTGGACGCGGTACTCGGCCCAGGTCCCGGGGAAGTCCTTGGTGCAGCCGATCTCGATCGAAGGGATTCCCGAGCGAGCCATCGGACGCATGCGATGTCGGTGGGTGTGGCCGGCCGCGTACGCGATGACGTTCGACCGGCGTTCGGCGAGCGCGTCGAGCGCATCGCTCGCATCGGGGTGCAGACCGAAGTAGTCGTCGCTGCGTTTCGCGTCGGGGCCGTCACCGATCCACTGCTGATGGTGCCCCATCACGAAGACGGGCCGGTCGGCTCCGGCGCATTGATCGTCGAGCCAGGCGATCTGCTCGGTGGTGATCGTGCCGGTCGTGGCCCCGGGAATGGCAGTGTCGAGCAGCGCCACGGCCACGCCGGGCAGCTCGATCCACTGGTCGCCCGCGTACTCGGCCTGATGGCGGTAGGCGTCGTGGTTGCCGCGGACCACGTGCAGCCGATCACCGAACGGCGCCCGGTAGCAGGCTTCGAACGCCGCCCATTCGTCCGGCTCGCCGTCGACCGACAAGTCGCCCTTGACGATCACCGCCGTCGGTTCGATGGCGGCCATCTCGAACGCTGCTGCGTGGTTCATCACCTCGGGGTACGGCGAGCTCCGGGGTCGGCCCGGCGGATCGGACCCTCGGTGAGATCGTCGATGCGTCCTGCCTCGGTCTCGCCGAAGTGGACGTCGTTGACCGTCGCGAACCGGCACAGCAGCTCGCCGCCGGGTCGTGGCAGCGTGCGGACCGTGGTGCCGCGGAGGTCGTACTCGGTGTCGGGCGTGAGCTCGTCGTAGCGGTGAACGACGAGCCCGTCGTGGATCACGATCAGGTCATCGGCAACGGTGGTGACGTCCATGGGCCTCGAGTCGATGGTGGAGATTGGCGGCTGGGCGGGGTCAGACCTTGACGACGATCGAGCCGACGACCTTGTCGTGCCAGGTCTGCTTCTTGTCGTCCCACAGCATCCAGAGGTAGCCGAGATAGAAGATCTGCGCGGAGATGAAGACGGCGAACAACTGGCGCCCGAGCGCTCGACCGAACCCGATCGGCTCGCCGTCCGTTTCGCCGATGACCTTGATGCCGACAATCCGGCGGCCCCAGGTCTGACCGGTCTTGCCGAGCGCGCGCAGGTAGATGAACGCCACGATCAACCAGCCGACCAGGGCAAGTGCGATGCCAGCAGCGATCAGTGCTCCGTCGGGCTTGCCGGCCGGGCAGAGGATCTCCTCGGTGTTCTCGTTCCACGTGCATCCGTCGAATGCAGCGAACCCCATGATCACCCCGGGGATGACGAAGGCGGCGATCAGCAGGCCGTACAGCAATCCGTCGAGCAGATAGCCGCCGAGTCGAATGCCGAAACCGGCTCGTTCCCCACCGACCGGCGGGGCGCCGTACCCGTACGGCGGGTATCCCGGAGCGGTGGCGACGGCGCCGGGAGGCGGTGGCGGCGTGCCGACTCCTGGTGGCGGCGGTGGCGGTGGCGTCGAACCCTGGCCGGGCGGCGGCGGTGGTGGAGGCATGGCCATGGCCCAAGTGTTGCACGAACCGCACGCGGCGAGCGCGAAACCGCGTCGCGCTCGGCTCGGTCAGCGGTACGGGCGGTCGCGGCGTGCGGGTACCGGGCGTGACCACCAACGGCCGCTGAAGCGCCACGCCGTGCTGCGCCGCGGCGCTGCGTCGACGACGACCACCGGCTTGGGCCACAGCGCTTCGACACCGGCCATGATCGCCACGACCTCGTCCTCGGTCGGTGCCGGCGACGTCTGGCTGATCGAGACGTGTTGGGCGGCGGTCGATTCCGACATGGATGCCACGATAGGCGGCTCAGCCATCGGCCACCTCGTCGTCGATCGACCAGGTTGCCCGTGGGGGTCTGGTCACGACCGTGCCGGCGACGTTGTCGTGGAATGTTCGTCGTTGCGAGTTGCCCAGCGCCATCAGGAACCCGATGAAGAAGATCGATGACACGAGCATTCGCAGTGTGAATCGCAGCGCTGCTTCACCGACGGTGATGGCGCGCCCGTTTCGAGCGTCGACGACCTTCGTCCCCGTGACCCGGTTGCCGATCCACTGCCCGGTCTCGGCCACCGCTCGTGAGTACAGCACGGTGACAGCGACGAAACCGACCGTCATCAGCGCGATCCCGACCATCACCAGTGCGGTCGAGCCCGTTGCTGCCACTGCGATCCCCGGCAGCATGCAGAGCAGTGTGACGGCGACGTCGATGAGCAGGCCGCCGAGTCGTGTGCCGTACGACGCCAGCTCCGGGTCGAAATCGATGCCCCCCTCGGATTCGATGTGGACCACCTCGGCCTTTTCGGGGCGCTCGACATCGGTGGGCGTCGTCAATGCCGTGCCGACGGCGGGAGCGGTTGCTTCGTCGTCGCTGATCTGCGACAGCAAGGCGGCGAGATCGTCGTCGGTCGAGGCCGACGCCGGTCCACCCGCTGCTGGGCCGGGAGCGGGCGCAGATGCAGGCTTCGGCGCGAGCGGTGGCAGCGCCGACGTCGGCGCCTGTCCGGTCCCGGCCGGCGGTGGCGGCGGCGGGCTGGCCGGCGGCGGAGGCACCGAGGAGCCAGGTGGTGGTGGCGGAGGTGTTGCGGGTGGCGGAGGCGGTGGGGGCGCGTTGGAACCCGGCGGTGGCGGTGGTTGACCGGGCACCGACGCGCCGTTGCTCATCGTGGAACTCGTCTCACAACGGGACGTTGCCGTGCTTGCGGCGTGGCAGCTCTTCGCGCTTGGTGGCCAGCATCCGTAGACCCGCGACCAGCTTCTGGCGGGTCTCGGCCGGGTCGATCACATCGTCGATGTACCCCCGCTCGGCGGCCGCGTAGGGCGACGCGTACTTGTCGGTGTAGTCCTGCACGAGTTCGGCTCGTCGCGCCACGGGATCGGCGGCCTGCTGCAGCTCGCGGCGGTAGACGATCTCGACAGCGCCCTGTGGGCCCATCACGGCGAGCTCTGCAGTCGGCCACGCGAACGCCAGGTCGGCGCCGATCGACTTGGAGTTCATGACCACGTAGGCGCCTCCGTAGGCCTTGCGGGTGATCACCTGGATGCGCGGCACGGTCGATTCGCAGTAGGCGTACAGCAGCTTGGCGCCGTGGCGGATGATGCCGCCGTACTCCTGGTCGACGCCGGGCAGGAAGCCGGGCACGTCGACGAACGTGATCAGTGGGATGTTGAACGAGTCGCAGGTGCGCACGAAGCGGGCGGCCTTCTCCGACGATTCGATGTCGAGCACACCGGCGAGGATCTTGGGTTGGTTGCCGACGATGCCGACCGGCTGGCCGTCGATGCGCGAGAAGCCGCACACGATCGACTTCGCCCAGTGCGGGAAGTACTCGAAGAACTCGCCGTCGTCGACGACGTGGCTGATCACTTCGACCATGTCGTAGGGCAGGTTCGGGCTCGCCGGCAGGATGTCACGCAACTCCGGGCAGAGCCGGTCGGGGTCGTCGCCGAGGTCTTCGACCGGCGGTTCCTCGAGGTTGTTCGACGGCAGGAATCCGAGCAGGAACCGTACGTCGTCGAGGCAGGCCTTCTCGTCGGCGGACACGAACGTCGCGACACCCGACTTGGTGGCGTGGCTCATCGCGCCACCGAGCTCTTCGAGTGTGACGTCCTCGCCGGTCACCGTCTTGACCACGTCGGGACCGGTGATGAACATGTGGCTCGACTCGCGCACCATGAAGATGAAGTCGGTCATCGCCGGGCTGTACACGGCACCGCCGGCGCAGGGGCCGAGGATCACCGAGATCTGAGGGACGACACCGGAGGACAGCACGTTGCGGTGGAAGATCCCGCCGTAGCTGGCAAGGCTGACGACACCTTCTTGGATACGGGCGCCGGCACCGTCGTTGAGGCCGATCACCGGGGCGCCGACCTTCAGCGCCAGATCCATCAGCTTGTGGATCTTCTCGGCGAACACCTCGCCGAGCGCGCCGCCGAACACGGTGAAGTCCTGGGAGAACACGAACACCTTGCGGCCGTCGACGGTTCCCCACCCGGTGATCACGCCGTCGGTGTAGGGCCGATCTTCGAGGCCTGAGGCCTGCGCGCGGTGGCGTGCGAGCATGTCGAGTTCGTGGAACGACCCGTCGTCGAGGAAGTAGTCGATGCGCTCACGGGCGAGCATCTTGCCCTTCTCGTGCTGGCGCTCGACCGAGCGCTGCGAACCGGCGTTGATCGCCTGCTCGCGCCGTTCGGCGAGGTCGTCGAGCTTCTCCTGCATGGGATTCGTCACGACCCGCAAGTTACTGGCTGTCGGCCCCTCCCGGAAGATCGGCCAGACTGGGCGGCGTGGACCTGCCGATCGAACCGCCGATCGAACCGATGCTGGCGAAGCTCGCACGGTCGATCCCCGCCGGCGACAACTGGCTGTTCGAACCGAAGTGGGACGGATTCCGCTGCGTGGTGTTTCGCGACGGCGACGAGATCGAACTGTTCTCGCGCAAGCTGCGGCCGCTGGGGCGCTACTTCCCCGAGCTGATCGGCCCGCTGCGCGAGGCGCTGCCGGAGCGGTGTGTGGTCGATGGCGAGATCGTCGTCGCCGACCCGTCCGGAGACGGGCTCGACTTCGATGCGCTCCTGCAGCGGATCCATCCCGCCGACTCTCGTGTCAATCGCCTGGCGGTGGAGACGCCGGCGGCGTTCGTCGCGTTCGACCTGTTGGCGAACAGCGAAGATTCGTTGCTCACCGCGCCGATGGCGAAGCGTCGCAGTGCACTGATCGAGACGATCGTCGAGAACGAGGTGGTGCACGTCACGCCCGCGACCACGGATCGTGCGGTTGCCGATGACTGGTTCCACCGGTTCGAAGGAGCAGGTCTCGACGGCATCGTCGCCAAGCCGCTCGACGGTGCATACCAGCCGGGCAAGCGGGCCCTGATCAAGGTGAAGCACCAACGAACTGCCGATTGTGCGGTGGCGGGCTACCGGATCCACAAGGACGGCAACGGAGTCGGATCCCTGCTGCTCGGGTTGTTCGACGCCGACGGAGACATGCACTCGGTCGGCGTGGCCGCCTCGTTCTCGGTCAAGCGTCGCGCCGAGCTGCTCGCCGAACTCGAACCGCTGACGCACGACGCCCTCGACGGGCATCCCTGGCGATCATGGGTCGAGCACGACGGTGGCGACACCGGAGGTGGGAGCCGGTGGAATGCCGGGAAGGATCTGTCCTTCACTCCGATCAGGATGGGACTGGTCGCCGAGGTGTCGTTCGGGCAGCTGGAGGGCCGCCGCTTCCGACACGGCGTCGGCTTGCTTCGCTGGCGGCCCGACCGCACACCCGACTCGTGCACGTACGACCAACTCGACGTGGCCGACGCTGTCTCGTTCCACGACTTCGTCACCACCGCCTGACCGGCTCGGGCCCGCTCCTGGCGCGCAGCTCAGGGCTCGGTGGTCGGCGGGATCGTCACGGTGACCACGGGCGGGACCGTGAGCTGGGTGACCGCTTCGGTGCCGTCGGCGTTCAGGATCGTGAAGCCCTGCGGTGGGCTCGTGAACGCACCGGTGGCGGTGACGGCATTGACCACCAGGGTCCAGTCGCCGGCCACGGTCAGCGGCAGTCCCCGCTCGCCTTCGAGGAGCACGGCAACCCCGGCACCCATGAGTGGCACGGGCTGGGTGATGGTGCCGATCGTGTCGTTCGCGGGCGCCGTGAGGACGATTTCGAGCCCTGACAGGTTCTCCTCGGGAGCGTCGACGTCGACCTCCATGCCGGCGAGTCCCACTTGATCGCTGGTCAGTCGAACCGTCACGTCGAGATCGGCCTCGGGAGCATCGACCGTGACCGAGATGGCGTAGTCGATCGTCGGGCCCGCCGACACGTTCGACGGTGTCAGCGACAGCAACCACGCGCTCAGCGCGAGCACGATGATCCCGACAGCAGCCTCGACGCCGAACGCACGGCGAAGCCGGTCGGACATCGGCACGGTCATCTCGTTCGCTCGGGCCAGTCGTTGGTTGATGAACTGCCGAGCAGACACGGCGACGAAGATCATCACGGCCACGGCCACGGTCTTCAGGAGAAGGACCCGACCGTGTGAGGTTCCGAAGAGGTCGCCGCCGTCGAGCAGGATCATCTGCACGACGCCGGTGGCGATCGTGATGCCGATCGCCAGATTCGACAGACGGCCGAATCCGCGCACGGCGTGCACGAGGTCTTCCTCGCCCGGCCCGGCGAGTACGACCCTGGCCAGGAGGACGAGACCGCCGATCCAGACCGACATCGCCAGCGCATGGACGATCGACAGGGGTACACCGATGAACGCCATGTCCATGTTGGTGCGACTGAACCCGATCGTGGCGACGGCCAACGCCGGGATGCCGAGCGCTGCCATCTGGGTGACCGGGTCGATCACCCGGTCGGGTCGGAACGCGACCCAGGCACACGCAGCGGCCAGTACGAGCCGTGCGATCGCGGCGATCCCGGGGATCCCGGCCGAGAACAGGTCGACCCAGTTCGTCGGGTTGAACCCACTGCCCAGGCCGGAGTCCGTGACCGCTGCGGTGGCTGCGGCCACGTACAGCAGCGATCCGACCATCGGCGACGAGCCACACCGCTCGGATGAAGCGGATCGTGACGAGGTACTCGACGCCTTCTGGCCATGCAGCAGCGATCACGACGAGTGATCCGAGCAGGACAGCGAGTCCGAACACCGAGATCAAGCGGCCGAGCCACAGGGGGCCCTGACCGCCGTCGACGTCGGACAGGTTGGCGACCTCGGTGGTGCTCTCGGTGGTCGAGTCCGAGGTCACCTCGGTCGGAACGCTGCTGTCGGATGCCGGCTCGGTGTCCGGCGTGGTCTCGACCGGAGCGGTGTCGTTCGCGACGTTGAAGGTGACGTTGCCCTGCCCGTTCGGTGACCCCTCGGAGTCGCTCACGACGTAGGCAGCGACACATGCACCTCTCGGGAGCGGG
This sequence comes from Ilumatobacteraceae bacterium, assembly GCA_963848145.1. GTDB lineage: Bacteria > Actinomycetota > Acidimicrobiia > Acidimicrobiales > Ilumatobacteraceae > Sva-07. The sequence goes on from CAWKCN010000027.1 coordinate 24,616, forward strand.
TCGAGGACCTCGGCGGTCATGGTGAGGCGGTCGTCGCTGACCTCTCGTGGGCCGACGGTGTACAGGTCGTCGCACGTCAGGGTGATCGTGTTCACCTCGCCCAACTCTTCGTTGAACGTGAAGGAGATCGTTGCCGGTGACTGCTCGACGGTCGAGCCGTCGACGGGGTCGGAGGACACCAGCGTGTTGTCGGCAAAGGAGGTGCCGGGCGACAACGCCGCCACGCCCAGGACGGCGAGCAGCGTCGCGACGATGGCTCGGCGGAAACGTGCCGCGGCTCGGGGTGCTCTGTGCTCGTTCACGATCGCCCGAGGCTACTTCGCAGCAGACCCACCGGCCTGGGCACCTGCGACGGTGGGTCCGCTGACCATGTCAGACGTCGCCACGGCGACACCCTGGAGCGCCCATCTCATCGACCAGGTCGTTGCGGCCTCGGACGAGCTCTCCGACACGTACGATGAGTTCATCGAGCTCGTCGTCGCCGGCAACGGCGATCGCACGCCACGTCGTGGCTTGTTCGTCGGCGTTGCGGACGAATGCCCGATGATCGTCGGCGATGCCGTCGGGAACCTCGAGTGACCGCGCCCGCTCGGACTCGGTGTCGAGCGCGCTCGCAGCGCTGGTGGCAAAGGCGGCCACCGGAATCTCCTCGGGCGGTTGCGGCAACGCATTGATGACGTCGGTGGTGTCGGCGCAGATCGCCTGCAGGTCGACGAGGTAGTCCGCCTCGGTGACCTGGGTGGGTTCGCCGGCACACGCCGCAAGGGCGGCCAGCACGGTGACGACGACAGCGGTGGTGCGCACGCCGTCGAAGGCTAGGGCATCGCTATCGTGGCCGCGATGGCCACCCAGTCGCTCTACCGCCGCTACCGGCCCCGTCGCTTCAGTGAGTTGAAGGGTCAGGATCACGTGGTCCGAGCTCTGCGTACCTCGGTGGCGGAGGGGCGCGAGGGGCAGGCCTATCTCTTCTCCGGCCCGCGAGGTACCGGGAAGACCACCTCCGCGCGGATTCTGGCCAAGGTGCTCAACTGCGAACAACCCCAAGACGGTGAACCCTGCTGTGAGTGCGAGTCGTGTCTCGCCGTCGAGCGGGGCGTCAGCTACGACGTGCACGAACTCGACGCGGCCAGCAACAACGGCGTCGAAGCAATGCGCGACCTGATCGAGAAGTCGTCGCTCGGCACGCCCGGGCGGCACAAGGTGTACATCCTCGACGAGGTCCACATGCTGTCGAAGGCGGCCGAAGCTGCGCTGCTGAAGACCTTGGAGGAACCGCCGCCACACGTCGTGTTCGTGCTCGCCACGACCGACCCGCAGAAGATGTCCGACACCATCCGCAGTCGAACCCAACATCTGCAGTTCCACCTGTTGGCTGCCGACACGTTGGCCGAGCACGTGCGCTGGGTCGCCGCCGATGCGGGTCTCGACGTGAGCGAGGCCGCGTTCGAGCAGGCGTTGAACCGCGGTGGTGGATCGGCGCGCGACACGCTGTCGGCGCTGGAGTTGGTGGCGAACACGGGCGACGAGGGAATGGACGTCGTCCCGCTCGACGAGTTCGTCGAGGCGATGGTCGACCGAGACTCGGGTCGTGCGCTCACGGTGGTCGCGCATGCGATGTCGAGTGGCATGGACGCGAGGACGCTCACCGAGGAGCTCATCGGATTCCTCCGCAACGGGTTCCTTGCGCTGATGGCACCGGAGTTGGTCCAGGTGCCGTCGAACCGGCTCGATGCATTGGCTGCGCAGGCGCAGCGCCTCGGCGCCGCCGGTCTGGTCCGTGGCATCGAGACGTTGGGAAGTGCCCTGGCCGAGATGCGGCACGCTCCCGACCCTCGTGTGTTGCTCGATGTGGCCACGGTGCAGCTCACCGCCGACAGCGTCGGCGACGACTCCGCTGGGCTGATCGCACGAATCGAACGGCTCGAACGCCAGATTGCCGCCGGTGCGACCGCTCCGGCTGCGGTGGCGCCTCCGGTTCCCGTCGACCCGGCCACCGGTCGGGCTGCACTCGGCGGCCGAGCCCGAGCAGCCGCCGCCGCCGATGCGGCCCCGGCTGCCGCCGCACCAGCAGTCGCGGTACCGTCCGACGGCGCCCAGACGCCGTCGGAGTCGCCGCCAACCGCCGACTCCGCGCCGCCAACCGCCGACCCCGCGCCGCCCCCTGCTGCCGCGGCGGCACCTGCCGCCGCGCCCGGATCGGCTCCGGAACCCGACGCTCGCGCGGGATCCCCGGCACCCGTCAGCGCCGATGCCTGGGAGAACACGATCCGCCCAGCATTGCGAGGCATGGCACGGGCCGTGTTCGCCCCCGCCACGTTCGTTCGCAGCGACGCGTCGACCCTGACGCTGTCGGTGCCCAATGCGGTGCACCGCACCAAGTGCGAAGAGCAGCGTGAGGTCGTCGAGGCAGCGCTCAGCAAGTTCGCCGCCGCGTCGGTGACGATCGAGTTGCTCGATGGCGACGGCGGCCCTGATGGCGGCGGTGGTGGTCGACGCTCCGATGGCGTCCGCTCGGATCCGACACCATCGACGACCCCGCGCGCCGAACCGTCCGTCGATGCTGTGTCCGTCGCTGGTGACGACTCGCCCGGTGCGTCGACCCCGTCCGGTGCCGCTGCACCGGCGCGGTCTCCGAGGGAGCGTGGGATGGCTGCAGCTGCGGCGGCGGGCGCTGCGACGGCGGAAGCCGACGACGAGCCGGCGATGGCCGAGAGCCTGCCCGACGATCACGAGGTCGACATCGACGATCTGGTCGACGCGCCGCCCGAAACCGTCAAGACACCGATCGATCGCCTCGCCGAGGCGTTCCCCGGCTCGGAACTGATCGAAGAGACCGGCTGACGGCGCGCTGATGGCGAGCAACTACACCCCTCCCGTCCAGGCGTTGATCGACGAACTCGGCCGGTTGCCCGGCATCGGGCCGAAGTCGGCGCAACGTATTGCGTTCCACCTGCTGAAGATGCCGGTCGAGGACGCCAACCGTCTCGCCCACGCCATCACCGAGGCCAAGGCGCGAGTGCGGTTCTGTGAGCGGTGCTTCAACGTCGCCGACGACGTGTTGTGTCCGATCTGCAACGACGACAACCGCGACTCCTCGGTGCTCTGCGTCGTCGAGGAGTCGCGTGACATCGTTGCGATCGAGCGAACTGGCGAGTTCCGCGGGCGCTACCACGTGTTGCTCGGAGCGATGAGCCCGCTCGAGGGCATCGGCCCCGAGCAGCTCAAGATTCGCGAGTTGGTCGCTCGGATCGATCCCGAGAACGTGCAGGAGATCATCTTGTGTACGAACCCGAACACCGAAGGTGAGGTCACTGCGATGTACCTCGCACGGCTGTTGAAGCCGATCGGGCTGACGGTGTCGCGGATCGCGAGTGGGCTGCCGGTGGGTGGCGATCTCGAGTACGCCGACGAACTGACGCTCGGACGAGCGCTCGAAGGCCGTCGAGCCGTCGACTGAGGCTCGAGCACCCCGGCGCTGCGAATCGGACCGGGAAAACTGAACTGGGGCACCACCTGCACGAACCGGTAGCGGGCGGACGGGCCGATTCGTGTCGATGATGCCCCAGAAGGTGGCGAATCGATGTGGGATTCGCTCGATCAGTTGTTGCGGTTACATTACGGAATGACGCGGTTCCCGTCAAGATATCGCAACACAAGTCGTTCTGACTGTCAGTATATCGACTCGTAGTGGTTTGTCAATCACCCAAAGTGGTGAGACGTTCGCTAGGCGCGTCGGTTCGCCGAGCTGATCGTTCGTCGGGAGGAGGGACGGCTCAGACGGTGCGCAAGATGGCAGCGTCGCCCTGCCCGCCGCCGCCGCACAGGGCAGCTGCGCCGACACCGCCGCCACGACGCTTGAGCTCGTGGAGCAGTGTGAGTGCCAGACGGTTGCCGCTCATCCCGATCGGGTGCCCGAGCGCAATGGCGCCGCCGTTGACGTTGACCCGGTCGGGGTCGACACCCAACTCGGCTGTCGATGCGATGCCGACCGCTGCGAAGGCCTCGTTGAGTTCGAGCAGATCGAGGTCACCGACGGCGATGCCGGCACGCTCGGCCGCTTTCATCACGGCGCGACTCGGCTGGTGGAGCAGCGATGCGCTGTCGGGTCCGGCGACCATGCCGTACGACACGAACTCGCCGAGCGGCTCGACGCCGCGACGCTCGGCCTCGGCCTTGCTCATCAGCACGATGGCGCTGCCGCCGTCGGAGAGCTGCGAGGCGTTGGCAGCGGTGATCGTGCCGTCCTTGTCGAACGCCGGGCGCATCTTCGACAGCGTCTCGACGGTGGTGCCGGGGCGGACGCCTTCGTCGTGTTCGACCAGGACCGGGTCGCCCTTGCGCTGTGGCACCTCGACCGGAACGATCTCGTCGGCGAACTTGCCGTCCTTGATCGCGTTCGCGGCGAGCTCGTTGGAGCGGGCAGCGAACTCGTCCTGTTGTTCGCGCGTGATGCTGTCACCGGTGTAGCGATCGGTGCCGAGGCCCATCAGGCACGCATCGAACGCACACCACAGACCGTCGGCGATGATCGCATCGCGAAGCTCGGTGTTGCCGTAGCGGAATCCGCCCCGTGCGCCGTCGGCGAGGTAGGGAGCGTTGGTCATCGACTCCATGCCACCGGCGACCACGATGTCGGCTTCGCCGGCTGCGATCATCTGGTTGGCGAGGTACACGGTGTTGAGCCCGGACAGGCACACCTTGTTGACGTTGACCGACGGCACGCTCATCGGGATGCCGGCCTTGACGGCAGCCTGGCGGCTGGGCACCTGGCCCTGGCCGGCCATGAGCACCTGACCCATGATGACGTGTTCGACTTCTTCGGGCGCGACCCCGGCGCGTTCGAGTGCAGCGGAGATCGCGAAGCCGCCGAGGTCGGCGGCCGAGAACGATGCGAGCGCACCACTCATCTTGCCGATCGGGGTGCGAGCGCCAGCGACGATGTACGAACCTGATGAAGCCATGCCTCAACGCTAGCCCACCCCTCAACCACCCCGAAAAATGCGCACCGGGGCGGCACCCGCGGGCAGATCTGCGCACGTTTGGCGATGAGATCGCTTTGTCCGCCCGGATTACCGATCAGTAACCTCTCGCGCCATGCAGGAGATCCTCGAAGCCATCCAATCCGGTGCGAGCGGCGACGACATCGCCAACCTCCCCGTCCCCGAGAGCTACCGAGCCGCATTCGTCAAACGCGACGAAACGGCCATGTTCGAAGGCGTCGAATCGTGGGACAAGGATCCCCGCAAATCGCTCCACGTCGACGAGGTCGCCACCCCCGAACTCGCGCCCGACGAGGTCTACATCGCCGTGATGGCCTCGAGCATCAACTTCAACACGGTCTGGACCTCCATCTTCGAACCGCTTCCCACGTTCGGGTTCCTCGACAAGATGGGTCGCCAGAACGAGTGGGGCAAGCGCCACGCACTGCCATACCACGTGGTCGGCTCCGACGCCTCGGCAGTCGTTGTCCGCACCGGTTCGGCGGTCCGCAACTGGAAGCCCGGCGACCGGGTGACCGTGCACTGCAACTACGTCGACGACCAGGACCCGAGCGCCCACAACGACTCGATGCTCGCAACCAACCAGCTGATCTGGGGATTCGAGACCAACTTCGGCGCCCTCGCCGACCTCGCTGTGGTCAAGGCCAACCAGCTGATGCCGAAGCCCACCCACCTCACGTGGGAGGAATCGGCCGTCAACGGACTGTGCAGTTCCACCTCGTACCGCATGCTGGTCAGCGAGAACGGAGCCCAGATGAAGCAGGGCGACAGTGTCCTGATCTGGGGCGCCACCGGCGGCATCGGTGGCTATGCCGTGCAGTACGTGCTCAACGGTGGTGGCACGCCGATCGGTGTCGTCTCGTCGCCCGAACGAGCCGAGCTCCTCAACCGGATGGGGTGTGAGGCGGTGATCGACCGCCGCGCCGAGAACTACCAGTTCTGGTCGGACGAGAACACCCAGGACGAGTCGGAGTGGCGTCGCTTCGGCAAGAAGATCCGCGAGCTCAACAACGGTGAGGACGTCGACACGGTGTTCGAGCATCCGGGTCGCTCGACGATGGGAGCCTCGATCTTCGCGGTCAAGCGTGGCGGCACGGTCGTCACCTGTGCTGCGACGTCCGGTTACATGGTCGAGTTCGACAACCGCCACTTCTGGATGAAGCTGAAGAAGCTGATCGGTTCGCACTTCGCCAACTACGCCGAGTCGTACGCCGCCAACAAGCTGCTCGACCAGGGCCGCATCCAGCCGTTGCTCACCAAGACCTACACGCTCGACCAGGTCGGCGAAGCGTCGCTGGCGGTGCACCACAACGAAGCCGACGGCAAGCTCGGCGTACTGTGCCTTGCTCCGGAGGAAGGCCTCGGCATCGACGACCCCGAGAAGCGTGAGCGCATCGGCGAGGACAAGATCACCGTTTTCCGCCCGTGACCTTCCCGGCCGCGGTCCTCTGGGACATGGACGGCACGTTGGTCGACACCGAGCCGTACTGGTTCGACATCGAGTTCGAGTTGGTCGCCGAATTCGGCGGCACGTGGAGCAATGCCGACGCACACTCGCTGGTCGGTTTCGATCTGCTCGACTCGGCGCATGAACTCCGCACGCGCGGTGGTGTCCGGCTCGAGCCCGTCGAGGTGGTCGAACGGCTCCTCGACGGCGTGATCCGCCGGGTGGCCGACCGACTGCCCTGGCGTCCGGGTGCCCCGGAGCTGTTGGCCGAATGCGTCACAGCCGATGTGCCGTGTGTGTTGGTGACGATGTCATGGCGTCGCCTCGCCGATGCCGTGATCGCCGCCGCTCCTCCTGGTTCGTTCGTGACGTCGGTGACCGGCGACGAGGTGAGCAACGGCAAACCCGACCCCGAGCCGTATCTGGCCGCCGCCGCTGCGCTCGGCGTCGACCCGGCTGCGTGCGTTGCGATCGAGGACTCGCCGACCGGGGTTGCCGCCGCGCTCGCGGCCGGGTGTGCGACGCTGGGGGTCCCCCATGTCGTCCCCGTCGCTGCCGCACCCGGGCTCACCCTCGTCGATTCCCTCGTCGGCATCGAACTCGCCGATCTCCGAGCACTCCACTCCGTCTGACGGGGCGCGCCGTCCGTCGGTCGACGACGAGCGTTCGCAGGCGAGCCGCCGTCGCCGACTCGTGCTCGGTGCGCTGCTGACGGCGCTGGTCGCAGTCGCCGGCGCCGCGCTGTACGTGGCCACGACCGAGGAGCCGTTGCCGCCCAAGCCCGACATCCCGCTCGATGCGTGGGTGCCGTACTGGACACTCGACGATGCGCTCCCCGACATCGGTCGGCGCGGCGGCTCGATGCGCGAGGTGTCGCCCTTCTGGTTCACCGCGGTCGGCGTCGACGAGATCGCCATCGACCCGAACGCCGGCGTCGAGGCGACCGAGGCGTTCATGGAGGCGCTTCGGCGTTCGGGTGCCGACGTCGTGCCGTCGATCGTCGACCTGCTTCCCGCCGGTGAGATGGCGGCGATCATCGCGGACCCCGACACCCGAACCCGCCACGTCGACGCGATTCGAGCGTTCGCTGCCGACGGTGACTACGACGGCATCGACATCGACTACGAGCAGTTCGCCTTTGCCGACGGTCGAGACACATGGGCGACAACACGACCCAACTGGGTGGCGTTCATCGAGGAACTCGGAGCCGCGCTGCGCGCCGACGGTCGATCACTGGTCGTGAGCATCCCGCCGGTGTACGACGCAGAACAGACGAACGCCAGCGGATTCTGGGTGTACGACTACGGCGCAATCGTCGACCATGTCGATCGCATCCGGATGATGACCTATGACTTCTCGGTCGGTTCGCCGGGCCCGATCGCCCCGCTCGACTGGGTCGAGACGGCGATCAACGGCGCGATCGAGGCGACCGGTTCGCCCGACAAGCTCGTGCTCGGGCTCCCCGCGTACGGGCGGAACTGGGTGATCTCGACGGAGGGCGACTGCCCGGATGACGCTCCCGGCCGGACCTCGGTGACCGCACGTTCGGTCGACGATCTGCTGGTTCGACGAGCGGCAGTGCCGGTGCGCGTCGACGAGACCGGCGAGTGGACGTTCGACTACGAACTCGAGGTGACCGACGACACCGGCTCCTGCGTGCAGACCCGTCGGGTCCACTACGTCGACGGTGACGGCATCCGGCTGCGGATGGACCTGGCCCGTGAGTATCGCCTCGACGGCGTGTCGCTCTGGGCGCTCGGGTTCGAGGACGATGCGGTCTGGGACCAGATGCTGCCGACGTTGGCCGATCCGTTCGCTCCGGCCACGACGGAGTAGAACCGTTCCATGACAGCTGGCGACGCATGGATCATCGACGCGGTGCGCTCACCGAGAGGCATCGGCAAGCAGGGCAAGGGCAGCCTTGCCCACCTCCACCCGCAGAACGTGTTGGGCCAGGTCTTGAACGGGCTGCGCGACCGGGTCGGCTTCGACCCGGCCGACATCGACGACGTGGTGTGCGGCAACGGTTCGCATGCCGGCGACCACGCCCACGACATCGGTCGGATGGCCGTACTCGATGCCGGCTGGCCGGTCTCGGTCCCCGGCGTCACCTTGAACCGTTTCTGCGGGTCGGGTCAGCAGGCGGTCACGTTCGCGGCGATGGGGGTCGGTGCCGGCCATCAGGACCTGGTGATCGGTGCCGGCGTCGAGTCGATGAGTCGGCCCGCCCGCAACGGCACCGACGGCTTCCATGCCAACAACGAACACCTCTTGGCCGAACACCCTCAGGTGCCCCAGGGGCTGTCGGCCGACCTGATCGCAACGCTGGACGGCTACACGCGTGTCGAGGTCGACGCGCTCGGGCTCGAGAGCCAGCACCGCGCGGCGGCCGCCATCGCCGAGGGTCGATTCGACCGCAGTCTGGTGACGATCCGCAACGACGACGGCACGGTGGCGCTCGACCACGACGAGTACCCCCGACCGGAGACCACCGCCGAGGGGCTGGCTGCGCTCCATCCGAGCTTCACGAAGTTCGTCGACTTCAAGTTCGAACAGAGCGAGGCCACCATGGCCGAACTGATGGCGCAGAAGTACCCGGGCGTCGAGCTGCACAACGTCCACCACGCGGGCAACAGCTCCGGGGTGGTCGACGGCGCCGGCGCGGTGTTGGTGTCGTCGCCCGAGTACGCCGAGGCCCACGGGCTCACCCCGAGGGCGCGCATCATGATGTCGGCGGTGGCGGCCGACGAACCGTTGATCATGCTCACCGCGCCCGGCCCCGCCGCCAACAAGTGTCTTGCACGCGCCGGGATGACGGTCGACGACATCGACCTGTTCGAGGTGAACGAGGCGTTCGCGTCCGTCGTGTTGCGGTTCTTCCGCGACACCGGCGCCGACCCGTTGAAGGTGAACGTCAACGGCGGGGCGATCGCACTCGGTCACCCGATCGGCGCCACCGGCACGATGTTGATCGGGACACTGCTCGATGAACTCGAACGACGTGATCTCCAGACGGGCCTCGTGGCGATGTGCACTGGCGGCGGGATGGGCACCGCCACCATCATCGAACGCCTCTGAGCCCTGTCACCACCTCATCGGTGACGGTTGGATGGGTGCGTCGTCGCTAGCTGTACTGGTCGAGGATGGTCGACTCGGTGACGCGGCTGAGGGTGTCGCGTATCGCTCGTGCGGTGGTCTCGTCGACGTCGTCGACCACCATCAGGTCGTCGACGGTCGCGCGCTGCAGCTTCGCCAGCCCACCGAAGTGATCGGCGACGTCGATCGCCGTGGCCGTGGGCAGTCGACTGACCCGATGCAACAGCCGCATGCCCCGCGGCACGACTTCCTGGGCGAGATCGGTCGAGTCGCCGCCCGGTGACAACGCATCGGCAGTCAGTCGAAGGTTCGAGACCTCGTCGTCGGACAGCTGCGACATGCTGTGAAGCGCGTCGGCCACCGTGCGGCCATCGGGGAGGTAGTCGGCGACGACGAGGTCGAGCTCGTCATCGATCTCGCCGTACAACTCGTCGAGCTGCAGGCGGAGCAGTCGAGCGTCGATGCCGAGTTCGATGATCATCGTCTCGATTTCCTCGGCGATTCGATGGACCATCTCGCCGCGTTGCACCACTGCGACGACGTCGCGCAGTGTGACGACGTCTTCGACCTCGACAGCAGTGAGATTGGTGATCGCATCGTCGAGGCGCACCTTGTAGCGCTCGAGCGTCTGTAGCGCCTGGTTGGCGCGATCGAGGAGGTGGCCGACCTCTTGCAGCTGTCGTTTGCCGCCGCCGGCATAGACGTTGATGACGCCCATCTCCTCGCTGGCCGACACGACCGGAACGTCGAGTGAGCGCGCAACCCGCTCCGCCGTTCGGTGGCGCGTACCGGTTTCGCTGGTCGGTACGGTCGGATCGGGCACGAGGTGAACGTTCGCACGAGCGATGCGTCCGCCGTCGGTGGACAGGATGATCGCCCCGTCCATCTTCGCGAGTTCGGACAGACGCTGCGGGCTGTAGGGCGCGTCGACCAGGAAGCCCCCGGAGCAGATCGACAACACGTCGGCGTCGTCGCTGAGTACGAGCAGAGCGCCGGCCTTGGAACGAACCACCCGGTCGATCCCGTCTCGAAGCGGAGTTCCCGGCGCAACACGGGCCAGCGCGTCGCGCATGGCCTCGTTCACACCGCCGTATCGGGAGCTCATGGCCTGAGCTTAGGTGAACACTTCGCCGATCCTGTCGAGAACGCCGATCAGATCGCTGCTCGCAATCCGGTGGGTGCGCTGTGAGCGCCGAGCCCGGTCGCGGCGATTGCCTCCGAGAGCGTCGATGCTCGAATCACGTCGATGTCGACATCGCACGCGGGCGAGTTCGCCGGTACGACCACGCGGCGGAAGCCGAGGCGCCCCGCTTCGATGAGGCGTCGTTGTGCCTGGCCGACCTGGCGGAGTTCTCCCCCGAGCCCGACCTCGCCGAACACGGCGAGGTCGGCGGGCAGCGGCTGGTCGCGGATGGCGCTGACCACGGCAAGACACACGCCGAGGTCGAGGCCGGGCTCGCTCAGCTTCACGCCCCCTGCGGTGGAGGCGTAGACGTCCTGGTCCGCGACCTGGACGCGCGATCGCCGGCCGAGCACCGCCATCAGCATCGAGAGCCGTGCGCCTTCGAGCCCGATTGCACTGCGCCGTGGTGGTACGCCGGCCACGCTCGGATTGGTCAGTGCCTGCACCTCGACCACGATCGGTCGCTGGCCCTCCATGGTCGGCACCACCGCCGAGCCCGGCACGCCCGTGCGGCGGTCGGCGAGGAACAACGACGAGGCGTCGGGTACGGCGATCAGCCCGGCGTCGACCATCTCGAACAGCCCGAGCTCGTTGGTGGGACCGAAGCGATGCTTCGAGGCCCGGAGCAGCCGCAGTGCATGGTGGCGGTCACCTTCGAACTGCAACACGGTGTCGACGACGTGCTCGAGCACCCGCGGACCTGCCAGGCCACCCTCTTTGGTGACATGGCCGACCAGCACGATCGACACGTCGCGCTCCTTTGCTTCGTTGACGAAGCGTTGGGCGCACCCGCGCACCTGGCCGACGCTGCCCGGGAGCGAACCGAGGCTCGGATCGGACACCGTCTGGATGGAGTCGATCACGACGAGTTCCGGTCGGGTCCGCTCGATGGCGTCGAGGATGTGTGGCAAGGAGGTCTCAGCGTGCAACCAGAGATCGTCGCGTGTGGCGCCGAGGCGTTGGGCACGGCGCTTCACCTGTTGCGCACTCTCCTCGGCGGTGACGTACAACGTCGGCCCCCTCCATGCCGCGAGGAGTTGGAGGAGCAGCGTGCTCTTGCCGATGCCTGGCTCACCTCCGAGGAGGGTGACCGATCCGGCGACGAGGCCGCCTCCCAGCACCCGGTCGAGTTCGTCGATCGCAGTTGTCACGGGGTCGCCGTGCTCGGCTCCGACGTCGCCGATGCGCGTCGGCCCTGGGCGCGACGACGGTGAGACGGGGGCGTCGCTGCCGTCGGCGACCTCGACGTCCTCGACCAGCGTGTTCCAGTCGCCGCAACCCGAACATCGTCCGGTCCACTTCGGATGTGAGGTGCCGCATTCGCTGCACACGTGGACCGTTCTCGCTCGACTGGATGCCATGTGGCCATCATGACGAAGGGGTGTCGCACAGATGGCGGAGACTGCCCGCTCGTCCGATCGGCAGGGGGTCCGGTCCCCCCGAGATCACGTGTCGGTCGGCGACTCCCACATCGGGCCGCCGTAGAGGCTGTCGAGGCGTTCGGCTCGATAGGACGTGAAGCCGAGCTGGTCGTCTCCGATTCGCAAGTCGAACACGATGTCACCGCCACGGTCCTCGTTCGGTACGACTTCGATGATGCGGGAGCGCTGATCCTCGCTGCCGGGCCCTCCGATACCGCCGTGGGTGATCAGGACGTTGCCGTTGTCGAGCCGGTCGACGTCCCCCAGGAACTCCGCGTACAACGGAGTGCCGTCGACGTCGTCGACGCGATGTTCCCACGTCTGCACGGCCCGCACACCGGCTGCGCCGTCGGGCACCAGGTCGTACTGTACGGCGCGGCTGTAGTTCTCGCCGCCAGGTCGATCGTTGCCGTTGTCGTAGACGAGAATCGAGCCGTCGGTCTGGATCTCGGGCGCGTGCTGATGGAAGAACGGCTCGCCGTCGATCGGGATCGTGCCCTGTCGACCGAGGATCCAACGGACCTCGGTCTGGTGGCCCGGTTCGTCGCCGTACTCGAACGCGACGATGCTGTCGGTGTGCCGCACCGACACGATGACCACGTCGCTCGCGGGGTCGTAGGAGACCGCATTTGCATGGCTCCAGTCGCGCTCGGTGGGCGAGGCGAACAGGCCCTCCTCCACGCACAGGTGCACACCTGGCTGCGACTCCGGGTCGATCGCATCGCTGACGTTCCAGGTTCGAACGACCGTCCCTGACGGTTCGAACTCGATGGCGACGTCGCTGACGAGACTCCAGTCGCTGTCGTCGTCGGGGCACGCCGTCTGCCGGAGTTCGGCGGAGGCGTCCTCGGTCACTCGTCCCAGTCCGAGGAGGTTGCCGTTGGGGAGCACGCTGATGTCGTGATGCGGCGAGTTCACCATCGCTCCGGCTTGCGTCGAACCGACGCTCCAGGGGATCTCCAGCAAGGTGGTGTCCGGCGACGACCCGGTCGTCCAACCGTTGTCGGACGCCGGCTCCCACTGATTGAGACGTGTGCCCAGCATGTCGAACTCGAGGAACTCGAACGGATAGCTCAGCGCGTGCATGGTTCCGTCCGGACTCATCGACCAGGCCGCCACTGTCGAGGGTGACTGGTGATACCAGACGATCTCGCCGTCGCCATCGATCGCGAAAGCGAAGCCCGGTGACGAGTTGGACGGAGTCGCCTCGACGAGGGTGAGGCCTGGTTGGACGTCCGACTGCGAGGTCGCGAGTTCGTAGGAGGGAAGGAACTCCGGCAGGGCATCGGTGTCGAACGTGGTCGTGGCGATCGAGGTGCCGCTCGGTCCGGTCGCAGCGACTTCGACGTCGTAGGTGCGATCTGCGCGCAGACCGACGAGTGGGACGACGTGTTCGGCGGCGGCGAGCGCGGTGGTCGGCGTCGTGACGACGTGGTCGCCGGCGGTCGCGACGACCTCGACATGCACGGGCTCGGGGCTCTCCACGATCAGTCGAGCAGCGAGGATGTTGGTCGAGACGGGCTCGGCGGTCACCACGAGCGAGGCCGCGCCGGCCGCTGCATCGACATCGCTCTCACCGACTGCGCCTTCGTCGGTGTCCTCGTCGGCGCCGCCAGGTGTGGACGTGCAGGAAATCGAGACGAACGACAGTGCCACCAGGGCTGTCCAGCCGAGCCGACGGATGCGGCGATCGCCTGCTCGTGTACTGATCGCGGGCTCGGGTGCTTCGGTGACTCGTGGCGGCATGGCCAACATTCAAGCCGGGTTGTCGCATCGCGACCTCACCGATCACCGCAAACCGGTCGCACGGAGACAACAGGGCCGACCCCGGTGGTCCCGATCAGTCGAAGGACACCACCTTGCCGCGGTTGATGCTGACCCAGTCGCGCGCCTCGAGATACGGGCGGAGTCGGTCGGCGATCACTCCGCCGTGGTGGGCGTTCTTCGGCCGCTGCAGTTCGAACAGGTACGGGAACTCGAGCCATGCGGTGGTGGCGTTCCACAACCGAATCGCAGCATCGCCCGACGGCGGATCGAGCACGACGGGGCCGAAGAAGCACTCGGGGTCGCCGTTCGGCGCGACGAACTCGGGGAAGAACAGTGTGGGCACGCCGTACCCACCGGCCGCCACCACCCGGTCGTGTTCGGCCCGTACCTCGTCGTGCGTGGTCGGGTCGGCGATTGCCTCGTCGACCACAGCGGGATCGAGGCCGAGTTCTTCGAGCAGGTGGCGCGCCACCGCCGGATCATGGGGACGATGCCCTTCTTCGTGCAGCGCCGTGGCCGCCCGCTCGTACCAGCGGTCGAGGTCGTCCATGCTCGTACGTCGCAGCAGTGCGCCGATTCGCATCATCGACCAGCCGTACGACCACTCCCGTTCCCACGGGTGCTTCTTGCCGTCGACTCGATTGACCTCTTCGAGGCTGAAGAACTTCCAGTCGATCTCGATGCCGTTCTGGCGCCGCACGTCTCGGATCCACTTCGCCGTCTGATGGGCGAAGGGGCACATGACGTCGAAGTGGAAATCGACTCGGGTCGGCGCGTCGGGCATGCCCAAGGCTGCCACACCGGTTGCTCAGCGATTCGAGCCGGGCGGCCTCGCAGGCCGGTGATGGGTCCGTTGCCAGCGGGCCCAGATCACGTAGCCGATGAACAGCGTCATGAACGCCACCCATGCGACCAGGGCCACGAGCGCGAGCACCGACAGCGGGCGGGCCCACCAGCGGTCGTCGCCCGGCGACTGCACCGAGACCGCTCGCCAGTCGAGGATCGTGCCGTCGGTCGGCGCAATCCACTCGAGCTGGTTGTCGCCGAGCTCATTGCCGTTCGACTCGGCTTCGTCGATCTCTCCGGGCAGCTCGGCACGAATCACGGCACGCAGCGACGATTCCGGTGTGGCTCCGCTGGCTGCGATCTCCTCCGAGAACGGTACCGAACCCACGGCGGCGATCAGATCGTCGTCGGCGAAGGTCTCGAACCCGTCGGGCAGCCCGAGCAACCCGCTCAAGCGGGTCGTCGTGTCCTCACCGCTCGTGTTTCGTGTCATCTCCATCTGGTTGAACGGTGGACCGATGCTGTTGAGGAGGTTGGTCGCTTCGGCATCCGAGTCGAAGTCGTTGGTCAACACGATCGTGAGACCGCCATCGGGAAGCGTCGTCGGACCGTCGACGGTCCAACCAGCGGCCACGATGTCATCGATGGCCAACTCGTCGGCCAGGCTCGGCACCGCCGCCACCACGTCCGCATCGGCGGTGGCCACGAAGGTGATCGTGCCGGTGCCGTCGGGCTCGACGACCATGTCGACGCTGAGTTCGACACGGCACCCCGCAAGTGCAGCAACGCACACACACAGAGCCAGAACACGACGAATCACGATGACGAGTATGGCCGAGTCGGGGTCAACACCGTGGGGTCATCCCGGTGAAGCACCCCTGCTCGACCCGGCAGGGCTCAGCTCAGCTCTGGCGGAGGCAGCTCGGTGTCACCGCTGCCACCGGTGGGCGGCAACGGGCTCTCGGTTGCGGTGGTTGCCAACTCGACCGACGCCGGCGGCACGAAACCCTCGACCGCGGTGAACACGAACCGCTTGCGCCCCTCGTTGTCGGGGTCGTCCTCGGTGTCGACCACGATGATCTCGCCGGCAGAGAACTCCTTGTACAGGATCTTCTCGGACAGCGTGTCTTCGATGTGGCGCTGGATCGCCCGGCGCATGGGACGGGCCCCCAGCTGCGGGTCGTAGCCGAGATCGGCGAGGAGTTCCTTGGCCGAGGCCTTGATCTCGATGCCGAGACCCTGACCTTCGAGTTGGCCGACGAGTCGCTGCGTGAGCAGGTCGACGGTCTGCAAGACCTCGTCGCGAGACAGCTCGTGGAACACGATGGTCTCGTCGATGCGGTTGAGGAATTCCGGTCGGAAGTGGTTCTTCAGCGACTCGTTGACCTTCTCCCGCATGCGCTCGTAGCTCATGGCCGAGTCGTCGGAGGTGAAGCCGACGTTGGCCTTGCGGAGGTCCTGCGTGCCGAGGTTCGAGGTCATGATCAGCACCGTGTTGCGGAAGTCGACCGAACGGCCCTGGCTGTCGGTCAGGCGACCTTCCTCCAGGATCTGCAGCAACGTGTTGAACACGTCGGGGTGGGCCTTCTCGATCTCGTCGAACAGCACCACCGAGAACGGCTTGCGGCGGACGGCTTCGGTGAGCTGGCCACCCTCCTCGTAGCCGACGTAGCCGGGGGGCGACCCGACGAGGCGGCTGACGGTGTGCTTCTCCATGTACTCGGACATGTCGAGCGTGATCAGTGCGGAGTCGTCACCGAACAGGAACTCGGTGAGCGTCTTGGCGAGCTCGGTCTTGCCGACACCGGTGGGGCCGAGGAAGATGAACGAGCCCGACGGGCGCTTCGGGTCCTTGAGGCCCGCACGGGTACGGCGGATCGACTGTGACACCGCCGAGACGGCCTGCTCCTGGCCGATGATGCGCTTGTGGATGTTCTCCTCCATCTTGAGGAGCCGCTCTGTCTCTTCTTCGGTGAGCTTGTACACCGGAATGCCGGTCCACAGCGAGAGGACCTCGGCGACGGCTTCTTCGTCGACCTCGTCGAACAGGTCGACGCCTTCGGCCTTGACCTCGGCCTCCTTCTCGGCCTTCTCCTCGAGCAGGGCCTTCTCCTGGTCGCGAAGGCGTCCGGCCTCTTCGAACTGCTGCTCTTCGACAGCGCGCTTCTTGGCCTCCTGGACGTCGGTGAGCTTCGTCTCGATCTCTCGCAGGTCGGGTGGGGTGGCCATGCGCTTGATGCGCAGACGCGAGCCGGCCTCGTCGATCAGGTCGATCGCCTTGTCGGGGAGGTGCCGGTCGGAGATGTAGCGGTCGGCGAGGTTGGCGGCAGCGACGAGCGCCTGGTCGGTGATCGTGACCCGGTGGTGCGCCTCGTACTGGTCGCGGATGCCCTTGAGGATCTCGATCGTGTGCGCGAGCGTCGGCTCCTCGACCTTCACCGGCTGGAAACGGCGCTCGAGCGCGGCGTCCTTCTCGACGTGCTTGCGGTACTCGTCGATCGTGGTGGCACCGATGGTCTGGAGTTCACCGCGAGCGAGCATGGGCTTGAGAATCGACGCTGCGTCGATCGCGCCCTCGGCCGCGCCGGCGCCGACGAGGGTGTGGATCTCGTCGATGAACAGCAAGATGTCGCCGCGCGTCTTGATCTCCTTGAGCACCTTCTTCAAGCGCTCTTCGAAGTCGCCGCGGTAGCGCGACCCGGCGACGAGTGCGCCGAGGTCGAGCGTGTAGAGCTGCTTGTCGGTGAGCGTGTCGGGCACGTCGTTGTTGACGATCTTCTGGGCGAGGCCCTCGACGATGGCGGTCTTGCCGACGCCGGGCTCACCGATCAGCACCGGGTTGTTCTTGGTGCGACGCGACAGGATCTGCATCACGCGTTCGAGCTCGGTGCTGCGTCCGATCACCGGATCGAGCTGCCCCTCGCGGGCAGCCTGGGTGAGGTTGCGACCGAACTGGTCGAGGATCTGGCTGTTGCCGCCCTTTTCGTCGTCGCCACCCTTGCTCGCACCGACGCCGGCGCCGGCCGGGGCCTGCTCGCTGCGACCTCCGCCGGACGAACCCGATGGGCCCTGGTAGCCGGACAGCAGCTGGATGACCTGCTGACGCACTCGAGACAGGTCGGCGCCGAGTTTGACGAGCACCTGAGCGGCGACGCCTTCGCCTTCGCGGATCAGGCCGAGCAGGATGTGCTCGGTGCCGATGTAGTTGTGGCCGAGCTGGAGCGCTTCACGCAGGGAGAGTTCGAGCACCTTCTTCGCGCGGGGCGTGAAGGGGATGTGCCCGGACGGCGACGAGCCGCCCTGGCCGATGATCTCTTCGACCTGGCTGCGTACCGCTTCGAGTGAGATGCCGAGGCTCTCGAGTGCTTTGGCCGCGACTCCCTCTCCTTCGTGGATCAAACCCAGAAGGATGTGCTCGGTGCCGATGTAGCTGTGGTTGAGAAGGCGTGCCTCCTCTTGCGCGAGCACGACGACTCGGCGAGCCCGGTCAGTAAAGCGTTCGAACATGGAGTGCCCTTTCCACGAGGGAGATTCGGTGCGGCAACCCTACCGGCGCCTGCCCACTACCACGGGCCGAGCCCGCGTGACAAAAAGATCACCCGTTGCGGGAATAGGCGCACGAACGGTCGAGCGAGGTGCTCGCCCGCCGGTCTCACGTCGCTGGATGGACACCTTGGGCGTCGGGAAGTGCCCAGAGCAACGACTCCACGAGGAGCTTCTCGTTGGGGTTGCGGTCGAGCATCTCCATCGCTCGATGGATGCGGTGGACTGCGTCGGCACAGGCATCGACGTCGGTGGTGGCGGCGTTCACCGCCGTGTCGCGATACGTGCCGGCCATCGCTGCCAGTCCTGCTCGCAGTTCGTCGGTGCGGTAGCGCCGCAGCTCGCGTCGGTGACGTTCGTCGAGTTGTTTCTTGCCGCTCCCGCGCTCGCCGTATGCCTTGATGCGCTCGTCGACTTCGGCGACCTCGACCGCATGACGTGCGGTGAGCGGTTCGGCCGCGGCGTCGATCATGCCGAGCAGTTGTGCAGCAGTACGCATGGCGACGGTGCCGGTGCCGTCGAGCTCGTGTGGCGCTTCGCCGAAGGCGGCTCGGCGTTCGGCCAGTGCCGGATCGGTGGCGAGGACCCGCGCTCGCTCGAGGTCGCCGTGTGCGGCGCGAGCTGCCTGCATCGCAGGCGGCGGCGCGACCCCCTCGGCCACGAGCCGGGCTGCGATCACGTCGGAGCCGATCGAATGGAAGTCGACACGTGCGCACCGCGAGGAGATCGTGACCAGATCGTGTGGCACGAAGTCGGCGAGGATCACGAATGTCACCGAGTCGGGTGGTTCCTCGATGATCTTGAGCAGGCGGCCGGCACCTTCGGGCGCGAGCAGGTGGAACTCATCGAGGATCAATACCTTCGACGACCCCTCCGAGGGCGTCAGCGACGCCTCGTGGATGATCGACCGCGCTTGGTCGGTGTCGATGCGGGCGCCGGTTCGACGCACCTCTCGAACATCGGGATGTTCACCACGCAGGATCAGTTCGGCGTCGCGCTGGTCGATGTCCTCGGCTCCGGTCATCAGTCGTGCGGCGAACGCTCGGGCGGCCTGGAGTTTGGTGGACCCGGCCGGGCCGACGAACAGGTAGGCGTGGACCGCCCCCCGATCGGCAGCGGCGCGGAGGCTGCGCACGGCAGCGGGCTGGCCGATCACATCGTCCCAGATCGGCCCCGGGCGGGTGTCGGTGGCGGCACCGGCGGGGTCGGTCACCGTGGTCGCCGTTCGTCCAGTGCCAGCCGGATCTCCTCGGCGACGCGATCGACCGAGCCGATCGCCTGCACGGTGATCCAACGGTCGGGGTCGGCGGCGGCCATGGCCCGAAAACCGGCGATCACTCGTGCGTGGAACTCGTCGCCTGCGGCCTCGAACCGGTCGAGGTCTCGCCGGCTCATCCGCTCGGCGATCACGTCGTCGGGTGTGTCGAGAAACACCACTGTGCTCGGCCACACGCCGGTGGTCCCCCACTCGTTCAGATGGCGGATCTCGTCGACGTCGAGTTCGCGGCCGTAGCCCTGGTACGCGAGCGAGGAGTAGACCGAACGGTCGCTGACGACGGGGTCGCCGGCATCGAGTGCAGGTCGGACGACTTCGGCGATGTGCTGTGCACGGTCGGCTGCGGTGATCAGCGCCTCGGCGCGCGGGTCGAGGTTGTGGACGCTCGTGTCGTGGAGGATCTCTCGAAGGCGGGC
This sequence comes from Ilumatobacteraceae bacterium, assembly GCA_963848145.1. Lineage (GTDB taxonomy): Bacteria > Actinomycetota > Acidimicrobiia > Acidimicrobiales > Ilumatobacteraceae > Sva-07. The sequence goes on from CAWKCN010000027.1 coordinate 44,551, forward strand.
GCCGATGTCGGTGCCGCCCGTCTCGCGGGTGAGCACCGCGCCGATGACGTCGGCCAGCCGGGCAGCCTGCGTGGACTTGCCGCACCCTTCGGCGCCTTCGAAGGCGATGTACGCAGGGCGGTCGCTCACGATCGGCGATGGTACCGAGTCGATGCCGTCCGAGGAGGAACGCATACCCCGGGGGGATGTGACGAAAGGCCGTGGTGGCTCGCAGTGGCGGTGCGTACCGTTGACGTCACGAGCGGCCGCAATGGTTGCGGCCTGCAGGATTGGAGTTCGCAGAGATGTCCCAGCAACAACGACTGGTGATCCTTGGCGCCGGGACCGGCGGCACGCTTGCCGCGAATCGGCTGCGCAAGAAGTACAAGGACGAGCAACTCCGTATCGACATCGTCGACCAGGACAACCGCCACGTGTACCAACCCGGGTTGTTGTTCGTGCCGTTCGGGCTGGCCGAACCCGACGAGATCGTCCGCAAGCGAGACCGTCAACTCAAGAAGGGCATCCACTACCACCAGAGCCCGATCGAGTCGGTCGACATCGAGACGAACACGGTGCTGCTGTCGAATGGCACCACCCTGGAGTACGACGTGCTCCTGGTGGCCACGGGAACCATCCTGCTCCCCGACGAAACCGAAGGCATGACCGGCCCGGGCTGGCGTGACACGGTCCATACGTTCTACGACATGGACGGCGCAATCGCGCTGGCGGAGGCGCTCGACGACTTCGACGAGGGCCACCTGGTGATCAACGTCGTCGACATGCCGATCAAGTGTCCGGTGGCACCACTCGAGTTCGCCTTCCTCGCCGACTGGTACTTCACCGACAAGGGCGTGCGCGACGACGTTCGCATCACCTACGTCACGCCGCTCGACGGTGCGTTCACGAAGCCGACCGCATCGGCGGCCCTCGGGTCGTTGCTCGAGGACAAGCACGTCGAGGTGATCGCCGAGTTCAACACCGGCGAGGTCGACGGCGAGGGCCGCAAGCTGATCAGCTGGGACGGTCGCGAGGTCGAGTTCGACCTCGCCGTGATGATCCCACTCCACGGCGGGGCCGAGTACGTCGAGGACTCGCCCGGTCTCGGCGACGAGCTCGGGTTCATCCCCACCGACAACGCCACGTTGCAGTCGACGGTGAAACCGAACATCTTCGTCATCGGCGATGCCGCTGACGTCCCGACGTCCAAGGCGGGCTCGGTCACCCACTTCGAGGGTGAGGTGCTGGTGGAGAACATCGAGGCCTTCCTGAACGGTGAGCCGATCGAGCACACCTACGACGGCCACGCCAACTGCTTCATCGAGACGGGCTTCTCCAAGGCGCTGTTGATCGACTTCAACTACGAGGACGAACCGGTCGGCGGTCACTATCCCGGCCCGGTCGGGCTCCCGCTGCTGAAGGAATCTCGGGCGAACCACCTCGGCAAGCTGATGTTCCAATCGTTCTACTGGCACGGCTTGCTGCCCGGGCGGGACATCCCCGGCATCGGCCCCGACATGCCCAAGCTCGGCAAGAAGCAGCCCGTCAAGGGCTGACACGAACGCACTCGAAAGGACCCAGAACATGCCAACCAAGACACTCGCCGGAACTCCCGTGGAGGTGAACGACGAAGGATTCTTCGTCGATCCCGAGCAATGGACCAAGGAGATGGCGCCGGAGATCGCCGACGAGATCGGTGTGCCGACTCCGTTGAACGATCGTCACTGGACGGTGATCGACCTGATGCGCAACGAGTACTTCGCCAAGGGCACCGGCCCGACGGTGCGCAAGATCAGCAAGCTCTCCGATGTGACCACGAAGGAACTCTTCGTGCTGTTCCCGAAGGGCCCCGCCAAGCTCGCCGCGATGGTGGCGGGCATCCCCAAGCCGAAGGGCTGCATCTGACATGACCGACACCCATCCCATCCCACCCGCCGTCGTCGACGCCAAGATCGAGAAGGTCTCGATCATCGTGTCGAAGGGCTCGCTCGAAGGCATCTACCCGGCGCTGATCATGGCCAACGGCGCCCGCAACGAGGGCATCGATGCCAACTTGTTCTTCACGTTCTTCGGCATGGACGCCGTGCACAAGGAGCGCCACGATCACATCAAGGTGGCAGCGGTCGGCAACCCCGGCCTGCACATGCCGACGCTCGCCGGCGTGATTCCCGGTGCCTCGGCGCTGATGACCAAGTACATGGAGAAGCAGATCGAGAAGCTCGACTTCCCGGGCATCGCCGAGTTCATCGAGATGATCCACGACACCGGTGCCGGGCTCTACGCCTGTCTCGCCTCGGTCGAGTTGTTCGGCATGGAGCGCGAGGATCTGATCGACGAACTCGACGACATCATCACCGTCGGCGACTTCTACGACATGGCCGCCGGGGGTCAGATCATCTTCACCTGACACGGGTCCTCCGGCGTTCTCGTGAACGACTTCACTCCTCAGGGGTGAAGCTGTTCACGAGATGCTCGCGCGGTCACTCCGATGCGACGTCGAAGGTGCCGATCATGCCGAGTTCGGTGTGGGGTTGACCGGTGTCGGGGTCGACCAGGATGCACTGATAGGTGAACACGCCGGGGGAGGTGAAGCTCAGCGTGGCCCCACCCGATTCGCCGGGGTTCATCGCTGCCACCTCACCGATCGGCTCGCCGTCGGGGGCGATCACCTCGAACTCGTGGGGCTGTTCGCCGAGGTTGGTCATTGCGAAGCGGATCGTGTCGCCATCGGTGATGCCCGTGAGATCCAGGTTCTCGTAGTCGAAATCGATCGCGTCGAAGGTGATCTCGCGGTCGGCGACCACCTCGGTCCCGCCGTCACCGACGACCGTGAAGGGCGACTCGAAGCCGTCGCCGGTCTGCCCTGGCTTGCAGCGAACCAGGTAGTCGCCAGCGACGACGTCGACGGTGAGGGTCCGCTTCGTGCCGGTGGTGACGTTCTCGACCTCACCGAGGGTGTCACCGTCGGCCTTCAGCACGTACAGCTCGTTCACCTTGCTCGACTCGTTGAGGAACTCGAAGCCGACCTTGCCCGCATCGAGGATGTCGTTCTCGATCACGCATGCGTCATCGGTGCCGGTGACGCCGACGGTGGTGTCGGCCGCTTCGGTCGAGCAGGCGCCGAGCGCGAGCACAGCGACGACGAGCAACAGGGGTGAACGTGGCATGGGGACTCCAGGGACTTCGGGTGGGGGTCGGGTAGGGGCGATGTCAGCCGACGGTCTCGGCGACCGGGGCTGCGGTGTTGCGCTGCGCGTCGGTCGTCGACCGATCGGTCCGCAGGAACAGCCACATGGTGGGGACCAGGTAGGCCATGTAGGTGAGCACTTCGAGCACGGTCATCTGCGGGCCGAGGTTGAAGATGCCCTTGAGCAGGGCGCCGTACCAACTGGTGATCTCCCAGCCGTCGATGTCCCAGGCGAGATTGTCCAGGCCCGGCAGAATGCCGGCCTCTTGGAGGTCGTGCACCCCGTAGGCGAGGACTCCGGCGGCGATCACGATGAGCGCCGCGCCCGTGACCTTGAAGAACACCGCCAAGTTCATCGAGACGACGCCGCGGTAGAGCAGCACGCCGATGACCACGGCGGTCAGGATGCCGAGCAGTGCGCCGAGGGCCGGCCCGGCACCGGCACCTTGGGCCTGGAACGTGGGGTACAGGAACAGTGCGGTTTCCAGACCCTCGCGGCCGACGGCGAGCAGTGCAGCAGTGAACACCCCGATCGTGCCGATCTCGATCGCAGCGGACATCTTGTCCTGCAGTTCGCCCTTGAGCGTGCGCGACGCACGCTTCATCCAGAACACCATCCAGGTGACGAAGACGACGGCGATGATCGAGAGGATGCCGCCGAAGGCCTCCTGAGCTTCGAAGCTCATGTTGGCCGACGTGTAGTGGAGCAGAGCACCGAACCCGAATGACACGAGCACGGCAACGGCGACGCCGGCCCAGAGTGCAGGGATGCGGTCACGATGGCCCGTGCGGACCATGAACGACATCAAGATGCTGACGACGAGCGCCGCCTCGAGCCCTTCGCGGAGCCCAGTGAGAAATGTTTGCAGCACGAAGGTCTCCCGTGTGAAGTGGCGGCTGTTAGGCAACCCTAACAACACCACTTCCCGAGATGCAACAGCCGCGTGTCACTCGGAGATGTCGGTGATGACCGGGGCCTTCTTCTTCGCAGCGGCCTTCTTGGCCGGGGCCTTCTTCTTCGCTGCGGACTTCTTGGCAGCGGCCTTCTTCTTGGCCGGCGCCTTCTTCTTCGCAGCACGCTTCTTCTTGGTGGGGCCACCCTTGGCGATGATCGCCTCTCGCCGGATGGCGAGCAGCTCGTAGGCGCGTTCGGGCGTCACCTCCTCGAGGCGGTCACCCTTGCCGAGCGAGGCGTTGGTCTCGCCGTCGGTGACGTACACCCCGAATCGGCCGTCCTTGGCCACCACCGGCTTCTCGCTGACCGGATCGGTTCCGAATTCCTTGAGCGGACCCTTCGCGGCCAGGTTCGAGCCACCGCGCTTGTACACCTTGGGCTGGCTGTAGATCGCCAGCGCCTCGGCGAGCGTGATCTGGAGCAACTGGTCCTCGGAGTCGATGTTGCGGTAGTCCTTCTCCTTCTGCACGTACGGGCCGTAGCGGCCGTTGTTCGCGTAGATCGGAACGCCGTCGCTGGGGTCGTCGCCGAGGTGCCGGGGCAGCTGCAGCAGCGCCTCGGCCTCGTCCATCGTGATGCGTTCGAGCACCATGGTCTTGAACAGGCTCGACATCTTCGGCTTCTCGAGCCCTGGCGGGGGGTCGTCGTGAGTGCCCCACTGCACGTACGGGCCGTATCGACCGTTCTTCGCGAAGACCGGGAGACCGTCGAGTTCACCGATCGGATCGTCGGACTTCGGAGCGGCGAGCAGCTCGATCGCCTTCGCGATCGTCAACTCGTCGGGCGTGAGGTCGTCGGGAACGCTGGCGGTGTCGTCTCCCCGCTTGACGTACGGGCCGTACTTGCCCGGCTTGACAACGATCAATTCACCGTCGTCATCGGGGCCGAGCGGGAACGTGTTGATCTCCGCGGCGTCGATCTCGTCGAGGTTCTCCTCGACCAAGCGCTTCAGCCCGAGCAGTGCGTCATCGCCGAAACCGGCCTCGGCAGAAATCGGCTCGGTGTCGCCGTCGCCGGTGTCGCCGAAGTAGAAGCGCTTCAACCACTTCCCCTTGGCCCGCTGGCCGTTGGCGATCTCGTCGAGGTCGTGATCGATGGACGCGGTGAAGTCGTAGTCGACGAGCGCGTCGAAGTGCTCCTCGAGCAGGCGAACCACGGCGAACGCCGTCCACGTGGGCACGAGCGCCTGGCCCTTCTTCCACACGTAGCCACGGTCCTGGACCGTCTGGATGATCGACGCCCACGTCGAGGGTCGGCCGATGCCGAGCTCCTCCAACCGTTTCACGAGCGAGGCTTCGGTGTAGCGCGCCGGCGGTGAGGTGCTGTGGCCGTTGGGCTCGATCGAGGCGATCGGCACCTCGTCACCCTGGGTCAGCGGTGGCAGCAACGCCTCGTTGTCGGCGTCGTCGTCGCCGGTCTCCTCCTTCGACGCGACATAGACGGCGCGGTAGCCGGGGAAGGTGATCGTGGTGCCCGATGCCGCGAACTCGCAGTCGGTCAGCTCGCCCGTCGTGCGATCGGTGGCGTTGGCGGCGAGGCGCACGCTGACGGTGACCCCTGTGGCGTTGGCCATCTGCGAGGCCAGGGTGCGCTGCCAGATCAAACGGTAGAGCGCGAGTTCCTGGCTGTTGAGCTCGGACCCGAGACTCTGTGGCGATCGGTAGGGGGTGGTCGGGCGGATCGCCTCGTGGGCCTCCTGGGCGTTCTTCACCTTCGAGGAGTACTGCTTCGGTGCCGCGTTGAGATAGTTCGCGCCGTACTCGCTCGTGACGGCGGCCCGTGTCGCCTGCATCGCCTCGTCGGACAACACGACGTTGTCGGTACGCATGTAGGTGATGAAGCCGCGCTCGTACAACCCCTGGGCGACGCGCATCACCTGCGACGACGAGAGGCGCAGCTTGCGGCCGCCTTCCTGCTGCAGCGTCGAGGTCATGAACGGCGCCTTCGGCGACGAGCGATACGGCTTGTCCTCGACCGAGCGCACGGTGAACGTGGCGTCGCCCAAGCCCTCCGCCAGCCCGCGGGCACGGGCCTCGTCGAGTGCGACGGCCTTCGCCGACACCTGACCATTCGCATCGAAGTCCTTGCCGGCGGCAACCCGGTCGCCGCCGACCGCGACGAGCTTGGCGGTGAACGCCGGTTGTGTGGCGGTGCCGACGTCGATGTCCCAGTAGTCGGCGGTGATGTACGCGATGCGCTCGCGTTCTCGCTGCACGATCAACCTGACCGAGGGGCTCTGGACGCGCCCGGCCGACAGGCCGCGGTTGACGCGGCGCCACAGCACCGGTGACACCTCGTAGCCGTAGAGCCGGTCGAGGATGCGTCGGGTCTCAGCCGCGTCGACGAGGCCGTAGTCGAGGCCTCGTGGATTGTTGACGGCGTGATCGACGGCGGACTTGGTGATCTCGTGGAACACCATCCGTTTCACGGGCACCTTCGGCTTGAGGTACTCGATCAGGTGCCACGAGATCGCCTCGCCCTCGCGGTCTTCATCCGTCGCGAGGTAGAGCTCGGAGGCATCCTTCAGCGCCGCTTTGAGGTCCTTGACCACGGTCTTGCCGCGCTCGGTGAGCTCGTAGGTGGGCTTGAACCCGTTGTCGACATCGATGTTCAACCCCTTGCTCGGCAGGTCGGACACATGGCCCACCGAGGCGCGCACGTCGTAGTCGCTGCCGAGGAACTTCGACAGCGTCTTCGCCTTGGCGGGCGATTCGACGATGACGAGGGGTTTGGACATCAGTGCCTTTCGGGGTGTGTCGGAATGTGTTCGCTACGTGATCGGACCGCCCGTTGTCAAGGTGACGATGAAGGTCCGTCGGTGGTGAGTGTGCCAAGGGAACGACGGAAACCACATCGCGTTACGGTTCGACCACGATGTCGAACCGCACCAACGAGCCGGACCCGGCACTCGGATGGGCCACCGACTTCGACGATGCCTGGGCCGAACTGGGCCGACCCGGAGCCCCCGGTCGGGTCTCGCGCCTGGATCGCGGTTGGAGCACCGTGGTGCGCTCGATGAGCGAGTCTCGGGGTGCCGCCGAGCCCCTGCGCGTGCGCAACATCGGTGCCGACGTCGCCGTCGGCGACTGGGTGATTCCCTCCGGCGACGGCGAGCGGGTCGAGCACGTGCTCGACCGTCGATCGGCGTTCACGCGTCGGGCGTCGTTCGACGGGATGCGAGCGGTGTCGCACACCCTGGCCGCGAACATCGACGTCGTGTTCCTCGTTCATGCACTGGGGTCGCCTCCGAGCCCGCGGCGCCTCGAGCGCGAGCTGGTGTTGGCATTCGATTCGGGTGCCGACCCCGTGGTCGTGCTCACCAAGACCGATCTGGTCGGCGATCCTGAGCCGGGGCGACGCGCGTTGCTCGACGTTGCGCTCGGCGTTCCGGTGTTGCTGGCGAGCGGCAAGACGTCCGATGGCGTCGAGGTGATCCGCTCGTACGCGGCCGGCAATCGCACACTGACCTTCCTCGGCGCGAGCGGGGTGGGCAAGTCGACCCTCGTCAACGCATTGGTCGGAGCGCAACGTCAGGCGACCTTCGAGGTGCGCGAGGGTGATCAGCGCGGTCGCCACACGACCGTCGCTGCCGAGCTGGTGCCGCTGCCGGGCGAGGGGTGGCTCATCGACACGCCGGGCGTGCGAGCCCTCAGCCTGTGGCTGTCGGGCAACGGCATCGAGCGGGCCTTCGCCGACGTCTTCGACTTGATGGACGGATGCCGCTTCCGCGACTGCAAGCACGATCAGGAGCCGGGCTGTGCGGTGCAGGCAGCGATCGCAGCGGGCGATCTCGACCCGGTTCGACTGCACAGCCTCGAACGACTGATCGAGGAAGAGGCGGCGCTCGAGGAAGAGCAGCGAGAGCACGAGAAGGCGGCCGACAAACGCACGGGCGGTCGCACCCGACCACCCGAAGAATCCGAGTTCGACGACCTCGACAATCTCTGAGCACGACTCGACGCCCGGCGTCTCGCAGGCGCATCGTGGTCTGCATGGAGCTCGCGACGAACGGCAAGCCGATCGAATCGGTGTGGGACTTTCCTCGCCCGCCGCGGCTGGAGCGCGTCGAGTGGCGGGTACGGGTGATCCACGCCGGCGCCACGATCGTCGATGCGCCGTCGGCGTTCCGAATTCTCGAGACGAGCCAACCTCCGGCGTACTACGTGGCGCCGGAGTTCGTCGACCACGGCCGGCTCGAGCGATCGGAGCGGCGCACGTTCTGCGAGTGGAAGGGCGTTGCCGAGTACGCCGACATCGTCGTCGGAGACGTCCGCATCGCTGATGCCGGGTGGACCTACACCGACCCGTCGGCGGCATTCCCCGACGTCCGCGATCACTGGGCGTTCTACGCGCAGAAGGTCGACGAGTGCTGGATCGACGACGAGCGAGTCACCAGCAACGAGGGCAGCTTCTACGGCGGTTGGGTCACCGCCAACGTCACCGGCCCGTTCAAGGGCGCCCCCGGCACCAGCCATTGGTGACGTCGTCGACCTTCGGGGTACGACACCGAGCGTCAACGCGGGTCGTCGAGGGTCCAGGGGGTGTCCGGTGAGCGGAGCCAGGCGCTTGCGAGGTTGACCGCCGCGATCGGCAACGGGCCGTAGATGTGGGGGAACAGCACGTCCATGTCGGGCGCCGGCGGTTCGAACACGATCGGCGACGGCACGAGCCTCGGATCGATCGTCAACACCACGAGCTGATCGAGGTCGCCGTAGAACCGATTCGCGGTGTCCTGCATCTGCTCGCGTGTCGAGCAGTGGATGAACCCCTCCTGCTCGAGGGTGACCCCGCGGGTCGACATCGTGTACTCGCCGAGCGCGAACGCCGCAGCCCAGTCGTCGGGCACGGCGAGGTGGAAGATCGGTTCGTCGGCGGTGTTCGATTCGTTCACGGTCACAGCGTGCCGTCGTCGAGTCGGCGTCGCACCTCGACAGCGCGTTCGCGAACGGCCGGCAGGTCCGCCAGCCGCTCGGAGGCGCGGACCTGGCGGGCGATGCGAGGGTTCTTCACCAGTCGATCGTGGTGTCGGGCGAGGAAGTCCCAGTAGAGGGTGGTGAACGGGCAGGCATCGTCGCCGACGCGCTGTTTGCGGTCGTAGCGGCAACCGGTGCAGTAGTCACTCATCTTGTCGATGTAGTTGCCCCCGGCGGCGTAGGGCTTGGTGGCCATCATCCCGCCGTCGGCCCACTGGCTCATGCCGATCACGTTGGGCAGCATCACCCACTCGGCTCCGTCGACGAAGCTCGACCACATCCACTCGGTCATCTCCCACGGGTCGACGCCGTGCAACAGCGCGAGGTTGCCGAGCACCATGAGCCGTTGGATGTGGTGGTTGTACGCGCGGTCGTGCAACGCCGTCATGCACTGGCTCACGCAGTTCATGTCGGTGGTCGTGTCGCCGCGGAACACCGGTGGCACCGGCCGATCGGCTTCGAGCACGTTGCGGTCTCGGTACTCGGGCATCCAGAGCCAGTAGACGCCCCACACGTACTCGCGCCAGCCGATCACCTGCCGGATGAAGCCCTCGGCGGACGCGATCGGCACACGCCCTTCGTCGTAGGCGTCCTGCACGGCGTCGCAGACCTCGTCGGGCAGGAGGAGGCCGATGTTGAGGTAGGGCGAGAGCACGGAGTGGGCGAGGTGCCACGATCGCTCGACCATGGCGTCCTCGTGCGGTCCGAACATGGGGAGCACGTCATCGACGAAATGGCGCAGGCGCGAGAGCGCAGCGAGCCGCGTTGTCGCCCAGGTGCCGTCCGGTTCGGCGCCCCAGCACCCGACGGGGAGGTCGGCGAGCACGGCGCGATCGATGTCGTCGAGTCGCGACTGCTGCGGTTCGGGCCACGGATTGGCGGTCTTCGGAGGACGTTCACGGTTCTCGTCGTCGTAGTTCCAACGACCCGTCGCCGGCTCGTCGCCGTCCATCAGATAGCCGAGGCGACGGCGTTGCCACCGGTAGAAGTCCTCCATCTTCAGCTGCCGTCGCCCGTTCGCCCACCCGGCGAACTCGTCGTAGTGGCACAGGAACTGGTTCGACCGAACGACGGTGACGCCGAGATCGTGCAGCAGCTCGAGCCCGTCCCAGCTCGCCGGTTCGCTTGCGACGACCTCGGTCGGTGCGAAGTCGGCGACGTGCTCGCGATGACCCGCTCGGAGCGAGTCGGCGCGACGATGATCGACGTCGAAGCCGGCGGAGCGAAGCTCCTCGACGAATCGTCGCATCGACGCAAGAACGAAGTGAGCGCGCTGACGGTGCCAGCGCTTCGCCGCGAGCTTCGCTGAGCTCTCGACGATCAGCACCCGGTGTGACGATGGTGTGGCGTCGCGCAGCGCCCCGATGCCGCGGTTGAGCTGGTCGCCGAACACCCACACCGTGGGTCGGGTGTCGGAGTGGGCGTTCACGTGATCGAGCCCCGCACGGTGATGGCGCGATCGAACCGCGTGCGCTGCAACCGCTCACGCAACGCAGGTCGTGAACAGACCACCTCGACGTCACCGCCGCCGTCGCGGGCCACTGCCGCAGCGCCGAGCAGGACACCGAGACCTGCGTCGTCGAGTGCCCCGACCGCATCGAGATCGACGATCAGCAAGACGCCCGGATGCTGCCGCACCGCACGCGCCAGATCGTCGTGGAGGCGGCCGACCGTCGACAGGTCGACGCTGCCGTCGACCGCCACCACGATGGAATCGCCGACGGTGTCGACCCGAGTGTGAACCTGCACGCTCGTTCAGGTTACGGGCGGTGAACGCTCGGCGGCCTCCGGTGGTTCGAACATCATCGTGGCCGATGCCGTGTGCGTCACCGGCCCGATCAGTGCACCGATGATCGCCACGTCGACCGGATCGACGTAGGTGACGGTGACGGTCACCCACCGGCCGCCGCTGGTGGTCGCGACGTCGATCGGCAGCGCCACGGCACGGTTGGCGGCCCGGTGCGCAGCAGTGGCTGGGGTGGCCGATACCGCAGCGGCGCGAGCGCCTTCCCGTGCGGCGAGCTCGACGGCCAGCTCGTTGCGAACCGCAACGCCCACCACGACCAGACCGAGCGCCATCAGCACCACGATCGGCAGCGCCAAGGCGAACTCGACCGAAGCCTGGCCGCGATTCGAGCTGAGACGTGCCCCGTCAGACCCGGTCGATGACGGCATCGATGACCCCGTTGAACAGCCGGCTGATGCGCTGTGCCCCACCGCCCGCCGTGGCCCAGGCGACGACCATCAGGCCCACCAGCGCGGCGGCGAGCAACACGAGCGCATACTCCGTGGTGGCCTGGCCGCGGTCGTCGCTTCGTGCGCATCGGGGCTCTCGGTTGCTGCTGATCGCAGCCGACAGCGCACTGTGGGCGTGGACGAACAGCATGAGGGTGAGGTGGTTGGGCATGGTCGCTCCCGTTCGTTGGTCGGATGATTCCGGGTTGTCGGTCACCGGGCGGTTCCGCCGAGCGACGAGAGTGCGGCGATCACGGCTGGCGCGATCGCGAGGAGAACGAACGACGGCAGCGTGCACGCCACCAGCGGGAAGGCGAGCCGAACCGGAAGCTTGCGAGCTTCGGCCTGCTCGATCCGGCGTCGGCCGGATCGGACCTCGTCGGTGAGTTGGTCGAGCACCGGAGCAAGCGGCAGGCCGTGGCGATCACTGGTGGCGATCACGTCGGCCAGGCCGCCGGCACCTGCGCCGAGGAGTTCTGGGAGCGCCGTCAGCGCATCTGCGAAGGGCCGGCCGCGCTCGGTTCGGCGCACGACCTCGGCGAACGCTTCGCCGATCGCCGGCTCGTCGAACGTCGCGAGATCGCGCACTGCCTGGACCGGCGTGAGTCCGGCGCGCACGCTCAGCACCAACAGCTCCAACGCTTCGGGAAGCACCCGGTCGATCGTTGCCCGCCGTCGACCTGCGGCACGGATCGGTGCGAGATGTCGAACCAACAGTGCACCGGCACCGAACAATCCGACCGCCACGGGGCCCGCCGCGACCGCCACGACCGCGGCCGCCACGCCTGCGGCGGCTGCCAGCGTGTGCGTGGTTCGAGGCCACCTCCGGGCGGATGCAAGCCCTGCGGGGTTCACCGGTCGAGCGCGGTGTGGGCGAGCGAGCACCCCGGCGAACACGATGGACAGCGCGGCACCGGTTGGAGCGAGGAGTGCTGCGGTGTTCACGTCGACGTCCTGACGATCCGGTGCATCCACCACCAGCCGGCAACGTTGAGCAACAGGCCAGCGGTGATGCTGGACGCGCCGATCGGTGACGTCGCCACCGAGCGGACGTCGGGGTCGGTCAGAACCAGCACCGCGAGCATCAGCAGCGGTACGACGGTCATCACGTGCGTCGAGAGCCGGGCCTGAGCAGCCTGCGTCGATCGTTCGTCGAGATCGGCGGCGCGCTGGCGCAACGCCATGGCAGTGCGGTCGATCGACGCCGCCGCCGGACCACCGATTCGGCTGGTGGCGGCGATCACGCCGAGTGCGAGCCGTACGTGCGACCCTGCGTCGTCGACCCGAGCAACCGAATCGGGTATCGAGAGCCCCCGGTCGATCGACGATCTGAGCGGGGCGGTCGCTCGTGCTGTCGGAGCATCGTCGGGGACGGCAGTGAGGGCCTCGCGCAGTGTCGATCCCGATCGGACCTGGCGGACGATGCCGTCGCACCATGATGCAACGCCGCGAGCGTCGGGGGTGTGCCGTCGGGACATTCGGCTCGTCCACGCGGCGGCTGCCATGTCGAGACGCGTCGGCCCCTGCGCCGTGTCGGGTTCGCCCCGACCGAGGCGTGGGCGGATCGCCGCGGCAATGACGACGACCCAGGTCGCGGCGACGGCGGCGGCGATCACTGCCGTCCGGCCTCGGCCGGCGGTCGGTGCGTCGACGGCTGACCGGTCATCGTCGACTCCGTCCGAGAGCGGCGACGGCGACCAGATCGCCGCGTGCGTCCAACTGGGCGAGCGGTCGCATCGTCGCGACCCCTGGGTCCGTTTCCGCCGGCGGTGGCGGTGCGACCTCGCAGATCTGGGTGACCCGTCGACGCCCGTCGGTGGATCGTTCGACGTGCACGACGATGTCGATCGACCGTGCGAGTTGGTGGCGGATCGCCGCCAGCGGCCAGGTGGGGGCGGCCTGCAACACCAGCGACTCGAGCCGCATGAATGCGTCGGGCGGACCGTTCGCATGGCAGGTGGCGATCGATCCGTCGTGGCCGGTGTTCATCGCCTGGACCAACGCCAGGACCTCGTCGCCGCGCACCTCGCCGACGACGATTCGGTCGGGGCGGAGCCGCAGCGCGGTACGCACGAGTTGCGCGAGGTCGACTGCGCCAGGGCCGTCGATGCTGGGCGGGCGGGCTTCGAGACGGACCGCGTGGGGATGACGCAGCGGGAGTTCGGCGGTGTCTTCGACCACGACCAGCCGGTGGGACGCTTCGACTTCGCTCAGGAGGGCGGCGATCAACGAGGTCTTGCCCGACGACGTGGCCCCGGACACGACGAGGTTGCAGCGAGCGTGCAGGAGTTCTCGCAGCATCTTGCAACCAGCAGCGCCGGTGAACGCGTCGAGCGACAGGACGCGCCGACGGAACCGTCGGATCGAGAGCATCGGCCCGTCGACCGCGATCGGCGGCAGCACGGCGCAGACGCGAGCGCCGTCGGCAAGACGTGCGTCGACGATCGGCGAGGTTCGATCGACTCGGCGCCCGAGGGGTGCGAGCACCCGCTCGATGACCAGGTCGATGCTCCCGGCACGAAGCTCGCCGACCGGGAGCAGGGTGCCATTGCGGTCGATCCAGATCTCGCGACCGGCGTTGACGAGGACCTCGTCGACGGTGTCGTCGCGGACGTAGACGTCGAGTTCGCCGAGCCCACGCAGCTGTGCGACCGCCTGCCGGCTCAGGCGTGCTTGCAGCTCGGCGGGGGCCAGTGGGGCGAGCCGGCGGACTTCGTCTTCGATCATGGTCGTCGGGTCGCCTGTCTCGTCTGCGACCAGGTTGCACACGGCTTGGACGACGTCGTGATCGTTCACGCAGCCACCCGACGCAGCGCCCGCGTCATCATCCGCGGGAGCCGGCTCGCAAGCAAGCCGGCGTCGACGGCGCGTGTCACAGCGGGATCGAAGCTCACCGTGGCCTCGACCGGGACCCCGAGGGCGTGCTCGACGTCGCGGGCGCGCAGACCGTGTCCTGGCTCGTCGACGAGGATCACGCCGGTCGGTCGCGTCGGGCTGCGCACGGCCCGACGCAGCGAGAGGTAGCAGGGCCGGCTCACGAGGAGCGAACGACCGGCACGGGATGCGAGCGGTTCGGGTGGGACGCGGGTGCCGACGTCGACGGTGACGTCGCAGCCCCACTGGCTCGACCAGTCGTGGAGCCAGTCGCCGAGCGTGGCCCATCGGGCCTGGTCGGTCGGCCGGCTCTGCCCGCGTCGGTCGACATCGGTGGCAGCTGCCCGCCATGGCAGCAGCCAGGTCTGGTGCCCGATGTCGATCAGGAGGTCGGCGAGGTGGTCGGTCGATGTGTCGCTCGCCAACCAGTCGGCGACGCCGGGCCGGTCCGGTTCGGGCACACCGAGCACGGCGGGGATCTCGCCGTCGAGATCGACGAGCAGGGAAGGTCGGAGCGAACTCGAGCGCGAGTGCGGTCGCAACGACGGTGGTTCCGCTGCCGCCCTTGGCGGCCCAGCAGAGTGTGACCATGACGTCCCCCGATCAGCGGGCGGATGCATGGGGAGAGCCGGTGCGGTGAACGTACCGAACGTGGCAGATGCTGACAACCGTGCGGCGATCGACGGTACGTCTGTGCGGATTTGACTGCGGTCGCAGCGTCCACGAACGCACAGACGTGCCAGGTCGCGGTTGAATGATCGCGATGTCTCAGCCCTTCACGAACGAGCCGATCGCCGTCGACGATCTCCCACAGCTGCGCGCGGACTCCTTCGTCTCGGTCGACCCACGCTATGTCTGGAGCCAGTTCGCCGGCATCGCCGGCATCGCCGCAGTCGTCGTCGGCGTCGTGGTGCTGATCGTGTGGCGCAGCGACGCCACGTTCTGGCCGGCGCTCGTCGGCGGAATCATCATCGCAGCGCTCGTGGCGATCTCGGTTGCAGTGCTCCTCGAAGCGCGCCGTCTGGCCTATCAGGTGCGCGAGCACGACCTGTCGTTGCGCAGCGGTGTGGTCCGCCACCGTGTGGAGACGATTCCGTTCTCGCGCATCCAGCACGTCAGCGTCGGCCGCGGTGTGATCGAGCGATCGCTCGGGCTCGCGACCCTGCAGGTGAGTTCTGCTGGACCGGACATCGCCGTCCCGGGCTTGCCGGTTGCTGACGCCGAACGCATCAAGGAGGTCGTTGCCGCCCGAGCCGGCGTCGACGACGAGCCGCCGGCGGACGAAGCCGCCAACGACTGGGCGCCGCCGACATCGCCGCCGCCCGCCGAGCCGTTCCCGTGATCGACCTCTCCCAGCCGCAACGTCAATCGCCGCTCGCGATCGTCTTTCTGGGCCTCCGCGCCGTCCGTTCGCTCGGGGTCGTGCAGGTCGTCGTGCTCGCCTTGTTCGTCGTTCGAGGTGCCGCCGATGGGCGGCTGCTGTTCGTCGGTGCCGTGGCGGTTTCCGGCCTGGCGACGATGTCGTTGCTGTCGTGGTGGCGGTACACGTTCCAGCTGTCCGATGGTGAGCTGGTGGTCACCAGTGGCGTCCTGCGCGTCGACCGGCTCTCGGTCGACGTCGGGCGGATTCAGAGCATCGCGATCGAGCAGGAGCTGCTGCACCGGGCGACCGACCTGGTGAAGGTGGTGATCGACACCGCCGGCTCATCGCAGGCCGAGTTCACCATCGACGCGATCTCGCGCGGGGTCGCCGAGGAACTCCGACAACAGGCCACGACGCTGGCGCCGGACTCCGCGCTCGTCGACACGATCGAGCCGGCTCGGCCCGCCGAACGGGTCGTCTTCCAGCACACTCCCGGACGGCTCGCCCTCGCTGCGCTCACGACCTCGCCGTGGGCGGGTCTCGCACTGCTGGTTCCGCTGCTCGCGATCGACCAGGTCGTACTGGAACCGATCACCGACCAACTGTCCGAATGGGCTCCCGACGCCGACGCCGGAAGCCTCGGCTGGTGGTTGGTGCCCGTTCTCGGCGTTGCGATCGCCGTGTTCGTGTCGTTGCTGAATCTCGCACGCACCTTCCTCGCCGACTGGGGCCTGGCGCTTCGAACCGATTCCACCACGTTGCGTCGAACGTCGGGTCTGCTGTCGCGAACCAGCACCACCAGCACGGTTGCCCGCGTGCAGGTGCTCGTGAGCCGACGGAACCCGCTGCAGCGTTGGGCCGGCTTGCACGACCTCCACCTGTCCAACGTCGGCCAGGGCGACATGCGTCTGGTGGGCTGTCGTGACGACGAGCTCGCCGCCACCGCCGCGATCGCCGGGCTGACCACGGTGGAGAACCTGCCGCTCGACCGTCGAGTGCACCCCGCCGAGATCTGGTTGAGCGTGCGCAACGCATCGCTGATCGCCGCAGTAGCCGCCGCTGCCGGGTCATGGTTCGTCGGGTGGTGGGCACTCCTTGCCTTCGCCGTGGTCGCCGTGGTGTGGTGGGCGACGCGCCGTCACGTTCGCACCTACCGGTGGTCGCTCGGATCGGAGATCGCCACATCTCGGCTGGTGATCAGTTCCTCGACCCAGCAGGCGCTGATCCGCAAGGCGAACGCGGTCCGGGTGACCCAGTCGATCTTCGAGCGCCGTCGTGGACTCGGCCGCGTGGAAGTGGTCACCGCAGCAGGGACCATCGCCATCGGGATGATCCCGATCGAAGAAGCTCGGGCCGTGCGCGATGTGATCGTCCACGGTGTCGAGACCGACCGTCGTGTCTGGATGTGAGCTCGCGTCGGTCCCCGGTTCGTACCGCAGGTAGTGTCAACGGCGGAGGTGTCCGGGTACCTGGTGGGCTCCGCCGCCTTCAAAGCGGTTGGTGCGAGCGATCCTCGCACGGCGGGTTCGATTCCCGTCCACCTCCGCCAATCAGTTCCCAGGGCCCTGGTGTCAGCCGCGGCGTGAGAAGCGTGGGCCGCGCCGGATGTACTCCTCGGAGTGCATCTTGTGCTGCTCTTCGTCCCATGCGATCTGGCGGAGCAGGTCGCCGACCGTGGCGTGATGGCCGTAGTCGTCGCGGTACCGGGACTCCCACGGGGCCTCGTCGAACTCGGGGTGCTCGGCGACGAACTGCGAGTACTGCCGCAACGCGTGGTCCTCGAAGTCGCTGTTGAGCTGATACGACCACTTCGGCTTCACCGAATAGAGCAGCCACGAGAGGTGGTAGTAGAGGAACGACAAGATCTGGGGGAAGACCCGATCGAAGAACCAGCGGCGCTGGTAGCCGGCCTGCTCGAGGAACTCCTCCATGATCAACAGGTGCCAGAACTCGTTGTCCTGCTCGTCACGGGCCAGCACGATGCGGTCTTGGATCTTGCGGTCGAACTCGTGGTCGTGGTGGTTCTGGGTCTGGGCGATGTGGCCCACGTGTTCCCACGCCATGTACGGCACGCGGGCGACGAGTTCGACGAATGCGAAGAACTCGAAGCTGCGTCCCTGGGGAAACACCCGGTCGGCCGTCCAGAACAACACTCGCGCCGGGATTCCGTACCGGTAGCTCGGCATCGCCAGATACCGCTGCTGGTGTTCGCGCAGTTCCGCTGGTGACAACGGCGTCGCAAAACACGATTCGGGCTGGTCGGGGGCGCGGGGCGTTCGGTCGATGTGGCGTCGAACACGGCGGTCATGACGGCGGGCCTTTCGTCGGGGGAGTGGTCCTGTTGCTCAGGCTACGAAGCCGTCGATGCCGGGGATCTGGGTCGATCGTCACACCACGAGCCCGCCGACCGTGCGCGTCGTGCAACGGTGCTAGCGGTTCGGTTGAGGTCGTCGAGGAGCGAGCAGCGCCACCATCAAGGTGGTCGCTGCGACGAATCCGATGGTCGTGACGACCGTGCTGCCGGCGAGGTCGATGCGATCGACCGCGACCACGAGCGCCCAGACTGCCCCGGTCGCCGATGCAACGACGATGCTCCGGCGCAGCCAGCGAACGGCCGTCAGTGTGTCGACGGTCGATCGCGGTGGGGTCGTCGACATCAGCGCCACGAGCGTGTGGAACGAGAACAGGCACAGGGCAACGAGAAGTGCCCACCCGCTGATCGATGCGTCCGTGCTCGCCGTCCAGTGCCACACGCCGACGAGCGGGACGGTGAGGGCCAGGTGCGAGTCGGGCTGGGTGGCCGAAGCCCCGGCCAAGCCCATCACGATCGCGAGGATGATCGGCGACTGGCCCGACCCGGCCAAGCCGGTGACGATCGGAACGAGCGCTGCGGAGACGACGGCAGTGAAGGTCAGCACCCACCGTTGGGGCGACATCTTGCGCACCCGGACGGCGATGTCGGAGGGGTCGACCATCAGCGACGCACCAGTCGTGGCCCGGTCGTGCGGCGGGCGATGTCGCGGATCACCTGATCGAGGCTCCCCGGGCCGCGCCAACGCACGACCGGGATGCCGGCACCGCTGACCATGCGGATCTCGCGGCGGCGTTCGAGCAACCGGATTCTCCAGGCGATGGCGGTGAGGTCGTCGTCGTGGTCGATCACGTTCTCGGGGAGCGTGTCGATCACCACCACCGACATGCCGCGCCGACCGAGCGACACGGCCTCATCGAGTACGTGCGGGGAGATCAACGGAGACAGCAGCACCGTGAGACGACTGCCCGACGACTGCCGCACGGCAGGGCGCCCTGCTCCGGCCGTGGCGGCGGTGCCACCGGGCTGGATGCGCGCCATCTGGTCGAGCACTCTTCGGAGTTGCGCACGGCCGCTGGCTGGCGGGACGGTGTGGGCGACGCGGCCACCGAACGTCGCCATCGACACCCGCTCGCCGCGGGTGGCGTAGTGCTCGGCGATTGCTCCGGCGGCACGCACGGTCACGTCGAGACTCGACGCCCGGCCGTCGATTCCGTCGCTGATGCCGAGATCGTCGGTGGCGTCGATCATCAGCGCCACGTGGGTGTCGAGGTCGGCCCATGTGCCGTTGATCTGCAGTTCGCCGACCCGGATCGATCGTGGCCAGTTGATCCGTCGCATCCGGTCGCCGGCTCGGAAGGCCCGAAGCCCGGCGAACTCGTTCCCGTCGCCGGCCCGGGTCGACCGGTGCAGGCCGACGAGGCCGTCCTCGAGGGCGCGGGGAGGCACCCACATCGAACACCGCCGGTACCGGCAGGGTGGCAACCGTCCGAGGGGGAGTGACCGTCGAGCAGCGGTAGGCCGCCCAGGGCGACAGCGAGGTCACCTGGATGCGTTCGATCGTGCGAACACCCCATCGCGTCGATCGCATCGCGACCGCCAACGTCGCCCGCCCGTCGTCTCCGGGCGCTGTCGCCACACCGCATCGGGGTCGGGTCTCGAGCCATGCGTCGTGGTCGACCACTGCAACGGCCAGGTCGACTTCGGGTGTCCCGTCGACACTCCCACGCCAGACCGTTGCGTCGCCCTCTCGCAGCGTCGGATGCCCCATCGAATCGACGAGCACCGGCGACCGCGTCGGTCGGCGCAGTGACGACCACGCGGTCACCACGGCGAATGGCGCGGCGATCACCAGCAGGTCGGGACGCCGCCAGATCAGCGCGATCGCGATCACAGCGACGGCGACGGCAACAGTGCGCAGCATCGCCGGGGTGGGTTGCCAGGGGGTCATCGGGACCCGATCCGCCGGGCGTCGTTCCGCCATCAGTTGTGCCCGGACGCAGGCTCCAACGGCGAGGGCGCCGGCACGGACGCCAGCACGGCCTCGACCACGGTGCGCCCCGTGATCTCGCTCATCCACATCTCCGGTTTCACCGTGATCCTGTGAGCCAGCACCGGTTCGGCAACCGCCTTGACGTCCTCGGGGGTCACGTCGTCGCGCCCGGCGATGATCGCGAACGCCCGCGACGCCAACAGCAACCCCAACGCTCCGCGGGGTGACGCTCCCATCAGCGCGTGCGGGTGGGAGCGCGTGGCACCGGTGAGCTCGACGCAGTACCGGCCGACACTCTCCTCCACCGTCACGCGCTCGACCGTGGCCTGCATCGCCAGCAACGTCGTTGCATCGGTCACCTGGCGCAACGTCTGATCCTCCTGCCGTCGGTTCATCCGCCGGGCGAGCACGTCCCACTCCTCGTCGGGCGACGGGTAGCCGAAGCTCGTGCGCATCATGAAGCGGTCGAGCTGGGCCTCGGGCAGGGGATAGGTCCCCTCGTACTCGACCGGGTTCGCGGTGGCGAGCACGTGGAACGGCCGGTCGAGTACGAACGTCTCGCCCTCGACGGTCACCTGATGCTCCTGCATCGCTTCGAGGAGCGCCGCCTGCGTTCGAGGTGGCGTGCGGTTGATCTCGTCGGCCAGCAGCAGCCCGGTGAACAGCGGGCCCTTTCGGAACGTGAAGTCGCCGCTGCGCTGGTCGTAGACGAACGAGCCGGTGAGGTCGGCGGGCAGCAGGTCGGGGGTGAACTGGGCGCGGGCGAAGTCGAGTCCCAGCGTCTGGGCGAACGATCGAGCGGCGAGCGTCTTGCCGAGACCGGGGAAGTCCTCGAGCAGCACGTTGCCACCGGCGAGGATCGCAGCGAGGACGAGCGTCAGCGGCCCGCGCTTGCCGACGACGGCGATCTCCACCTCGTCGAGCACTTCCCCTGCGAGGCGTGTCACGTCCTGGAGTTCGAGTGCGCCGCGTGGTTCGGGTTCGAGGGGTTGCATGGGTCCTTTCGCGGTCACAACCGCTCGATCTGGGTGAGGATTCGGTCGAGCTGCGCCATGTTGGGCAGCGAGGTCCGGGCGGTCGGGTCGTCGATGAACCCGGTGAGTTCGGGCCCGATGAGCGCCGCGGCAGCCGTGGGGTCGGTGTGCCGGTCGATCTGGTGTTGCGCCCGAAGCTGATCGTCGATGATCGCCACGAGGCTGGTGTGGAGTCGTTCGGCCGAGAGGCGGTCGGTCTGGCCGTGCGCAAGCCCTGACCGGAGACGTGTGACGCGTCGATCGACTCGGTGCTCGGGCTGCTGCGCGCCGGGCGCGCCGATCGGTGTTGCGGTCGGAATCGACTCGGCGGTGTCGATGACGAGCCAGATCCCCATCCCCACGGTTGTGGCAACGGCCGCGACCAACAGCACGTCGGGTCCCATGCCCGTCGTGATCATGAACACCTCGACGGCGATCGTGACCGCCACGATCAGCAGGATTGGCCGCCGCGTCGAGTCGATCATGACGCCTGCACCGATCGAGCCAAGCCGGCGTGGACCTGGTCGAGCGCGGAGATGGCCGTTGCGCGGGACGCCTCGGTCATCTGATGCTCGGAGAACCTCGCCTCGCGGTAGAGGCCGGCCAGTGCCGCCAACGACGTCGGGTTCACCTGGTGGTCGGCGAGGACCCGTTCGACCAGCTCGGTCGAGGTGTCCGACGGTCGCCGCTCGACGCCTGCGGCGATCACGGACGTCTCGAGTCGAATCCAGCAGGCCACGATCGCATCGCGTGGAGCGCCGGTCTGCAGTGCTTCGCGTTGTGCTGCGGCGTCCGCGGTGATCGACGCCGCCACCTCGGCAAGGAGGTCGAACGGGTCCTCCGGTCGTCGTCGTCGTCGCCAACCGAACGACGGTCGCTCGCGCCAGAACTTCGCGATCACCAGCGCCGTGGCCAGCGCGACGAGGGTCCACAGCACGATGCGTAGCGCCAACTCGACGAACGGGGAGAGCTCGGTGTCGTTGCGCTCCTCGCTGGTGCCATCCCGTGCGACGGCATCGCTGTTCACTTCACTCGACGACTGCACCTCGTCGAGTTGCTCGAGGAACTGTGGCGGCCGATCGGCGTAGGGGACGCTGCCCGACGTGGCGACCGCAGCGAACAGCACGGCCGCCAACGCGCCGATCGCGATGACGATCACGGCTCGACGTTCCACCGTCGAAGGGTAGCGAATCGTCGTTGCCGGCTTCTTCGTCGTCACGCGCCGAGGTGCACCCGATCAGCCGAAGGACCCTTGTCGTACGGCAGGCATGGACGGACGATTGGATCGTGAGATGGCATGACTGGCGATCCGTTGCGCTCGTGGCGTTGCTCGTCGGCACTGCGTGCTCGACCACCGACGATGGTGGGGCCACCGAGCCGTCGATGTCCATGGTCGAGGCCCGGTCGGATCCCGAGGTCGTCGTCGATCTCGACGTCGATCTGGGGGGTGTCACCACCGCTGACGTGTTCGAACCAGGTACTGGAGAGAACGGTGCAGTACCGGTCGTCGTGATGTTGCACGGCACCGCTGCCGAACGTTTGCGCCTGCACGAGCTCGCGCAGCGTGTCGCCGCCGACGGTGTGCTGGTGTTCGTGCCGAGTTGGCCGGTGATCGACCAGGCCGGGGGATTTCCGGGCGAGACCGACGAGCCGTACCGTCGGCAGGCCGAGGTCGTGGTGTGCGCACTCCGACACATCCGGCGCACGGCGGTGGAACGGGGCGGTGACCCCGATGATCTCACCGTGTTCGGGCACTCGGGCGGGGCGATGGTGGGAGCCCAGGTCGCCATGGTGTCCGAACCGCCCTGGCCCGGCATCGACTGCGATGCCGGAACGCCGCACGCACCACAGCGATTCATCGGCTCGGCGGGTGACTACAACGGGCTCTACCAACTGGCGCAGACCGTTCCCGACCTGTACGCCCCCTACGACCCGACGTCGATCGAGCCGACCAACCTCGACCTCGAGGTCCGGCTCGTCCAGGGTCTCAACGACGAAACGATCGGAATGTCCGAGTCGTCGGAGTTCCTCGCACACGTCCTGTCGTACGGCCTCGACGCCGAGTTGATCATCACCGACTCCGGCCATGGCGAGATGATCGACCCAACCGCCACCGCGGGTGAGTTCGTCGCCGGGCAGATCGTCTCGCTGGTCACCGGTCAGCCGAGCGCTTTCGAACTCGACGGCGAGGACGCCCGGATGAGCTATGACGGTGAATGCAACTACGACGGGCCGCAGACATTCGAGGTCGGCCGCCCGATCGACGTCGAGTTCGAGACGCCGGACGACCCGGTGCGGTTCCTCGCGTTCAGCGTCCTGCCGGATGCGACCGTGACCGACGAAGAGATCTTCTCGTACGAAGGCGTGCCGCTGGCCGAGCCGCCGGAGTTCGTCGACGCCGGTGGCTTCCAGCCGGTCGACCAACCCGGCAGCGAGACATTCCGGTTGCTGTTCCTCGAAAGCGACCAACGGTGGGTGCTCGCCTGTGTGCCCATCGAGCCGCCCGAGGCCGAGACGCCAGAAGTCCCGCGTCTTGCTGCGGTGCTGTCGCCCGCCGACTGAACCTGCTTCGACCGTTCTCGTGTCGTGGCAGCGATTCGCGCCGGCCGTGCCGATGCCGCGCAGCGCCGTCGGTCATCATGTGGCGATGCAACCCGATCGCATCGAGAAGGTCGCCGCTGCGGGCGGGTGGACCGTTGTCGGGCCGGTCGAGATCGACGGCGACGACCCTGCTCTCGACACGCCGTGGCCGGTTGGTGAGGTCGCTGCCGTCGCGCTGGCGCAGGCCGGCGACTCGGCTGCGCGACTGGCTCGGCGGGCCGGTGGCGATCCAGGGTCGGTCCGCACCGACGTCGGCGATGCTGCCGCGGCGACGATCGGTTTCGCACTGATGCGCGTCGACGGTGAACCGATGGCGCGCACGAACGCGGACAACCCGTGGGTCGGTCGGTACCGCTGTGGCGACGGTCGATGGATCCATCTGCACGGCGGGTTCCCGAACCTCGCCGACCGACTCGCCGACCTGCTCGGACTGGAACCGGGTGCCGCCGAGGAATCGATCGCTGCGGCCACCGCTCGTTGGGAGTCGGCGGCGTTGGAGGATGCGGTCGCCGAGCGGAGCGGCTGTTCGGCGATCATTCGCTCCGAGGACGAATGGCGACGCCACCCTCAGGGCCGACTGGTGCACTCGTGGCCGACCGTCGTGCACACCGACGCCGGAGTTGCCGCCTCCATGCGGTGGGAGCCCTCGCCGGTGCGACCGTTGGCCGGCTTGCGGGTGCTCGACCTCACCCGCGTCCTCGCCGGTCCGTCGTGCGGACGCACGCTCGCCGCGTTCGGCGCCGACGTGTTGCACGTGCGCGGCGCGACCGTGCCCGTGGTGCCCGCATTCGTCATCGACACAGGGCACGGCAAACGCCAGGCCCACTGCCGACTTCGCCGATTCCGGACGAGCTCGCCGCGCTCCGACGTCTCGCGCTCGACGCGGACGTGATCGTGCAGGGCTACCGGCCCGGCGTGGTCGCCAGATTCGGCCTCGACGAGGAGTCGTTGCGGTCCGACGGATTCACCGGCGTGTTCGGGTCGGTTTCCGCCTTCGGGCACGAGGGTCCGTGGTCGGATCGAGCCGGGTGGGAGCAGCTCGCGCAGTCGGCGAGCGGGCTGTGTCTCGGCCCGATCGGCGACGACAAGCCGACGATGCTGCCGTGCGCTGCGACCGACTACACGACCGGGTTCGCCATGGCGGCCGGGGTCATCGACGCGCTCGACGCGTCGCTCGACGGTCGGGTCGGCGCAACGCGTCGACGCGTCGCTCTGCCAGACCGCCGCGTGGATCCTTCGAGTCGGACATCTCGAAGACGGCACGACGAGCCCGAGCGTGATTCGCCCCGAGTTGCTGCGATCCGAGACGGGTTTCGGCGTCGTCGAGCATCTCGGCCCGTGCGTGTCGGTCGATGGGATCGAGGTCGGTTGGGATCGGGTCACCGCACCACTCGGCGATGGAGTCCTGACGTGGTGAACGAGTACGAGTTCGTCGCAGAACTCTGGCGATGGACCGGGGAGGCCGCGTGGCACTTCGTGACGCTGCCCCACGAGGTGACCGACGACATCGACGAAACACACGAAGGGCCCCGGGCCGGCTTCGGTTCCCGACACGTCGAGGTGACCGTCGGCGGCACGACGTGGAACACCTCGGTGTTCCCTGACAAGAACTCGGCGTCGTATCTGTTGCCGGTGAAGCAGTCCGTCCGCAAGACGGAGGGTCTCGTCGAGGGCGCTCGCGTCGAGGTCTGCCTCCGGGTGGTCGTCGAATGATCGACGCATCGCCCGACCTCGCCGTGGACCTGCGATGAACTGACCGCTCGGATGCGACCTCGTTCCTGACTGATCAGTAGGTTTGGCTGGTCCGCTCGACACGAGGAGAAGTCCATGCCAGCGCTCGAATCCACCCCCGAGATGTACGACCTTCGTATGTCCGAAGGCGTCCGCCCGCTCTATGACGCCGTGAAGAAGTTCATCGTCACCGAAGTCGAACCGATCACCGCTGAGTTCCAGCGCCGTGGTGTCGGTCGCGCCGATCACTGGGGATACGGGGAGGGGCAGCTCGAACTGCTCCAGACGGTGAAGGACAAGGCCAAGGAGCAGGGGCTGTGGAACTTCTTCCTCCCCGACGCCGAGACCGGCGAAGGCCTCTCGAACCTCGACTACGCGTACATCGCGATGGAGTTGGGCAAGAACCCACTCGCATCGGAGTCGATGAACTGCGCAGCTCCGGACACCGGCAACATGGAGGTGCTCGAGCGCGTCGGCACATCCGAGCAGAAGAAGCAGTGGCTCGAACCCCTGCTTGCCGGCGAGATTCGCTCCGCGTACGCGATGACCGAACCCGACCTCGCCTCGTCGGATGCCAAGAACATCTCCTGCAAGGCGGTGCGAGACGGTGACGAGTGGGTGATCACCGGCGAGAAGTACTACATCTCCGGAGCCGGTGACCCTCGCTGCAAGATCATGATCACGATGGTGCAGACCAGCCCCGACGGGCCGCCGCACCTGCGTCAGTCGCAAATCCTCGTACCGACCGACACGCCCGGCGTCGAGATCCTCGAAGGCATGCAGGTCTTCGGCAAGGACGACGCGCCGCACGGGCACATGCACATCCGGTTCAACGACGTGCGCGTGCCGTACGAGAACATCCTGCTCGGTGAGGGCCGTGGCTTCGAGATCTCGCAGGTGCGCCTCGGCCCGGGCCGTATCCACCACTGCATGCGCTCGATCGGTGCCGCCGAACGAGCCCTCGAGATGATGGTCAAGCGTGGTCTGACCCGCGAGGCCTTCGGCAAGCGGCTCGCCAATCTCGGTGGCAACACCCAGATGATCGCCCAGTCGCGCATCGAGATCGAGTCGATGCGTCGAATGGTGCTCACCGCTGCAAAGGCAATGGACACGCTCGGCAACGCCGAGGCCCGTGTCTGGGTGAGCGCGATCAAGGCCATGGTGCCGATCCGCGTGTGCGAGATCATCGACAACGCCATTCAGATGCACGGCGCCACCGGCGTGTCGCAGTGGACGCCGCTGGCGGACATGTACACCTCGCAGCGCACGCTGCGGCTCGCGGACGGCCCCGACGAGGTGCACTGGTTCGTGGTCGGCCGCGCCGAGATCGCCGGTTGGGAGCAAGAGGGTGGCAACACCTACGACCCGAAGGCTGCGTACATGTCGCGCACCGACGACGTCAGGGACGGCGTCTTCTCCGGCCCCTGATTCGGGCGGTCAGTAGCCGGTGCCGCAGAACGGTGTCGGCCGACAACCGAACAGCGAGTCGAGGTGATCGAGCACCTGCTCGTCGGCGTGCAGCGCGCCGGTTGCCGCGAGGTCGTGCCACGACACCGCGCCGAGGTATGCAGCCGACAGCGTGGCGATGTCGACACTGATGTCGGCGGGCTCGTCGGTGCGCTTCGCTCCGGTGCCGGTGATCTGCCAGGTTGCGCAGTTCGAGGGCACCATCGGGTCGTGCACGCCGACCGTCACCGCCCCGTCGGCGTGACCGTAGGCGCGCGACGTGAGCGCAGCGTCGACATCGAGGATCCGCACCCATTGGTCGTCGATGCGTTGGCGCACCTGATAGGCCCGCGAGTCGTGCATGGCACGGCGCACCGGTTCGTCGACCGGTCGCATTCCGGCTCGCCAGGTGACGATCAGGTCGATGCCCAGCAGGTACCGCCAGAGTTCGGTTTCGACCGTCGGTGTGGCGCCCCACAGATCCCGCAACTCGCCAACGCCGGTCGGGTTGGTCGCGAAGCTCTCGTCCCAGTCCACGTCGTAGAAGACGTAGCCGTCGTCGATGCCGTCGGCGTCGCTGTGGACGGCGACGAAGGACCCTTTGCCCGTGCGTGTCTTCGTCGGTTCGCAGGCCTCCTTCAAGACCCACGGCCACATCCACTCCGGTCGGCTGATCGATCCCACCCGCCAGCGGGCCACACGGTGGTAGAGCGCCGGAACCACCTCCATCACCTCCGTGTGGGCAAGCAGGCGGATCGAGCCGGCTCGGGCGGGTGTGATCCACGGTCTGGTGTTGGCGGTGGTGACCTCGACTGCGGCTGCGTCGGTGGCGAGCCCGAATCCGAACCGACGATAGATGGGTGTCTCGCTGGCGTGGAGGGTGGCGAGCACGTTGCCTCGCTCGTGTGACTCGGCGAGCAGGCGGTGCATCAACTGACTGAGCACACCGCGCCGGGTGTGGGTGGGCAACACGCCCACACGGGTCACCCCTGCGGTCGGGACACGATCGCCCCCGGGAACGGTCGAGTCGAATCGGAAGGCGGCCACGTTGCCGACGCAGTGCTCGCCGTCCCATGCTGCGAGTGCATCGCTGCCATTCCAAGACGGCTTCGCCCTTGGCGAAGTCGTCGTCGTTGACGGGCCCGCTCAGGAGCGCGTTGCGAAGCGTGTCGACTGCTGCGCGCCGCTCGTGGTCGGCCACCGGTCGGATGTCGAAGTCGCTCATACCCGCACGCTGCCACACGGTCGCGCCGGGTCTGGGCGACCGGCGATCAGACCGCGAGGAGGTCGCGGGCGCCGGTGTCGCTCGACGGATGGCGCAGCTTGCTCATCGCGCGCGCCTCGATCTGGCGGATGCGCTCGCGGGTGAGGTTGAAGTGCTCGCCCACCTCTTCGAGCGTGCGAGGCTCGCCCCGGTCGAGCCCGAAGCGCAACTTGAGGATCTCGCGTTCGCGCTCGTCGAGTGGCGCGAGCAGCCGCGAGATCTCCTCGGGCAGCAGCGCGGTGGCGGCCACCTCGAACGGCGACTCGGCCGACCTGTCCTCGACGACATCACCGAGTTCTGCGTCGCCGTCTTCGCGCAACGGCTCGGACAACGAGAGGGGCTCGGCGGCGAAGCGCAGTGCCTCGGTGACCTTGTCCTCGGGCATCTCGACTTCTTTGGCCAGTTCGGAGAGCGTCGCCGGTCGGCCGTACTTGAGCTCGAGGCGCGAGCGGGCCTTCTGCAGTCGGGCGAGGGTGTCGCCGGCATGGACCGGGAGGCGGATCGTGCGGCCGGTGTTGGCGATCCCTCGGGTGATCGCCTGGCGGATCCACCACGTGGCGTAGGTCGAGAACTTGAAGCCCTTGCGCCAGTCGAACTTCTCGACGGCATGCATCAGGCCGAGGTTGCCCTCCTGGATCAGGTCGAGCAGTGGCAGCCCCGATGCCTGGTACTTCTTGGCGATCGACACCACGAGACGAAGGTTCGACTGGACGAACTGGCGCTCGGCCTCTTCGCCCTTGCGGGCGGTGCGACGCAACTCTCGCTTCTTGGCGGCGGTGAGCTGCTCGCCGACGTCGAGTTCGGCGATCGCCTCGTTGCCGGCTTCGATCGCCTTGGCGAGTCGGACCTCGTCGTCTTTCGTCAGCAGTGTGTACTGCCCGATGTCGGTGAGATAGAGACGGACGAGGTCTTCGTCGTCGCGGTCGACGCGGTCTTTGGCCACCTGGTGCTCCTACTGTGTCGTGTCGACGATGCCAACGGTCGGGCCGGTGTCATCGTGGAGTGTTCGGCGTGCGAGGGTGTCTGTTGGGGATGCCTGCGGAGAAGGGTGCACGACAATCGACATGAGACGGTGGTCACGATACCGACGACGCCCGGTCCGTCAACCAATGCAGTCAAACAGCAACACGTATATCACGGTTCGAGATGTGGTAGGGGGATGAATCACCATGAGCGATGAGGTCGACCTGACGATGGTGACGTTGACATTCGACGCGTCCGACGACGCAGCACTGCTGGCGATCCTCTCGAAGTACGTCGTGCTGACGCGGATGGAAGACGGCTGCCGAAACGTGGACCTCTGCTCGAGTGTCACGCACCCTGGCCGTCACCTCGTGGTCCAGAAGTGGGAGACCCCTGCGCATCAACAGCGTCATTTCGACTCCGAGACGATGGTCGACATGGCCACGGCATGCATCGGCGTGCTGTCGCAGGCACCCGACATCGACCTGTGGGATGCGACGAGCGCCCACGACCTCCGTTGACGTCCACGACCTTCGTCGATGTCGTCGGCGTCGCCCATCGGACATCGGTGAGAACTCGGTAAAGCCGTGGGTCGGGGGGCACCTCGCTCACGCCCGGCGGTAGAATCGTTGGACCATGTCGAATCCAGTGTTCAAAGAAGAGTCGTTCCAGTCGGCATCTCAGAGCTTCAACGCAGGCCTGGCCGGCAACAGTGCCCAAGCCGGACAGGCCGGATGGGGTGCACCCGTAGC
>CAWKCN010000028.1:0-39571 GCA_963848145.1 Ilumatobacteraceae bacterium
GGAGAGGATCGACGTGATCAGAGCAGGAGCTGACGAGGTCGACCTTGCGCTGGCGATCGAACAACTCACTGCGGTCGCCGGCTCCGCCGACTACGTACAAGTCGAGGGCGGCGCGGCACTGAACGGCGCGATGCTCGACGCCGACCTGATCGACGAGATCAATCTGACGAGCTCACCCGCCACCTTCGGCGGCCCGGGCCCCCGCCTGGCATCCGGCGCGCCCGCCCACGAGCATCGTTTCGACGTCGCGCAGTTGGCGATCGACGAGGAGTCGTTCGTGTACACGCGCTGGCTACGGCGTCGTGACTGACTTCTCGAGCAGGGCCAGCCACGGTGGAAGTCCGCTGCGGCATCGAAGTCCTTGTACACGCTCGCGAATCGCAGATAGGCGACGTCGTCGACGATGCGCAGCTGGTCGAGCACCGCCACCCCGATGCTTGCGCTGGTGACGGTGGAGCCGAGCAGCCGCATCGAGTCCTCGACGACGGTCGCGATCGCTTCGAGCCGCTCCTCGGAGACATTGCGTCCCTTCGTGGCGGCGCTGAGCCCACCGATGAGCTTCTTGCGGTCGAACGGTTCGGAGCCGCCGTGTGACTTCGTCACCGACAGCGGTGCGTGATCGACACGTTCGTAGGTCGTGAAACGTCGGGTGCAGGCGAGGCATTCACGTCGGCGACGAATGGCCGTTCCCTCCTCGGCAATGCGCGAATCGACGACCTTGGTGTCGTCGGCGCGGCAGGAGGGGCAGTACACACCGCAGATCGTACTGCGCGGCCGCTGCTGAGCCCCGGCAGGTGGGCCCAACAGCGGCACGCGTACTCAGGGCAGGCGAACCGCCTGCCCGATCTGGATGACGGCCCCACCGTTTGCGTCGACGAGCGCGTCGACGTACCGGCCCTGGCCGACCTCGCCCCGATAGCGCTCTGCGATCGACCAGAGCGTGTCACCGGGCTGGGCGACGTGCAGCGTCGGCGTCGACTCGGACACCGCAGCGATGTCGGATGCACCAACGCGCTGGCCATCGAGATCGGCAACCGCTCCAACGACCGCAGCGCCGACAATGGCGAACACGGCCACGGCCAAGACGACGACCACGGCAGCGACCGCACGGCGGGTTGCATAGTCGATCTCGCCCGAACGGCGGGGGGCGAGAGCGTCGTTTCGTCGAGTGGGGTACAAGGTGGCGGTCATCACTACTCCGGGAGACTGTTTCCGAGAAGGCTGGCGGTGCGGTGTTCTGCCGTTCGTTCGATCAGGATGCCAATGCTGAACACCTGTTCGTTCGAACGGCTGTTCGCCAGTCAAGCAGGTCGTTCGGCGGAATGTCAACCCTCTGCGGGGCTTTTTCGAACAATTGTTCCGGGTACAGATGTTTGACCCGACCTCGCTCGATCAGTACGCTGTTCGCATGGCCCCCACGATCAGCGCCCGTCAGCGGAACATTCTCGAGTTCATCGAACAACAGATCCACGAGCGCGGCTACCCGCCATCGGTGCGCGAGATCGGCGACGCCGTCGGGCTCACGTCGCCCTCCACGGTGCACAGCCATCTCAACACGTTGCAGCGGCTCGGCTATCTGCGCCGCGACCCGACCAAGCCGCGGGCGATCGAGGTCCGCTACGACACCAACAGCGGCGCCATGATGGAACGCCGTCCCGTCCGCCACATCCCCCTCGTCGGCGACGTCGCAGCCGGCACCGACGTTCTGGCCGAGGAGAACGTGGAGGAGCTGCTTCCCGTGCCCGTCGACTTCACCGGCGACGGTGAGCTCTTCATGCTCCGCGTCCGAGGGGACTCGATGATCGATCTGGGCATCCTCGACGGCGACTTCGTCGTCGCCACGCAGATCGCCAACCCGAACAACGGCGACATCGTCGTGGCCGGCATCCCCGGCGGCGAGGCCACCATCAAGACCTACGGCCGGTCGGGCGCCGAGGTCACGCTGACCCCGGCGAATCCCACCATGGAGCCCATGCACTTCCCTGCCGAGGACGTCGAGATCTACGGCAAGGTCGTCACGGTGATGCGCCGATACTGAGCCCGACCGATCACGTCGGCGGCGACGGTGGCGGCGCCCAGGGCGAGCGCTCCTGCCCCTCGGTGCCGGGCACCGCAGGTGGGCTCGGCTCGGCGTCAGGAATCGACGGCGACGGCATCCCGGGCGCCGGCAGCCCTGGTGGGCCGCTCGCTCCCGTCGTCGGAGGGGGCGCCGGGAACCCGGGAGGACTTGCCGGCCACGCCTGACCCTCTGGCGACCACGGCGAATCCGGCCCAACCGGCGCCGGATTCCGCCGGCTCGCGAGCACGAGCAGCACACCGCCGAGCACCAGGCCAGAGATCGCCGCAGCAGCGGCACCCCAACGCAAGAGGGCAACACCTTGATCGGGCGACCGCCCGACAGCGACGGCAAACGGCTCGCCCGAAGCCGGTGCGACGGTGAGCACATGATCGCCCGGCGTCTCGATCTCCACGCTGTGAACCGCAGTGCCGACGAACCCGTCGACGTCGTAGGCGTCAGGGTCGGCATCGTCGACGACGAGCGGCCGACCATTCGGATCGATCAACGTCAAACTCAGGTCCGGGACGTCACCAGGACTGCGGTCGTAGCGACGGTCGGCGTCGCATTCGCCGGCCAGTTGGTCGAACTCGCCGGTGGTCTCGACGTACAACACGAAGGTTCCGGTTGCCTCGAAATCGAGTGTGGTGTCACACCCCACGGGAGCCCGGGCGAAGCTCGCAACGTTGTCGGCGCGCCGTTCCCCCGACGCGATCCACAGCGCAACAGCCGCGCCGAGCATCCCGACGAGCACGAGAACGCCCGCGACGACCATCCAACCCCGACGCTCGACGCGATCGCCGGCACCGCTCATCGTGCTGCCGCAGCCAGGCGGTCGGCGACCAGTTGGATTCGTTCGTCGGGCTGGACGACGGCAACCCGGACGAAGCGGGCTCCATCGGCGCCGTAGAACTCTCCAGGGCTCACCAATGCTCCTCCGTCGCGTGCGAGTCGCTCGGTGTATTCCCAGCCGTCGTCGACGGGTATCCACAGGTAGAACGCTCCCTGCGGTGAGGGCACCGATTCTCCCGACCACTGCGACAGCACACCGGCCAGCAGGTCGAGCCGAGCTCGATACCGCGAGCGTTGCACCTCGACGTGCTCGTCGTCGTCGAGCGCCGCGATCGCCGCGGCCTGCGCCGGTCCTGGCACCATCATTCCGACGTGCTTGCGCACCTCCTGGAGGTACGACACCAGGTCGGCGTCGCCGGCGTAGAACCCGACGCGTACGCCGGCGAGGTTCGACCGCTTCGAGAGCGAATGGACAGCGACAACGCCGTCGAGGCCCGACTCGAGGATGGTTCGCCCACGCCCCGACCAGGTGAACTCGACGTAACACTCGTCGGAGAACACGGGCACCTGGTGTGACCGGCCCCGAGCGCGCTGCGGCATCGAGGTCGTCGAGCGCGCCGGTCGGGTTGCCTGGGCTGTTGACCCAGAGCAGCAGTGCCCGTTCGACGTCGGACGGGTCGATCGAGTCGAGGTCCATGCGCCCGTCGGACAGCGCCCGCACCGGCACCGGCCGACACCCCGCCAGAATCGCGCCCATCTCGTAACTCGGGTACGAGACGGCTGGATACAGCACCGTGTCTCGCAAGGGCGTGCGCAGCTGCATCCACTGCGGCAACGTGGCAACGAACTCCTTCGAGCCGATCGTCGCCCCGATCTGCGTCGGTTCCACCTCGATGTCGAAGCGCCGGCGAATCCACCGCTGCGCTGCTTCGCGGAACGGCAGGGTCCCGATACTCGGCGGATACGAACGTTCGGTACCACTCGACGACAGCGCCTCGATCACGGCGGCGGGCGGTGGATCGAACGGCGTGCCGATCGACAGATCGACCGTGCCCCCGGCATACGCGTCGGTGATCGGCTTGAGCCGATTGAGACGATCGTACGGATACGGCGGTGGGACGAAGCCGCTCACGTCGCCGATCCGGTTGCGAACTCGGAGAGGCGACCCGCCGACGCATCGGACAGCCGCGCCCTGATCGTCCACGCTTCAGGACCATCAGCCACCGACACCACCTCGCCCTCCCGATGCACCGCAGCGAGGATGTCACCACGGTCGTACGGCACCAGCAACTCGTGCACGACACTCAGTGAACGCAGTCGGTCAGCCATCGTGCGGAGAAACACGTCGATTCCCTCACCCGTGGTCGCTGACACCGCCACCGACCCGGGATGGTCGGCCACGAGTCGTTCGGCGACATCAGGTGCGAGATCGGCCTTGTTGAACACCAGCAGCTCGGGCACCGCCATGGCGTCGATTTCGCCGAGCACTTCACGAACGGCGTCGATCTGGCCAACCGGGTCGGGCGCACTCGCATCGACGACGTGCACGAGATAGTCGGACAGCGCCGCAACCTCGAGCGTCCCCTTGAACGACTCGACCAGCCCGTGGGGCAGGCGGTTGATGAATCCGACGGTGTCGGACAGCAACACCGGCTCGCCCCCGGGCAGCGCAAGCCGTCTTGTGGTGGGATCGAGCGTGGCGAACAGCCGATCCTCGGCCAGGACGCCGGAGTCGGTCAACCTGTTGAGCAGCGACGACTTGCCGGCGTTGGTGTAGCCGACGATCGCCACCGAGGCGAGCCCGCTGCGGCCCCGTCCCTTGCGTTGCAGCTCGCGAGTGTCGGCGAGCGAGTCGAGGTCGCGCTCGAGCTTGTTGATGCGACGCATGATGCGTCGGCGGTCGACCTCGATCTTGGTCTCACCGCCACCGAATCGGGCCCCGACCCCACCGCGCTGCTGCGACAGTTTCGCATCGGCGCCGCGCCGTAGCCGTGGCAACCGGTAGCGGAGCAGTGCCAGTTCGACCTGTGCCTTGCCTTCGAGGGTGTGGGCGTTCTGGCCGAAGATGTCGAGGATCACTGCCGTGCGGTCGATCGCCGTACGGCCGAGCAACTTCTCCAGGTTGTACTGCTGGCCCGGCGAGAGTTCGTTGTCGAACACCACGGTGTCGGCGTCGACAGCGAGACACAGCTGCTTGAGCTCTTCCGCCTTGCCCTTGCCGATGTACCAGGTGTGATCGGGGCTGTCGCGGCGTTGGACCATCCGCTCGACCACGTCGGCGCCGGCGGTGTCGACCAGCAGGGCGAGCTCGTCGAGGCTTGCGTCGACGGCCTCGTCGGACTCGCGAGGGTCGGCGACCGCAACCAGCACGATCTTCTCTCTGATGGTGCGGTCGATCAGCGTCCCGGCCAACGCCTCGTTGTAGGGGGTGTTGCTCATGGGTCTCCCAGCTCGCCGACGTTGTCGATCTCGATCTCGATGGACCCGACGAAAGTGGCGGGGCCGGTCAGGACGGCCCGTTCCGGGGCGTCGTCGGCGAAGCTGACGGTGGCGGTACCGCCGTCCATGTGGACCACGACGTCGGTCGCCGCCCTCGCCACGAGCCCCCACGACCGGGCCGCGAAGGCAGCGGCGCACGCGCCGGTGCCGCATGCCGAGGTGATCCCGGCGCCGCGTTCGTGCACTCGCATGGTGACTGCGTTCGGTTCGGGGCCCGGCTCGATGATCTCGAGGTTCACGTGCGGCACCTGACCACCCAGCTGAGCCAGATCGACCACCGCAACTTCGTCGACCCCGACCACGCTGTGCGGGTTGCCCAGACTGAGATGTGCGACCGGTCGATCGGGGTGACAGCCCAGCGCAGACCAGCCATCGGGCTCGTCGAGAGGGGTGACGTCACCCATCTCGACGCGAGCACTGATCGTGGAGGGGTCGTCGGTGGCTTCGAGCACGACCAGCCGGTCGCCTGCGTCGGTGAGGATCAGCTGATCGGACAGATCTCCTCGCCGGGCGGCGAGCGCCTGGGCGAAGCACCGGATGCCGTTGCCACTCATCTCCGCTCGCGATCCATCCGCGTTGTACAGCGTCATCCTGGCTGCGTAGCCCTCGTGCGATTCCGCAACCAGGAGGCCGTCTGCACCGATGCCCCGACGACGATCACACACCCGCCGCGCGAGCGAGGCAAGGTCGTCGGAGTCGGGGTGGAACGCGACCAGGAAGTCGTTGCCGAGTCCATGGTGCTTGGTGAGGTGCAGGCTGGTCATGCGTTGAGGGCCTCGATCACGGCCGGCGTCACCTCGGCAACAGCGTCGTGTTCGACGTCGATCCAGCGTACGCGGGGATCACGGCGGAACCATCGCTCCTGACGGACGGCGAATTGACGAGTGCGGGTGATGATGGTGGCGATGGCTTCATCCTCGCTCATCTGGCCGCTCGACATCGCCAGGATTTCCTTGTAGCCGAGCGCCTGTGCCGCCGTTCGGGACAGTCCGGTCCGAGCGAGCGTCTGCACCTCGTCCACCAGTCCGTCATCGACCATCCGCCTCACCCGTTCGGCGATCCGATCCGTGATCACCTCGCGCGGCCAGCGCACACCGATCTGTTCGACGTCCGAGGGCGGGTACTCGTCGACACCCGGCCCGAACGAACTGAACGGCTGCCCACTGCCCAGGCACACCTCGAGCGCACGGACGATTCGGCGCCGGTTGCCCGGCTCGATCTTCGTTGCGGCAACGGGATCCAGTTGCTGCAGGCGATCGAACAGATCGGCGGTGTTCGTCTCTGCTTCCAGCTCCGAGCGGAGTGCCGGCCACTGACCGGGCAGGTCGAAGTCGTCGATC
The DNA here is from genome assembly GCA_963848145.1 of Ilumatobacteraceae bacterium. Lineage (GTDB taxonomy): Bacteria > Actinomycetota > Acidimicrobiia > Acidimicrobiales > Ilumatobacteraceae > Sva-07. The sequence continues at coordinate 6,688 of CAWKCN010000028.1, forward strand.
ACGACACGGTGATAGAGGCCCGTACCGCCGACGAGCAGCGCCCGCCTTCCGGTGCGAGCGATCTGTTCGAGTGCCGCTGCACAGGCGTCTCGGAAGTCGGCGACCGCGAAGTCGGCGGTCGGTTCCACCAGGTCGAGCAGGTGATGGCGCACCTCGGCACGTTCGGCAGCTGTTGGCTTGGCCGTACCGATGTCCATGCCGCGATAGACCTGCATGCTGTCGACCGAGACGAGATCGACGTCGCCGAGTCGGCCGGCTGCGGCCATGGCGACCGCGGACTTGCCCGACGCCGTCGACCCGACGACCGCGACCCTGACGGGCATCACCCCACTCAGAGCTGTTCGCCCTCGGCGATGCGCTGGTGATGGTGGATGACTTCAGCGACGATGAACCGAAGGAACTTCTCGGTGAACACCGGATCGAGACCCGACTGCTCGGCGAGGGCGCGGAGCCGTTCGATCTGCACCTGCTCACGGCTCTCGTCAGCCGCTGGGAGTTCGACGTTGGCCTTGTAGCGACCGACGGCCTTGGTGATCTTGAAGCGCTCGGCGAGAAGGTGGACGAGCGCTGCGTCGATGTTGTCGATGCTGGCGCGGTAGTCGGCCAGTTGGGGATCGACGGTCGGCTCGCTCATTGCCACGACGCTAGTGCCGCCTCAGGCACCGAGTGTCATGCCGTGACGGCTTGCGTGACGTGCGGGCCGACCATCGCGCGTCAGACGGCGGCGACGGGGATGCGAAGCTTGTGCGTCGGCTCGGAGAGGAACTCGACGAACTCGCCCTCGAGGAAGTGTGGAGCACCACGGGTGATTTCGACGGTGGCGTAGCTGCCCGTGCGCAACGGTCGTGGCGGCGTGAAGTGCACCAGCTTGTTCTGACGGGTACGTCCGCTCATCACCGACGGGTTGCGCTTGCTCGGACCCTCGACCAGCACCTCTTCGATGCGGCCGACACGAGCTTCGTGGCGGCGTAGCGCCGAGCGCTCGACGACCAGATGCAGGCGCTGGAATCGCTCGGATGCGACCGCCGGGTCGACGAAGTCGGCCTCCATCGCCGCCGCCTCGGTGCCCTCGCGGGGCGAGAAGACGAACGTGTAGGCGTAGTCGTACTCGGCCTCGGCGGCGACCTCGAGCGTGCGCTGGAAGTCGTCCTCGGTCTCACCTGGGAATCCGACGATGATGTCGGTCGAGACTGCGAGATCGTCGATCGCGTGTCGGGCATCGGCCAGGCGAGCCAGATACCGCTCGGCGGTGTAGCCGCGGTGCATCAGCGCCAACACACGGTCGCTGCCCGACTGCAGTGGGTAGTGGAGGTGCTCGCAGACCGCCGGCGTCGCTGCCATCGCTGCGAACGTCTCGGGTCGCATGTCCTTGGGGTGCGGGCTCGTGTAGCGGACCCGCTGGATGCCGTCGACGGCCCCGACGTCACCGAGCAGGTCGGCAAAGAGCGGTCGCAGCCGAGCGGTACTGTCGCCCGCCTGCCGCGCCGCCAGTTGCAGATCGCGGCCGTAGCTGTTGACGTTCTGGCCGAGCAGCGTGACCTCGGTGACGCCCTCGTTCGCCAGCGCGTTCACCTCGGCGAGAATCTCGTCGTACGGGCGGCTGATCTCGGTGCCGCGCACGGCCGGCACGATGCAGAACGCACAGTTGTTGTCGCAGCCGATCTGGATGGTGACCCAGGCGTTGTACGACGTCTCCCGACGTGCCGGCAGCGCCGAGGGGAACATCGCCTGGTCGTCGATGACGGCTTCGGTGAGGATCTCGGTGATCGGCCGATCGGCGGTGCGCGCCTGTGCGAGCAGTTCGGCGGCGCGGTGGACGTTGTGGGTGCCCATCACCACGTCGACGTAGCCGGCGCGTTGCGCGACGAGTTCCTGGTCCTTCTGGGCGAGGCAACCCGACACGACGATCTGGCGGCCCTCGCGCTGCGCCTTCCAGGTCTTGAGGTGGCCGAGGTTGCCGTACAGCTTGTTGTCGGCGTTCTCGCGAATGCAGCACGTGTTGAGCACGACCACGTCGGCTTCGGCCTCGTCGTCGGCCCGGACGAGCCCGTCGGCCTCGAGCAACCCCGAGATTCGCTCGGAGTCGTGCTCGTTCATCTGACACCCGTAGGTGCGCACGACGTAGCTGCGGGACATGGGCGAGAGGCTATCGACCGCACTCCCGTTGCGCCGGTGCCTGGCACCGGCGCAACCGCTATCGTGCCGCTCGTGCTTGCCATCCTCGTCCCCGAGAACAACGACCTGTACCGGATCCTGTACTTCGTGCACATCCTGGCGGCGATCATCGCCTTCGGTCCGCTCTTCTTCTATCCGAAGCTGCAGCGCGCCGGCGCGACCGCAGAGGTGGCCCGCTTGCACATGCGTCTCGTGTTCCCCGCACTCGTGGTGCTCTGGGTGGCCGGCATGGGGATGGCCGGCGTCGGCAAGATCAGCCTCGTCGGAACACCGTTCGTCACCTCGACGATCCTGTTGTGGCTGATCGCGTTGGCCGCCAGCTGGTTCATGATCCGCCCAGCGCTCACCGAGACCGGCGACGACACCCGCAAGATCATGGCGGCCGGCATCGGCATCACCCACTTGATCCTGGTCGTGTCGCTCTATCTGATGATCTTCAAGCCGGGCGGCTACGAGTTCACCTGACGAGTTGGCCCGAGAATCTCGGTGAGCGTGAGCAACGATCGCCGGGTCCGGCGTTGCCGCTCACACACACCGACGATTTCGCTCAGTCGCCACCCATGACGAGGCGACCGTCGTCGTCGAGACGGGCATACGGATTGTGGGCGATCTCCCACAGGTGACCGTCGGGGTCGGCGACGTACGACGAGTGGCCACCCCAGAACGCCGTGTGCGGCTCGACCATCGGGGTGGCACCGGCGGCGACCCATTCGGCGAAGACCTCGTCGACGTCGGCGACCGTTGCGAGGTTCATCGCCAAGGTGACCCCACGGAAACCTGAGCCCTCGGCGGGCACCTTGGCGTCATCGGCGAGCGCCGACCACTCGTAGAGCCCGAACACCGAGCCCTGCATCTCGAAGAACGTGATCGCCGGCATCGACGCCGCCGACTTCTGCCAGCCGAGCGACTCGTAGAACGCTGTTGACCTCGCAAGGTCGGCAACGCCGAAGGTGATGATCGAGATCCGATTGGGAACAGTCATGGAGCCAGTCTGGCGCTCCGGTCAGGGTGCCAACGGGTCCGGGCAGGACTCGGTGGCGGGAACCGGAACACCCATACCGGTCAGCTCAGGTCAGCCCAGGTCGATCGGGGCGTCGTCGGCCTCGGTGAACTCCTCGGCCACGTCGGCCACGTCGGTGACCTCGGGTTCCTCGTCGGACGGCTTCAGACCGGCCGCAGTGAGCACCTTGTCGCTGATCTCCATCATCACTTCGGGGTTCTGCTTGAGGTAGTCCTTGGCCTTCTCTCGACCCTGACCCAGCTGTTCACCCTCATAGGTGAACCACGCCCCGGACTTCTTGACGATGCCGAGATCGACCGACATGTCGATCAACGAGCCCTCGCGGCTGATGCCCTGGCCGTACATGATGTCGAACTCGGCCTGACGGAACGGCGGCGACACCTTGTTCTTGACGACCTTGACCCTGGTGCGGTTGCCGACCACTTCGGCACCGTCCTTCAGGGACTCGATACGGCGGATGTCGAGGCGCACCGACGAATAGAACTTGAGTGCTCGACCGCCCGGGGTGGTTTCGGGCGAACCGAACATGACGCCGATCTTCTCTCGCAGCTGGTTGATGAAGATGGCGATCGTTCCGGTCTTGTGCAAGTTGCCGGTGAGCTTGCGCAACGCCTGGCTCATCAGGCGAGCCTGCAGGCCGACGTGGGTGTCGCCCATCTCGCCTTCGATCTCGGCTCGGGGCGTGAGCGCTGCAACCGAGTCGATCACCAGCACGTCGATCGCACCCGAACGGGTGAGCATGTCTGCGATTTCGAGCGCCTGCTCACCGGTGTCGGGCTGGGAGATCAGCAGCTGGTCGACGTCGACGCCGATCGCCCGGGCATACACCGGGTCCATCGCGTGCTCGGCGTCGATGTAGGCGCACACACCACCGTTGCGCTGGGCTTCGGCCACCACATGCATGGCGAGCGTCGACTTGCCCGACGACTCCGGACCGTAGATCTCGGTGACACGCCCACGAGGCAGACCGCCGACACCGAGCGCCAGGTCGAGTGCGAGGGCACCGGTCGGGACGACCTCGATGTCGAGGTTGGTGCGCTCGCCCATCTTCATGATGGCGCCCTTGCCGAACTGCTTGTCGATCTGGGCCAACGCCATCTCGAGTGCCTTGTCGCGGTTGTTGCTCATGTCGTGTCTCGCTTTCGTCGTGCGGCGGGCGAACCCGGTGCGGTTGGTGATGTGCACCGTAGAGAGGGGGTGTCACAGAGTTGATCGGGGGTCTGGTCCGAAGTCTCGGAGCCGCTCGGCTGCAACCGAATGACAGCACTGTAACCAACGAACAGTCGTTCGGTCAAGCATCACCGAGACGAACGCCCATCGAGCAACTCGTACGTGGCGGTGAGGATCGGCCACCCACTCGCCATGCGGCCCAGCGCAGTCCAGTTGGCCGACGGAGAGCTCAGGCGTCGTCGTCGGGTGACGAACCACCCGCAGTCGACGACGCGTCACTCGTCACGTCGCCGACGATCTCGAAGTCCCCCGGCTCCGGCGGGCGGAGCAGGATGTCGATCGCCTGCCACATGCAGTAGGCCGGGCCGTAGGTGAAGAACGGCAAGGTGACCGCCAGCACCGCCAGGACAGCGAACATCTGCCCGACGTACACCTCGGGCCAGGTCCAGGCGACCATGCCACCGAGGATCAGCATCAACGGACCGAAGGTGATGATCGCCGTCATCGCTGCCGCACCCAGTTCGTAGCCGACATCGTCGCGGCGCCACTTGAGCCCACACGACTGGCAGTGCTCGGCCTTCTTGAACCAACCGATGAAGAACGCGCCACGGCCACCACACCAGGCGCAGTGCCGGAAGGCACCTCGAAGGAGCATTCGGAACAACCCAGGCGACTTCACGATTCAAGGTTACGCGCGAGATTTGTCAGACTCTCAAAATGCGCAGATCGCTCGGGGGCCTCATGCTGATCGCTGCGGCGATCCTGGTCGCCGTGTCGATCGGCAGTTGGTGGCTGCAGCGCGTCGCCTTCTCACCGTCGAACGACTCCAACGTTGCCTACTCGATCCTCGGCGACGAGGAGGTCCGCAGCCAGGTTGCAACGATCGTCGCCGGTGCAACAGCACCTGCGCTCGGCCAATCCTCCGCCGAGCTCCGCGAGTTCATCGATGACATCGCACGGATCCCCGATGGTGCCGCATTGATGAGCGACTTCGTCAGCGATGCCCACGGGCGTCTCATCGGCGAGTACGACGGGCGCGTGTCGATCGACGCCCAGGAGCAGGTCAACATCGTGCGCAACGAACTGGTCGGCGAAGCCACGCCGATCACCCTGCCGGTGCAGGAAGTCGGGTCGATGGCGTTCCTCAACGACTGGCTCGGCTGGTTCGCAGTGGCGACGCTGGCGCTGGCCGTGCTGTTCGCGATCGCAGCGATCCTCCTGCGACCCGAGCGCGGCGAGGGCACGTTCGCGCTCGGAGTGTTGTTCGCTGCAACCGGTGGGTCGCTGCTGGTGTTCGGCTATGTCGTCCCGCTGCTCGTTCTCCCGGCGTTCTCGGACGATCCGTGGATGGGGGTGTTCCCTCGCCTCGCCAACCACCATCGGAACCTGACACTGCTGCTCGCCGTGGGTTCGTTCGTCGCTGCAGCGCTGATCGTGTTCGGCACCAGCAGTCGTCGCGAGCGCCGTCAACACTCGACACCGCTCAACGTCGGCCGCTACCGCGACGAACGAAGCTGGAGCCGCTGAGCGCAAGCTGCCCCAGGCCGGCGTCGGGAGCGGCCGTCGAGATCTGAGCTTCGGCGCGCGCTACACCTCGGCGCCGTCAACGACGTCGTGGAAGAGTTCGTCGACCTGATGGATCAGCTCGAGCGGGTCGGCTTCCCCGAGAGCGATCTCGGAACGGGCCGTGTTGTCGGGCCGATCCGTTGCACCCACCGCTGCAACGAGGTCGGCGCGCCACTGTTCGTCGAAGACCGGCAGATTGACTGCACCGACCGACACCCGAAGACGATCGGTGGTGGCCAAGAGGCGTGCAGCCAGGTCCGGTCGGCCGAGTCGCGCAGCCGAGATCCCGACCAGCATCCCAGCGACAGAGGTCCCCCAGCCCGCCCTCATCGCGACGAAGGACAGCAATCCGGGCGTCACCTCGCTCAGACACGCGTCCCGTCTGGTCATGAGAGCGTGTGCGCCCAGTCCGACCAACGACCAGGCCGCCGCCTCGTCGTCGACGCCGCTCGAGAGTGCGAGTGAGCGCGACAACGAGCGGTGGGCGGCATCGAAGTCCTCGAGTCGCATCTCGGTTCCCCCGAGAAAGACGTGCGCCCACCCCTCCATCGCTGGTTCGTCGCTGCGCCGAGCGACCTGAATGGCCTCGCGCAACAGCGGCCCGGCGATGTGCAGATCGTCCTCGTAGAGAGCGCAGAGGCTGAGGTAGTTGAGCGCGTACGAATGTTCGCGACCGAGTCCAGACTCGCCGGCGACGGACACGGCGCGCTCGAACGCAGGGACTGCTGTGTCACCGTCGCCCACGAGGATCGCCAACGTGCCGAGACCGTTCGCGGCGCGAGCTTCGGTCGTCGGTGCGGAATCGCCGTCCAGCGCGCACGCCCGTCGGCAGAGTTCGAGTCCTTCCAGGAGATGGCCGTGGATGTCCCAGTATCGAAACAGCGCTCCCGTGAGCCGTCGAGCGGTCTCAGCATCGCTCGTCTCACACGCCCACTCCGTCGCTGCGGTGAAATCGACGTGATGACGGGAGAGCGCTGCCAGTGCTGTCTGGGCTCGTGCACCCCACAGGTCGGGCCACGCCTGTTCCGCTCGGGTTGCGAAGTGCTGAGCATGCATTCGTCGAAACTGCTGTGCCTCAGACGCATCGATCATCTCGGCCACAACCATTCGAATGGTCTCTGCGACATGAAAGTCGGCACTGTCGAGATTGGTTCGGCTGACGAGCGACGATCCGACGAGATTGCTGAAGATCCGCTCGAACTCGTGCAGAGATGTGTCGAGCGAGGAGACGGCGTGGGCCGAGTCGATGTCGAACGAACCACGGAATGTCGACACCGCGCGCAGGCAGCGCTGTTCCTCCGGCTGCAAGAGGTCGTAGGACCATTCGACCATCTCGACCAGATTCGAGTACCGAGGATCGTCGTGGGGATGTCGTGCGGAGAGGAACTGATGATCCTGCTCGATGCGACGCGCAAGAACCACCGGCGGATACAGATCCACCCGAGCGGCGGCGAGCTCGATGGCGAGAGGCAGACCATCGAGTCGGCGACAGATCGACTCGACCGCGTGCAACGTCTCTGGACCCAAGCGCTCGACCACTGCGCGCTCCTCGTCGGAGTCGACCGTGCGCAACAGCGCCGTGTTGGCAGAACCCGCTCGATCGAGGAACAGCGCCACGGCGTCGCTCCCCTGCGTGGCGCCCGTATTGTCGGGCAGCACTGTGTCCAACCCCCGCAGTGACCACCGGGTCTCACCGACGAGATACGTCACGACTCGCGATGCGACGAGTATCCGAACCTGTGGGCACGTGGCGAGCAGATCGGAACACAAGCCAGCCACGTCGTGAATCCGGCCCTCGCAATTGTCGAGAACCACCAGCCAATCGTCGCCGGCAAGACGAGCGATCACGCCTCGTCGTAGCGGCATCGTCGGCGAGTGGCTGACACGCAACGAACGCGCGATCGGTGCGTCGACGGAGTTCTTGTCGTCGAGATGCTTGAACTCGACCCACAGCGTCGAACCCGCCGAGTAGCGTCTCACGACCTCTGCCGCCAGCCGGCTCTTGCCCACTCCTCCGGGTCCGTGCAGCGTGACGAGCCGACTGCGCTCGAGGAGCTCCGGCACTGCCTCGAGATCAACGCTGCGCCCGACGAAGCGGTTCCAGCAATGGACGGTCATCGTTTCGGAGCCCAGGATGGTGGTGAGCGGGTTGATGTCGTCCGAGGACTCAGTTGCGTCCGTTGCAGCCTCGCCGTGTCGACGGACTCCGGTGCCCGCCGCTATGAATGCGTCCTTCTCGGCGGGCGGCATGCGAAACGCGCTGGCGAGCGATGCGGCCATGGCTCGAGATGGACGCCGCAGGCCGTGCTCGAGCTTCTTGATGGTGTGCTCCGAGCAGTCGGCCAGACGCGCAAGAGCTTCTTGAGTGAGGTCGTCGACCCGTCTCCTCCTGCGGAGCTGCGTGCCGAACTCGAGATACGACCAGTCAGTGATCTCGTTCGGTCCAGTCATGCTCGTCCACCCGAAGGTTGGCCCGTGGACCGGGTTCGGCAGGTCAGTACCCCGGTTGTGTCTGCGTTGTACCCCTTTCGGCCCCCACGAGCGCCGACACCTGGCGCACGATAGCCCACGTTCGCCTCCGCGAACACCCCGCAGCCCATTGCGGGGGCGTCGTGAAGGCGCACAACCGATCCGTCACAAGAAAGGTCAAAGAATCATGAACTCGCATCTCCTCGTCCCTGAGACGCTGCTGCCGCAGTCCTCGCCGGGCGGGCCATCGCCCGGGCCCACGACCCGACCGGTAGGTCATGACCCTCACATCAAACGGCCCCGGGCGCCGCTGGGTGGCCTCGCACTGTGCGTCGTGCTGGCCGTTGCGGCGTGCTCGTCGAGCGACGACGAGACAAACGCAGAAGACACCGAGGGTGGCGCCATCACGTCGTCATCGCCGGCGGAGTCGACCTCCGACGCCGGTGACTCCTCAACGCACGTGGAAGACGCAACCACATTCTGGGAGGCGGTCGCTGCGGGAGATCGGGACCTCGCCTCGAGCTTGCTCGACCCGGCCGTCCTCGACACGGGGCGCCAAGTTCTCTTCGGTCGAGCCGCAACATTCGACGGACAGTTCGACTGGTACGAGTCGGTCGATTGGACGTGGACGTTCGAGGAGTGCGTGACCGACGGCGATTCGAGAGTCCAGTGCACGGCGACTGCGAGCAACCCCTGGTCGGACGCTTTGGGCGAGTGCCCAGTGAACGGCACATTCGGTATTCAGTTCGGTGACGATGGCATTCGGAGCATGTCCGATGCGACGTTCCGGGGGCAGTGGGTGCCCACCGTCTTCCGAGCCTTCGAAGGTTGGGTTCGGGAGAATCATCCAGAAGATGCCGAGGTGATGTTCGACTTCGGTGTAGATGTGGACGAGCAGATCTTGGGGTTGTACGAGGCGAACACTGAGCGCTTCGCCGAAGCGCACCAGGAGACCTCGTAGCGCACGCAACCGGGTCCGGGCATCTCGTCATGTCATGCGATGAGCAGCTTCCCGAGAGGGTCTTGCTGTTCCCGACGGGATGGTCGGCGACGGCTTCGTGCTGAAACCCCTCGCTGCGAAGCACAATGCAGCGGATCATGACGCTCGTACGGCGAGCGTCGACCACATACTGCGACGCCTGGCTGTCGAGGACGACGTTGACCCCTCCCGATGCTGCTCGCCGTGGGTTCGTTCGTCGCTGCAGCGCTGATCGTGTTCGGCACCAGCAGTCGTCGCGAGCGCCGTCAACACTCGACACCGCTCAACGTCGGCCGCTACCGCGACGAACGAAGCTGGAGCCGCTGAGCACGGTCAGGAATCGGTGAGTTCCGCCAGCTGGCGTTGATAACTGGCGAGATCGAAGTAGTCGCGCCACAGCGTGATCAGGCCGTCGTCGCCGACTTCGAAGACTCCGGCAAGCGGCAGCTCGAGCCAGCCGCTCCCGATCTGGAAGCGGTCGATGCGCTCGTTGTACACCACGTTGTCGATCTCGTGCTGGCGAACGATCACCCAGTCGACCTCGTTGGCATTGCCGAGGAACATCTCGATCGTGGCCGCCATCGCCTCGCGGCCGACGATCGGCTGCATCGGCATGTTCTCGTACGAGATCGTGGGTGACGCCATGGCCGCCGCGGCAGCGACGTCCTTGCGCTCGATCGCTTCGATGAAGGCAGTGACGATCTCCGACGGTGACATGACGGCGAGCGTAGTGATCCACGCGGCAACGCCCGGGGTGCGGCGTTTGGCCGCACGCGCCTTCGTCCCTACGATCAGGACGAATTCAGCGACCCGAGGAGTCCAGCGATGTTCCAGTGGAGTGACGAGCACCAGATGATCCGCGAGGCGGTGAAGCGTTTCGTCGACGACGAGATCCGCCCGCACGTCGACGAACTCGAGCACGGCGATCTGCCGCCGTACGACATCCTGCGCAAATTGTTCGCCACGTTCGGGATGGACGCAATGGCCCGCGAGGGGTTCAAGAAGCGAATCGAGCGCGAGCGTGCGATCGAGGCCGGCGAAGAGGTCGCCGAGTCCGCGTCGTCGGGCAGCGGCGATGGCGGAGGCATGTCGCTGATCCCGATCATCGAGCTCTGTCGAGTGTGCCCGGGCATGGTGACGGCGATGGGTGTGTCGATGGGGCTCACCTCAGCAGCCGATCATGTCGAAGGGAACGATCGCTCAGAAGGAACGCTGGGCGGTCGACCTGTTGACGATGGACAAGATCGGTGCGTGGGCGATCACCGAGCCAGGTAGCGGCTCCGATGCGTTCGGCTCGATGCGCTCGACCGCCCGTCGCGACGGCGACGAGTACGTCCTCAACGGGTCCAAGACGTTCATCACCAACGGCCCCTACGCCGACACGACGGTGTTCATCTGCAAGCTCGACGACGGCGAGACGGCACCCGATCAGCGCAAGGTGCTGTCGTTCGTGCTCGATCGCGGCATGCCCGGCTTCGAGCAGTCGAAGCCGCTGCGCAAGATGGGCATGCACTCCTCCCCCACCGGCGAGCTGTTTCTCGACGACGTGCGAGTCGGGCGCGACCGGCTGATCGGCGAGACCGAGGAGCTGCCGGCAGGCGGGCGCGACGGCGCCAAGGCCACGTTTCAGCAGGAGCGGTCCGGCGTGGCAGCGATGGCGCTCGGCATCATCGAGGAGTGCCTGCAGCTCAGCGTGCAGTACGCGAAGGACCGCGTGCAGTTCGGCAAGCCGATCGGCGAGTTCCAGCTGATCCAGGACAAGCTCGCCCGCATGGAGGTCGCCCGCCTGAACGTACAGAACCTGGTGTTCCGCACGATGGAGATGGGTGCGGCCGGCGCGAACATGACGCTGGCCGAGGCCTCGGCGATGAAGCTCTACTCGGCTCGCGCCGCCACCGAGGTGGCGCTCGAAGCGGTGCAGCTGTTCGGCGGCAACGGCTACATGAGCGAGTTCCGCGTCGAGCAACTCGCCCGCGATGCGAAGGTCCTGCAGATCTATGCCGGCACCGACGAGATCCAGATCACCGCGATCGCCAAAGACCTCCTGCGGGCCTGACCGCCTCGGGGCTCAGCGCCGCCAGAAGTCGAGCGGATCAGCCTGCCGACGGAACCCAGCCGCCTCCGCCAGCGCGGCAGCCTCGGCGAAACCGCGCCCGACGCGCGCCCCGTCATGGGCGTCGGAACCGAACGACACCGCAGCCCCGCCCTCCTCGTACCACCAGTTCAACACGATCGCCTCGAGCGGGCGGCGCGTGTTGATCTCGAGCACCCGGTCGGCGTTTCGGATCGCCCTCAGCGCTGCTCGATACTCCTCCTCGAACGCCGTCGGGTCGTGTCGACGGCCGGCACGTTCGATCTGCCTGACGAGGTAGTCGATGTGGGCGAAGACCTCGAACACACCGCTGTTGTCGACCAGCTCGATCGCGGCGGCAAGGTACGAGCGAACCGCCACGGCATCCTGCTCGACCGTGTCCACTTCGGTGTACCACTCGTCGAGGAGGCGGACCTCGGCAGCGACGCTGGTCGAATGGAGCGAACCGAGCACTCGTTCGAATCGGCCGGCAGCCAACAACGCCGCCGTCTGCTCGGGAAACCAGTGCGGTTCGCCGATCTCCAGCCCGGTGAGGATCCGGAGCCCGGGATACTCCGATCGGCACCGATCGACGGCGGCGAAGTACCCCTCGGTGTCGATCTGGGGCGCCGTGAAGCATCCGTTGTCGTCGAGACCGGCTGCGATCCTGGGGTCGGCCGCGGTCCGCGGGTCGTGAATGGACCACGCCGCCATGTCGACGTGCTCGGTGAACGCAATCGAGGGCAGTCCGAGCTCGACCGCTCGTGCGCACGACGCTCGCATGGAACCGTCGACGGCGTCCCACGAGAATTCGCTGTGCACGTGGTTGTCGGGCGGCAGCGTCACGCCCGGAGCCTGCCACACCGATCCACCACGACCATGGCCACGGCGACGAGTACACCCTCCGCGCGTGGGAGCCGCTCATCGCAAGCCGGTCGTGTTCGTGCTTCCCCTGGGACTCGAACCCAGAACCAATGGATGAAGAGCCACGTGATGGCCGTTGTTCGTGCTTCCCCTGGGACTCGAACCCAGAACCAATGGATTAAGAGTCCACTGCTCTGCCAATTGAGCTAGAGAAGCGAGCGCTCCGAGAGGGTACCGAGCGATCGCTCGCTCCGCACCCTCTCAGCGCGTTCGAATGGGGTGGCCAAGGGGACTTGAACCCCCAACCGCCAGGATCACAACCTGGTGCTCTACCTGTTGAGCTATGACCACCATGTGGGCGACAGTCTGCCAGGGCGAACTGCGATCGCCACCAACGATTCGCAGTCGGTGCCACCGGTGCGCTCAACCACCCGGTACCAGGGCCACCTTGCCGGCGATCTTGCGATCGGCCAGGTCCTGCAGTGCCCGGGCGGCGTCGGCGAGCGGATAGGTCACCGGCTCGACCGGGTCGAGGTCGCCGGCACCGATCCGCTCGACCACATCGCGCAACAGCGCCCGGTTCGCTTCCTGATTTCGCCCGACCCATGCGCCCCAGTCGACCCCGGTGATGCGCCGGTTGCGCAGCAGCACCTGGTTGGCCGGCAACTGCGGGATGCCGGCGACGAAGCCGATGACGAGGTATTGCCCGTCCTCGCCGAGGGCCCGCACGGCCACCTCGCCGACCTCGCCGCCGACCGGGTCGTACACGAGGTCGACTCCGCCACGGTCGGCTCGATCGTCGAACGACGAGGCGAACGCCTTTGCAGCATCCTTGATGCCGGCCGCGTCGAGCGCGGTGTTGTCGATCGTCGCCATCGCACCGCGCGACTCGGCGAGCGCCCGCTTCTCCGGCGTCGACGCTGCGGCGATCACCCGCAACCCGAGCGCAGCGCCGATGTCGACAGCGGCGAGGCCGACTCCGCTGCCCGCCCCGAGCACGAGCATCGTGTCGTCGGCCTGCGCCCGGGCTCGCACCGTCAGCGCGTACCAGCCGGTGAGGTAGCTCTGCATGAACGTGGCCGCCTGGCCGTCGCTCAGCGAGTCGGGGATCGCAACGAGTTGGCGCGGCGACACGACGACCTCGCTGGCGAACCCACCCAGCCCGAGGTTCGCGAACACGCGGTCGCCGACCTCGAGCCCATCCACGACGTCGACGCCGATCTCGACCACCCTTCCGACCACTTCCCCACCGGGAACGAAGGGTGTCGGGGGCTTGATCTGGTACTTGCCCTGCACGAACAGTCCGTCGACGAAGTTCACCCCGGCAGCTGCCACGTCGAGACGCACCTGGCCTGCAGCGAGATCAGGCGACACGCGTTCGACGGCACGGAGGTTCTCGATCGGTCCGAATTCGACACACTCGATGGCGGTGTAGCTCATGACTCAACCGCCCCGCATCCGACTGCGCCAGTCGTCGGGTTTCATCCCCAACTGCACCATGCGCTCAGTTGCCCAGATCGGCGGTTCGAAGTCGCCACCCGCTTCCAGGTTCGTCACCTGCTCGCCGTTCTCGTCCCAGACGTGACAGGTGTTGAGGTTGATCTGCCAGGCCGCGCGTCGGACTTCCGGCGTGACGTCCTCCGGCGACGGCATCGAGCCGCCGCGGCGAGCATTCGACGCCTGCATCGACCACATGCACTGGATCGCCACCGGCGCCATGGCCTGCAGCAGCGCCGTGGTGTGCGTGCAACCGCGCGGCCCGCCGAACAGTTCGCGCACCTTGTGGGTGAATCCCCGGGCGATCGAGAGACCGACCAGCTTGTCGTAGTGCCCCTCGATGCTCGGACAGCTCGTGTTCGGGTGGATCTCGATCCCCACCGTGGCACCGATGATCTCGAGCGTCGGGAACGCCACCTCGAGGTCGATTTGCATGTGGTGGATCGTCAGCGGATCGGGATCGATGTCGAGATACAGCCCGGGTGGCTTCTGGTCGCGTACCGCGCCCCGGATCAGGATCACGTCGTCGGCCCTGCGGAACGCCCGCACCCGGTACTCACGGTCGTGGAGCACTTCGAGCGGTGTTCCATCGTCGCCGATCGGGTCCGTGGGAAGGATCGAGTCGTGTGCGAAGAGGTCGTCGACCACCGGCGCAGCGCCGGTGGGATGGATGGAGTCGGCCATTGCGGCAAGGTAACCCAGGCCGCCCTCAGCGTTCCGATCGGCCAGACTTCGAGTCGATGAACCGCCTCGACGTCACCACCCTGACCGGGCAGCATCTGTCGCTGGAGCCCATGCGACTCGACCATGTCGACGAGATCGCCGCCGCAGCGGCGGCTGATCGTTCGTCCTACGGCTACACCCACGTGCCCGACGGTGTCGACGAGACGACGACATACGTCAGGTGGCTGCTCGACGACGCCGCCGGCGCCCGAGCGGCCCCGTTCGTGCAACGCCGACTGGCCGACGGCGAGGTGGTCGGCTGCACCAGGTACCTGCACCCGCTGTGGCCGCTGGGTCGCTCAGCACCCGACGAGGTCGAGATCGGCGGGACCTGGCTGGCGGCATCGGCACAGCGCACCGCGATCAACTCCGAGGCGAAACTGCTGCTGCTCTCACACGCGTTCCAGACCTGGGGAGTGCAGCGCGTGGCGATCTGCACGGACGCCCGCAACGCCCGGAGCCGTCACGCGATCGAACGCCTCGGCGCCTCGTTCGAGGGCGTGATGCGCCGCCATCGCCGCTCGACCGCGTGCCGGAGAGGAGACCCAGCTGCGCGACACCGCCACCTACGCGATCACGGTCGACGACTGGCCTGCGGTGCGCGTTGCGCTGCTCGACCGCCTCGGGTCGTGAGCGCCGTGAGGGAACGCGCGGCACGCGTCCATCCGACGTAACGTCCAACCCGGTGCCGCTCTCACACAGTTCCGTCAAGTTCAGCCACGCCGCAGTCGTCGGATTGGCGGCCGGGTTGCTCGGTGGACTGTTCGGCGTCGGCGGTGGGCTGATCATCGTCCCAGGCCTGGTGAGCCTCGCCGGCATGGATCGGCGGCTCGCTCACGGCACGTCGCTCGCTGCCACGCTGCCGATCGCCGCCGCCAGCCTGATCACCTACGTGTCGCACGGCAACGTCGACTGGGCCGTCGCGTTCTTTCTGGCGATCGGGGCGATCGTCGGCGCGATCGTCGGCACCACCCTGCTGCAGATCATCCCGAAGAACGTGCTCATCGTCGTGTTCGTGATCACGGTGTTGGCAACAGCGACACGTCTCGTGATCAGCACCGACTCCAGCGGGCGAACGGATCTCACCGCGGCGATGGCACTGCTGCTGGTGGCGGTCGGTCTGCTCACCGGCACGCTCGCCGGATTGCTCGGAATCGGCGGCGGCGTGATCATGGTGCCGGCGATGATCGTGATCCTCGGCATCGAACCCGTGGTCGCCAAGGGCACGTCCGTCGCGGTGATCGTTCCGACCGCGATCATGGGAACGATTCGCAACCGCAAGAAGTCGAACGCCGACATCCGCGTCGCCGCTGTGGTGGGCGCATTCGGTGCCGCGAGTGCAGTCGTCGGCGGCACGATCTCCGATCGGATGAGCGATCAGGTCTCCAACGTGATGTTCGCCGCGCTGCTCGTGTTCGTGGCGATCACCCAGTTGTTGTCGCTGCGATCCAAGCCGTCGGTCATCGCACCCGAACCGTCCGTGCCGACCCGGGACTGACCGTGCTCACGCTGCTCGTCGTCGCACATCCCTCGCCGGACAGCTACACCCGGGCGGTGGCAGCTCGGGCCGAGGCAGGCCTGACCACCGCTGGGCACGAAGTGATCGCGATCGATCTGTACGCCCTGGGGGTTCGGCCGGCGATGACGGCCGAGGAACGCCACGAGTACCACGGCGACTCGCCGATCGTCGACCCCTTGATCTCCGAGCACGCCGACCTCGTGCGACACGCCGAAGCGATCGTCTTCGTGTACCCCACCTGGTGGAGCGGACTGCCCGCGATCCTCAAGGGCTGGCTCGAACGGGTGATGGTGCCCGGGGTGGGGTTCGTCCTCGACGAACGGACCAACAAGGTGCGCCCGGGGCTCGGCCAGATGCGGCGAATCGTCGGGATCTCGACGTATGGGTCGCCTCGGGGCTACGTGCGTCTGGTCAACGACAACGGGCGTCGGATCCTCACCCGGGCGCTCAGGATGAGCTGCGGGTTCCGGGTGCGCACGTCATGGCTCGGGCTGTACTCCATCGACACTGCGACGGCGGCCGAGCGCAGTGAGTTCCTCGCTCGCGTCGAACGTGAAATGGCCGAACTCCGATGACGACGACCACCCGGGCACTCGTCGTGTACTGCCACCCGTCGGAGGACTCGTTCGTCGCTGCGGTGCGGGACCGGGTGGTGGCAGCGCTCTCGTCGGGTGGCGCCGAGGTTCGCCTCACCGATCTGTACGCCGACGACTTCGATCCGGCCTTCAGCGCCACCGAGCGGGCAAGTCACCTGGAGGCGGGCACCGCGCCGGGCATCCAGTCGTATGCCGACGACCTCGGATGGTGCGACACCCTGGTGCTCGTGTATCCGACGTGGTGGAGCGGGCAGCCGGCGATGCTCAAGGGGTGGATGGATCGGGTGTGGGTCAACGGGGTCGCGTGGACGTTGCCCGACGGTGCCAACCGTCTGCGGCCCGGGTTGCGCAACGTACGCCGCCTGGTGGCAGTGACGACGCACGGCTCGTCCAAGTTCATCAACATGGTCGAGGGCGAGAGCGGCAAGCGCACGCTCACTCGGAGCCTGCGATCGATGTGCCATCCCCTCGCCCGCAGCACGTGGCTGGCGATGTACGGCATCGACAACGCATCCGCCGACGACCGCGAAGCATTCCTCGGCCGGGTCGAGCGGCGCATCGCCCGCCTCACCTGATCGCTCGCACTGCAGCGATGAGTTTCCGCGACGACTGTCGTCGCGGAAACTCATCGGTTCAACTGCGAGCGATCGCGACGGCGACCTGGGCCGCCACGACGGCATTGTTCTCGGCGAGGGCGAGGTTGGCGGGCACGCTGCGCCCCTCGGTTGCCTCGCCGATGCGGCTGAGCACGAACGGGGTGACCGCCGCTCCGACGATCCCGGCGCGTTCGCACTCGGCGAGGGCATCGGTGAGCACACCGTCGAGCTCGGCCGGATCGAGTTCGTGTGCGGTCGGAATCGGCACGGTCAGCAACACACCCGACTCCGGCCGGCTCCGCGCTGCGTAGATGCGAGCCACCTCATCGGCCGACTCGACCCGGTGCGGCACCGGCAGTCCCGACGACCGGGTGTAGAACGCCGGGAACCAGTCGTGCTGCCAGCCGAGCACCGGCGCACCGGCGGTCTCGAGGAATTCCAGGGTTCGAGGGAGATCGAGGAATGCCTTCGCTCCGGCTGACACCGTGACGACCGGGTGCGACGCGATGGCGTCGAGGTCGGCGGAGATGTCGCCCGTCAGCTCGCTGCCCCGGTGCACGCCGCCGATTCCGCCCGTGGCGAACACCTGCACGCCTGCCGCCGCCGCGATCGCCACCGACGCCGACACCGTGGTTGCACCGACGTCCCAGTGCTGCCCGACTGCGACGGCGACGTCGCGTTCGGCGGCTTTCCGGGCCGGACCGAGAATCCGCTCGTGCTCGTCGGCGCTCAACCCGAGCCGAACCACTCCGTCGAGCACAGCGGTGACGGCCGGAACCGCTCCCCCTGCTCGGACGGCCGAGGTGCACCGCTCGAGGGCCTCACGGTTGAAGGGCGAGGGCAGTCCGAGGTGCGAGAAGATCGTCGACTCGAGCGCCACGATCGGCGATCGCTCGTCGAGCGCAGTACGGACTTCGTCGGAACAGACCGGTGTCAACACCTCGCCAGGCTAGGCCTCGACCCCGGAGAGCGATGAGCGAACGAGCCGAATACGGCCACGTCGGTCATCGCTCGGCTCGTGCCGGCGTCAGAAGGTGCCGACGAACGCGCCGTCGGGGTTGCCGTCGCTGATCACGCCCGGGTACTGCTCGACCGTGATCGCCAGCGCGCTCACCGTGCCCTCGACCGTGAACGTCTCGATCTCGGGGTTCGGGCCGAAGATGCCCAGCGAGATGACGTCGCCGCTCTCGACGACGCCCCACAGCTGGTAGGTCTGGCCCTCGGGCAACGGAGGAAGCTCACGCGCCAACACGTAGCCGTGGCCGTCTTGGTCGATGACCGCATCGGCCGATGCGTCGGAGCCCTCTGCGACCAGCGTGGTGGTCAGCGAATCACGATCGTCCTGGGCGATCTCGACCGCACTGGCGAGCGGATCGGCGGGGGCATCGGACCGATCGGCCAGCCCGACCGCAACGAAGGCCACCACCGCAGCGGCAGCCACCGACGCCGCCCATGGGGCGACTCGGCTGATCATCCGGCGCTTGGGGTGATCGTCGAACGACATCACCTTGGCCAATTCGGGCCCGGGCGGGGGCGCCTGCTCGCCGATCTCGTCGGAGATGCGGCCCCACAGGTCGTCGGGTGCGTCCATCCCGGTGAAGGCGAGCATGGTCGCAACTTCACGGTGGGCCTGCACTTCTGCCGCCGCACGCGGGTTGACCTCGAGGTAGTCGTCGACGCGACGTCGCTCGTCGTCGTCGACGGCGTCGAGCGCATAGGCCCCGAGAAGCTCGTCGAGTTCGTACGTGTCACCGGCGGGACCGGTCATGTCGTCCATCGTTCCACCCATCTCAATCAGCACCCACGGTCACACCGGCCTGCACGAGCTCGCCCCGGAGACGCTTCAGACCGGAACGAATCCGGCTCTTCACCGTGCCCTCGGGCTCACCGAGTCGATCAGCCGCTTCCTTGTACGTCAACCCGCCAAAGTAGGCCAGCTCGATGGCCTCGCGCTCGCCCTGCTGCAAGCTCTCCATTGCCTCGCGAACATGTCCGGCCAGCGCCAGGTCCCACACCTCGTGCGCAACGTCGTAGCCACCGACCGCCTGCTCGCGGGCCTCTCGTTCCTCACGATTGCGACGCGAAACATCGGAGCGGATCATGTCGACCGATCGCCCGTGGGTGTGGGCGAGCAGGAAACTGCGCAGGGTTCCACGCTCGGGGTCGTAGCGGTTCGGTTCGTTCCACAGACGGACGAACACCTCCTGTACGACCTCTTCGGCACGCGCATGGTCGTTGAGCAACCGTTTCGCCAACCCGAATGCCGCACCAGCGTGGCGCCGATAGGCCTCGGCCAACGCTGCCTGCTGATAACGACCGATCGACACGACCAGGGCCGCGTCGGAGGCTTCGGTGTACTCGCGTTTCACATCGTCTGTTCGTTGCAGGGCGTCCTCCCGGATGACTCGAGTTCGAGGATATTTCACGACGATTGCGAAACGAACCTCGTGACCGTCTCGACG
This sequence comes from Ilumatobacteraceae bacterium, assembly GCA_963848145.1. Taxonomy (GTDB): domain Bacteria; phylum Actinomycetota; class Acidimicrobiia; order Acidimicrobiales; family Ilumatobacteraceae; genus Sva-07. The sequence continues at coordinate 26,396 of CAWKCN010000028.1, forward strand.
TGGTGGGTGTTCGGCATCAGATCGAGCACCTCGACGCGCTCGGGGACGTACCCCGCCTCGCCGAGCAGCCCGACGTCTCGGGCGAGCGACACCGGGTCACAACTGACCAGCACCAGCACCGGCGCTGCGGCGGCAGCAAGTGCCGCGACGCCCGGCTTGCCGAGCCCGGGACGAGCGGGGTCGGCGACCACCACGTCGACCGGCGGGGTCGGACCGTCGCCAGTGGGTGCCGTCCAGCCCGACACGTCGGCTCGAACCACGGTCGCGGTGCGCTCCTGCAGGTTGTGTTCGGCATCGAGACACGCCGACTTCGACGACTCGATCACCGTCACGTGCCCCACAGCGTCCATGGCGGCAACGGCGAACAGGCCGACACCCCCGTACGCGTCAACGGCGTGGCGAGCCGTCGCCAACTCCGGGGCCGCCGTGCGCACAGCGGCGACCAGCAGTTCGGCGGCCTGCGCTCCGGATTGGAAGAACGACCCAGCGGAGACGCGAAGTTCGTGACCGGCGATCGTCTCGGTGAGCCATGCGCGCTCTCCGATGTGCACCTTCGAGGGCACGCCACGGATGCTCTTGCGGTACTGCTTGTCCCAGATCGCCGTCATCGAACGGGTTTCGACCGAGGTGCGCAGCGTCAACTCTGCTCCCTCGTCGGCTTCGATCACCGACAGCAGACGTGAGAGCTTCGATTCGGCGATCGGACAGCTGTGCACCTCGACGACGTCATTCGAGCCCTGCGCCCGGTATCCCACCGATCCGTTGGGGCCGCCGACGACACGAATCGTCGTCCGATAGCCGAACTGACTGACCGCTCCCCCACGCTGGACGAGACCCTCGACCACCGCGGCGTCGAGCCGACCGATGCGCCGCAACGACTCGCGCACGATCTCGACCTTGGCATCGAGCTGTGCGTCCGGCTGCATGTGCATCCAGTCGCAGCCACCGCACCCGTTGCGTCGATGCGAGCACGACGGCGTGTCGCGTACCGGTGACCGCTCGACGATCTCGACGAGACGTCCACGGGCGAAGTCCTTCTTCGACGTCTCGATTTCGACTTCGACCACCTCGCCGGGCAGCGCTCCCTCGATGAACACCACGCGTCCGTCGACGTCGCGGGCCATGGCGTCGCCGCCCGCGACGAGCCGATCAGGGGTCAATTGCATTCGTCCAGCGTACGGGCCCGAGCCGTTTCGACGGCGTCGCCACGCGCGAGACTGAGAAGGTGAGCAGCGACAGCGAGTGGTACTGGGACCTCAACCGCAAGACCGCCGTGCCGGCGTCCGAGCGTGGCGCGTTCGATCACGTTCTGGGGCCCTATGCGTCGAAGCACGAAGCCGAGAACTGGAAGTCGATCGCCGAGGAACGCAACGAGGACTGGGCCGAGGACGACGAGGCGTGGGACCACGCCGGCGAAGACGACTGACCCATGGCGCCGGCGGTGCTGTGCGGCTCGAAGTACCGTGCACGGCTAGGTTTCGGCGTCGATGAGCCGCCCGATCCAGATCGCCCCATCCGTTCTCCCCGCCGACTTCTCCAAGCTCGGTGACGAGGTCGCAGCACTCGAAGCCGCCGGCGTCGACCTGATCCAGTGGGACGTGATGGACGGCCAATTCGTCCCGAACCTCACGTTCGGCCCCGATGTGATCGCTTCGGCCCGGTCGCACGCCAGCGTGCCGTTCGAAGCACACCTGATGGTGTACACACCGGACGTGATGGCCGAGCAGTACATCGATGCCGGCTGTTCCCGACTGATCGTCCACGCCGAAGCCTGCACCCACCTGCACCGCACGCTCGGCAACATCAACGATCTCGGCGCCACTGCTGCGGTGGCGCTCAACCCGGCGACGCCGGCCACTGCGATCGCCCACGTCCTCGACCTGGTCGACCTGGTGCTGGTGATGACGGTCAACCCCGGCTTCGGTGGGCAGGCCTACATCCCGACGATGGAGCCGAAGATCGCCGAGATCCGGGCGATGCTCGACGATGCCGGCCTGGACGACGCCGTCGACCTCGAAGTGGACGGCGGCATCGGGCCCGCGACGATCGCCGGTGCGACATCGGCGGGGGCAAACGTGTTGATCGCCGGCAGCGCGCTGTACAAGGACCCTCAGGGCCTCGAACACGCCGTCACCGACCTCCGCTCCCGCGCCGAAGCCGCCCGCCGGACCTGATCATCCCGCCCGAGCGCGAAGCGATGAGTTTCCGCGACACCCGTTGTCCCGGAAACTCATCGCCTCGAGCTCACGGTGCTGGGCGATACATCCCCCACATGTGCGGGCCGGTGGGGACGTCCCACTCGGACCGAACGTCGAAGCCGTGGCGGCGGTAGTACGCGACGTTCTCGACGGTCTCGGTCTCGAGGTAGCACGCCAGGCCCTCGGCGTCGGCACGTTCGAACATCGTCGCCATCAGCGCAGCACCGATCCCGCGCCGCTGCCAGTCCGGATGCGTCGCCAGGAGTTGCAGATACCAGTGCGGCTCTGCCGGGGTGTGCTCGTGAATCAACGGTCCGAGAATCGCGAACCGTTCCATCCGCTCCGGTGGCGGTTCCGGTGCCGGCGGGTCGACCGTGAAGTCGATCTCCGGTCGCCCCGGCGGGATCCAGATGGCGGCACCGACGCCGTCGTCGGTGCACCACACCTCACCGAGACCGATCCATCTCGTCATCGCCGGGCGCAACACCTCACCGCCCGGCGCCAGGAACACCTCGTCCTCGGGGTACAGCCAGCGCATGACCGGGTCGTCGACGAATGCCCGCATCGCGGTGACGCACAACGTGGCTCGGTCATCGGGAGTCGCACGGCGGACCTGCATGGGGCGATCGTAGAACCCGCACCGACGCCCGTACGGGCCATTCGACCCTGCTCGTCGCCACCCGTATCGATGACGATTGCTCACGAGAGCCAGAAGCGGAGCGCAATGGGTGAACGTGGTGCGATACCGACAGCGTCGGGAGGGGCCGACTCCGCCTGGGCGGCACTCGAGTCCGCCGGTTCGACCCGCGCTGCGACGTTCGATCCGTCGACCGTCGACAGCCTGCCGGGGCCCGCCCGTCGCCTGCTGACCGCCGCACTTCCTCCACGGACGCCGCTTCGATCCGCGGTCGAGATCGAGATGACGGGGCGCATCAGACTCGGGTTCTGGTTGCCCTTCACGGCCCGACAGATCCTGCGCGCCGGTGTCGGATTCGTGTGGGCGCCAATCGTCGGAGGGCGGGTCGTCCGATTCGTCGGCGCCGACGTCCTCGCTCCGAGTGGCGCCCGCATGGAGTTCCGATTCCGCGACCGGGTCAAGGTCGTCGACAGCTCCGGCCCGGACGTCGAGCGCAGCGCCGCTGGTCGACTGGCTGCCGAAACCGTCGCCTGGCTCCCTCAGGCGCTGACGCCTCAGGCGGGCGCGGTCTGGCATCCCGGCGACGAGCAGCGCGCGACGGTCACCCTCGCCGGGCCGATCGGAACCGTCGACGTCGACGTCACCGTCGACGAGCGCGGCAACATCGCCGACATCGACCTGCAGCGGTGGAACAACTCGGTCACACCACCCCGATATGCGCCGTTCGGGGCGACGATCACGTCGACGTTCGGAGCAGACGGCGTCAGGATCGCCGGCGGCGGCACCGTCGGATGGGCCCGCGGCACCGCAGAACAGGCCGACTCGGTCTTCTTCGAGTACGAGGTGTTCGCCGCCCGCTTCCTGGGGTGACGAATCCGACATCGGGTCCGCCCGATGGTGGGCAGCTGCGCCGGCCGGCGGCGGAGAGGCCAACTCCGTGACACCCCTTCTCTACGATCGGAGATGTGGTCGTCTCCGCAACTCTCGTCACCCCGGAACGAGCACTCGATGCGCTCGCCGAGATGATCTTGGACGCCAAGGGAACCGACCGGCTCGCACCGGTCACCGTCGCCGTGCCCACCAACACGTGCGGGGTGATGACTCGGCGAGCGCTCGGGCGGCGTGGTGGCATTGCCGGGGTCGACATGGTCACGCTGAACCGCCTCGCCGAGCTGATCGCCGGTCCCCCGCTCGCCGCAGCCGGGCGTTCGCCGATGTCCACACCGGTGATCGACCTCACCATCGGCGCCATCCTCGCGGACGACCCAGGTCCGTTCGGTGCCGTCGCAACGCACCCGTCAACCGTCGTCGCGCTCCGCAACCTCCACACCGAGCTCCGCCTCGCCGACCCCGACCGGGTCCGACACCTGCGCGATCAGTCGCTCCGCGGTCGCCATGCCGTGCGGATCAGCTCGGCGATCACCACTGCACTCGAAGCCGAGTGGTACGACGAAGCCGATCTCTACGCCACCGCGATCGACGCAGTCGCTGCGCATCGCCCCGAGGGCCTCCGCCGACTCGTGTTGCACCTCCCGCAAGAGCTTCCGGGACAGGCGATCGCGTTCATTCGTGCACTCAGCCATCAGGTCGACGTCGGTGTCGTGGCACAACTCACCGGCATGTCCGAGGCCGACGACGACATCCGTCAGCTCCTCGAAGAACTGGGCAGCTTCGACGTCCCCGTCGACGCAGCGCACCACCCGCGCAACTCAGCACCCTCCCCGGCTGCGATCGTGTCAACGACCGACGCCGACGAGGAAGTCCGCGAGGCCACACGCCTGATCGTCGATGCAGCACGGGCCGGCACACCGTTCGAACGCATCGCCGTGCTGTGGCCCGCCCAGCGCCCGTACGCACGCCTGGTCGAACACCATCTCACGGCGGCCGAGATCCCGTGGAACGGCCGTCCCGGCACCACACTCGCCGAGCGGCTCGCACCGCGGCTCGTGCTCGATCTGCTCGACGTCGACCGCCGGGGGCTCCGCCGTCGCAACGTGTTCGACATGCTCGCCGACCTTCCCCTGCGCGACTCGGAGGGCGAGTATCTGCCCACAGCCAGCTGGGAGCGCGTCAGCCGCTACGCCGGCGTGGCCCGAGACGACGACTGGGACCGCCGGCTCGGATCGCTGAGCGGCAACGAACGCTGGGGTGCATCGGCCGACTCGCTGCGTTCGTTCGTCGGCGACCTTCGCACCCAACTCGGCCACCCCGCCACAGTGCGCACGTGGCACGACTGGGCCACATGGTGCACCGAGCAGCTCGAACAACGTCTCGGACAGCACACCATCGAGCGGCTCGCCGAACCGGAGTACCGCGCCTACGAAGCGCTCACCGGGGCGCTCGATCGCCTCGGCCACCTCGACCCGGTCAGCGCACCGGTCAACCGGCACCAGTTCCGCTCCACCCTCGAAGCCGAGCTCGATGCCACGCCGCCGCGCCAGGGCCGTGTCGGCCACGGTGTCACCGCCGCGCCTCTCGCCGGAGCGACCGGACTCGACGTCGACGTCGCCATCGTGCTCGGCGCCGCCGAAGGAATGCTCCCACCGCGACCGACCAGCGACCCATTGCTGTCCGACACCGACCGAGCTCTCGCTGGGCTCGCCACGGCCGACGCACGGTCAGCGCGCCTGCACCGAGTGTTGCTCGCCACGCTCGCCACCAGCGCCGTCACGCTCACGGTGCCCCGTGGCGATCTGCGCTCGACCTCGTCGGTGGAGATCTCTCGGTGGATCCTCCCGTGGGCAAACGACCATCGCGTCATCGCCTCGCACCATGCCGGCGTGGCCTCCACGGTCTTCCCTGCAAGCCCGACCGATCATCGCCTTCGACGTCGTTCCCACTTGCCCCTCTCCGAGCCGGCACTCGCCGACGATGCCCTCGCTACCGGCGACGCTGCGCTCAGACGGGGGCTGCGTCTGCTCGAAGCCCGTCGAAGCGATGCGTTGACCGAGTTCGACGGCGATCTGTCCGAGGTCGTCGTCCCCCGGTTGTCCGGTCCGGTCTCACCGAGCCGCCTCGAGACGTGGACCGCCTGCCCGCATGCCTACTTCGATCACTATCTTCTCGACGTCGAACCCATCGACGAACCCGGCGACGAGATCAGCATCACCGCTCGCGATCGGGGAACCGCCCACCATGGTGCGCTCGACTTGTTCCACCGCGCCGTGATCGACGGTGAACTCCCCCAGCCGGGACCGACCGGATGGTCCAGCGAACACCACGATGCCCTCACCTCGTTCTTCCACGACGTGTGCGAGCGAACCGAGCGGCGCGGTCGCACCGGTCGGCCCGCCTTCTGGGCCGACGAACGAGCACGCATGCTCGACGACCTGCTCACCTGGCTCCGCCACGACAGCGACCTGGTCGTTCGGCGCGGGTCCACTGTCGTCGCGTCCGAGATGCGATTCGGTGCCGATGACGACGTGTCGATCGAGCTGCCCGATGGACGACGGATCGCACTGCTCGGGTCGATCGATCGAGTCGACCGAACCCGCAGCGGGCAGCTGGTCGTCACCGATCACAAGACGGGGGGACGAAACAAGTTCAAGGACCTCTCGCCGGAGGACCCCACCGCCGGCGGCACCCTCTTCCAACTTCCGAGTTACGCGGCCGCAGCACGTCAGCGCTTCGGCGAGCCCGACACCCCGGTGGTCGCCGAGTACGGACTGCTCCGCAAGGGTGAGTACGCCCGTCCGGGCTACGAACTGGACGCCGATGTCGATGCCCGGGTCGCAGCGTCGCTGGCTCGTGTCGTGGCGGGCATCGAGACCGGCTACTTCCCCAACCGACCCGAACGTCCCGGTTGGCGGTTCTTCGTCGGCTGCCACTACTGCGAACCCGATGGCCTGGGAACCGCCGAGCGCTGGGCCGAGTGGCAGCGCAAGCAGCACGATCCTCGGCTGGCCGACTGGTTCGTCGACGAGGTCACCTCATGACGGCTCCGGCAACTCCGCCACCGGCGGACACCTCGTCGACGTCGCCGCCCGACGAAGCCGAGCGTCAACGAATCCGTTCCGACCTCGACGCGACACTGTTCGTCGAGGCCGGCGCAGGCGCCGGGAAGACGAGTGCGCTCGTCGCCCGAATCGTCAACCTCGTGCGTTCGGGAGTTCCGATCACCTCCATCGCAGCGATCACGTTCACCGAGAAGGCAGCTGCGGAGCTGCGCAGCCGAACGCGCCAACGCCTCGACGCCGACGGCGGGCCCACCACCGGCGAAGCACTCGCCCGGCTCGACCACGCACCCATCGGAACACTGCATTCGTTCGCCCGCCGGATCCTGTTCGACTTTCCGATCGAGGCGGGGCTCCCACCGGGATTCTCGGTGCTCGACGAACTCGAGAGCGGCCTCGCGTTCGAAGAGCACTGGAACGACCTGCTCGACCGTCTCCTCGACGACGCCGAGCCGCCCGGTGGACTCGTCGACGGTGGCCGGGCGTTCGTCGAACTGTGCGAGTTCGACGGTTTCGGCGTCAACAAGGGTGCCCGCCGGATGGCCGACGACTTCCGGGCCAATTGGGACCTCGTCAGCGATCGCGTCGATCTCGCCGATCCAGGCCCGCTCGACGTCGACACGTGCTCCTTGATCGAGCTGACCGAACAGATCCGCTCGACCCCCGTCCCAGCAGACGACAAGCAGCTCGACACGGTCGCCGAGTTGGTCGCTCTGGCTGCGGGGCTCGGCAGCGACAGCCTGCGAACACGACTCGAGGCGATCGCCGCACTCGACGACAAGTACGGACACTGGGGCACCCGCAAGGTGCTTCCCGGAGCGAAGGGCAAGTGGACCGCAGAATTCGGGGCCTCGGGCGACGCGGCGCTCGAGGCGCTGCGACACCTCGAAGTCGAAGTCGGACAGCTGGCGAACGACCTCCTCGAGCGGGTGAAGCGACACCGACGTCTCCTGCTCGGTGCGATCATCGGTCGGTTCGTGCTCGAGACGGCCACCGAGCGCGCCGGCTCGGGCCGGCTCGAGTTCCACGACCTGCTGGTGCTCGCACGTCGTTTGATCACCGACCATCCGTCGATCCGTCGACTCCTCCACGAGCGGTACGGGCGCGTGCTGCTCGACGAGTTCCAGGACACCGATCCGATCCAACTCGAGATCGCCGTGCGGCTCACCGCCGACCCCGACGACCCGGCGCAGGGTGACCCGGGCTCGCCCGTCGAGCATTCGTGGCGCGACCTTCGGCCACTCCCCGGGCGGTTGTTCATCGTCGGCGACCCGAAACAGTCGATCTACCGATTCCGTCGCGCCGACATCTCGCAGTATCTGCGTGCGGCCGACCAGGTCGGCGCCGACAGCCTGCACCTCTCGGCCAACTTCCGTTCCACACGGGCCGTCATCGAGTTCGCCAACGACGTGTTCGGACGGCTGATCGCCTTCGAAGCCGATGCCCAGCCCGCGTTCCAGGCGCTCGACGCCTGTCGCGAACCCCGCCTGCTCGAGCACGGAACCGTCTCGCTGCTCGGCGTCGATCGCCACGACGACCTGACCGCACACCAACGCAACGCCGACATCGGTTCGGCCGACGCGTTGCGCCTGCGTGAGGCGAGCGACGTGGCGGCAACGGTGTCGACTGCGCTGGCCGACCGGTGGCCGGTGTTCGATGAAGCACTCGGCGCGCTACGACCGTGCCGGCCAGGCGACATCTGCATCCTGCTCCCCACCCGCATCTCGCTCCCCTCGCTCGAAGCCGAGCTCCGTCACGCGGACCTCAGCTACCGGGCCGAGAACTCCTCGGTGGTCTACGCCACCACGGAGGTGCGCCAACTGCTGCTGGTCGTGCGCGCCGCCGACGATCCCACCGACACCCTCGCCCTCGTCGAAGCACTCCGCAGCCCGATGTACGGCTGCAGCGACGCCGAACTGTGGGAATGGAAGTCGGGAGGAGGTACGTGGAACATGTGGGCCGAAGCGCCCGCCGGACTCGTTGGGCACCCGGTTGCGGACGCAGTCGCACACATCCGATCGGTGGCTGAACGCGTGGGCACGGTGTCGCCGGCCGACCTGCTCGCCGCCGTGGCGGACGAACGTCGCCTGTTCGACCTGGCGCTCGCCGACCTCGACGCACGCGACGTCTGGCGGCGCCTGCGATTCGTGATCGAGCAGGCGCGGGCATGGGCCGACGCCGGTGGTCACGGTGTTCGGCGCTACCTGCAGTGGGCGACGCTGCAGGCATCGGAGAGCCGCGTCGCCGACACGATCCTGCCCGAGAACGATCACGATGCCGTGCGGGTGATGACCATCCACGCCGCGAAGGGCCTCGAGTTCCCGATCACGATCGTTGCGGGCCTCACCACCAAGCCTCGCCGAACGGTGACCAACGGGGTCGTGTGGGCGAACGACAGCTGGATGCTCGCCGGGCGCGGCGACGACGGGGTCTTCGTGGCCCACCAACCAATCGACGAACAGATGGGCGACGCCGAGCGCCGGCGATTGCTGTATGTGGCCTGCACCCGGGCGGTCGATCATCTCGTCGTGTCGTTGCACCGTGGTGCCCCGACGAAGAACAACGCCGACTACGCCGACTGGGGACCGTTGACCTCGGCCGAGTTGCTGTGGGCTGCCGGCTCCGCCGAGCCCACGTCGGGAGCGCAGCGCGCCGAGGTGACGCTGCGGACACTGACGGCGACGCCGCCTGCAGCGAGCACGATCGAGTGGGCCGATCACGCCGAGTGGGCCGCCGAACGGCATCGGACGTTCGATGCCGCGTCGCGACGGACCGGCATCGCAGCCACACGTCTGTCCGAGGAGCTCGCCGGCGGGGGCGAACGAACTACCGTCGACGATCCGGGCCTCGACAAACGACCGGTCAACGTCGAGCTCCCACCGTGGCAACGAGGGCGCTACGGCACCAGCATCGGTCGAGCCGTGCACGGCGTACTGCAGTTCTGCGACCTGGCGACAGGCATCGACGTCGACAACCTCGCCCGGGCTCAGTGCGCCGCCGAAGGCGTGATCGGCCTCGAGGAGCAGGTGGCAGCACTCGCACGCTCGGCGCTCGCGGCGCCCATCGTGCGCAGCGTGGTCGACGGCGCCGAGCACTGGCGCGAGCTGTTCGTTGCAGCGCCGGTCGGCGACCGGGTGCTCGAAGGCTATGTCGATCTGCTCGTTCGAACTGCCGACGGCCTGGTGATCGTCGACTACAAGACCGACCAGTGGTCGGGTCCGGTGCAATCCTCCGAACGGGTCGGTCGCTACCGCGTGCAGCTCGCGGCGTATGGCGCCGCGCTCTCCAACGCTCTCGACGAACCGGTCGTCGGCGGCATCCTGGTGCGCTGTTCACCGCGAGGCGACGCCGATCAGATCACGATCGACGAGTGGGACGCTGCGCTCGCCGAGGTTCGCGCCGCTGTGGGGTGATCGACGCCGGCGCCCCGTGCACTAGGGAGCGGCGCCGGCGTGAACCTCGCCCGATTCCACATCGCCGTCGTCGACCGCCGACCGGTCGTCGCTGTCTCTCGGGCGGTGCGATCGAACACGAACCGCCCGGTGATCGGGTACCGGCGTGACGGCGGCACGGCCGAGCTGGAAGACCCCCCGAAACGCGAGCGCCCCGGACGCGCGAAGCACGACCAGGGCGAGCAGTACCGCGAACACGATGGCGGTGGGGACTGCGAGTGTGGCCAGGAGCAGCCGCCGATCGTCGGTGATCAGGCTGAGCACGCCCGAGTCGATGCTGGTGCCGTCAACCTGCAACGTCCGAATCGGATCGTCGAGTGCAGGGCAGTCGACGGCGATGTCGTCGACGCCGACGACATCGTTGCCGCCGAAGGTCGGCTCTGCCGGGCGTACGGTGGACGCAGGCACCCCGTAGGCCGGGTCGAGGCGGGTGCCGATCAGATACTGCTCACCGTTCGACAGGAAGCGGTAGTCGGGTCCGTAGCGGATGTCGATCAGTCCGTTGATCGCCCAGGGATCGACCGAACCGGCCCGGAGTTGATCGACCCGGAAACGCACCACCTGGGTGATGTCGTCCTTGCCGATCATGGTGCCCGTGAACACCGCGTCGGCCTGGTCCGGCACGGGACATCCGACGGGGATCGGGATCAACCACTCGGGTTCCACGCCTGGCTGTGGGCTCACATCAGGTGGCGGCGCCGCCGGCCCGGTGTTGTCGGGGGGCGCCGGCGCGGCCTCGACGGTCCCGGAGCTGAGTGCGGCGGCGAGCGGCAACGCGCACAGCAGGACACCCAGACCTGCTCGGCGCTGTCGTCGCTTCATCTGCGCCAGGCTAATCACCGTCGTCTGCGAGCGATCGGCAGCGACCTCAGTGACCGCCGCCCGAGCGGCCGGTGGCACTGCGGTGCAAGCGTTCCGAGTGGACGTTGAGCCCGACGAGTTCGGCACTGATGCCGCGTTCGGCGAACTTCTCGACGACGGCGTCCAGTGCGACCACCGCAGAGGTGTCCCAGATGCGTGCCTGACTCAGGTCGATCTCGACTCGGCTGACCTGCACGGCGTCGTAGTCGAACGAGTGGACCAGATCGTTCGTCGACGCGAAGAAGAGCTCACCGCTCACGTCGTAGAGACGTTCGACGTTGTCCGGGTCGACCACGCTGGTGACGTTGACGACGTGAGAGACGTGGCGAACGAAGAACACCGCCGAGAGTGCGACCCCAGCTCCGACTCCGTAGGCGAGGTTGTGGGTGAGCACGGTGATGGCCACGGTGACCAGCATCACGATCGTTTCGGTTCGTGGCATGGCCCGCACGGTGTCGGGCGCAACGCTGTGCCAGTTGAAGGTGCTGATCGACACCATCACCATCACCGCCACGAGCGCGCCCATCGGGATCTGCGCCACGAAGTCGCCGAAGGCCAGGATCAAGACGATCAGGAACACGCCGGAGGCCAGGGTCGACAGCCGGGTGCGTCCGCCGGTGCGGTGGTTGATCATCGACTGGCCGATCATGGCGCAGCCGGCCATGCCGCCGAGGAAGCCGGTCGCGACGTTGGCGATGCCCTGTCCGTGCGACTCGCGGTTCTTGTCCGAGTCGGTGTCGGTGAGATCGTCGAGGAGTTGGGCGGTCAACAGCGATTCGAGCAACCCGACGAGTGCGAGCGTGATCGAGTACGGCAGGATCACCAGGAACATGTCGAGGTTCCACGGCACGTCGGGAAGGCTGGGCACCGGAAGCGATCCGGGGAGATCGCCCATGTCGCCCACCGTCGGCAGTTGGAGGTCGAACACGATGGCACCGACAGCGAGCAGCACGATGGCGACCAACGGCGACGGCACCATCGACGTCAGTCGAGGCAGCCCGTAGATGATCAGCAACCCGACGGCGATGAAGGCCAGGTTCAGACCGAACTCGCTGGAGTCCGCATCGTCGCCGTTGAGCAGGATGTGCGGCACCTGCGCCAGGAAGATCAGAATCGCCAACGCATTCACGAACCCGGTCATCACAGTGCGCGGGATGAACCGCATGAGGTCGCCGACACCGAGGTAGCCGAATCCCACCTGGAGGAAGCCGGCGAGCACGGTGGCGGCGAAGAGGTACCCGACGCCGTACTCGTCCACGAGCGGCACGATCACCAGCGCCATCGCGCCGGTGGCGGCGGAGATCATGCCGGGCCGTCCGCCCGAGAACGAGATGATGATGGCGATCGAGAACGAGGCGTACAGCCCCACCTTCGGATCGACCCCGGCGATGATCGAGAACGAAATCGCCTCGGGAATCAGCGCCAGTGCGACGACCAGGCCTGCGAGCAGGTTGGTCTTCGGGTCGGTGAGCCACTCAGAACGCCCGCCCGGCAAGAACCGGGCGCGCGGAGATTCGGCAGTCAGGATGGACATGGCACCTCGGGGGGATCGGCGTACGACGCCGATTCACTCACAGCGCTCAACGAGCGACCCTACGGAGCATCCGCCCCCGACACGCGGACCAAGCCACACGTCACACCCACCGCGCCCCCAATCCCGCATCACGACCGAAAAATGTGCGCGAGGCGATCACGTGCGGGCAGATCTGCGCACGTTTTGGCGCGTTCCGCCGGAATCGAGAGCGATCAGCGGCCTTCGAAGACCGGATCGCGCTTCTCCATGAACGCCTTGATCGCCTCGACGGTGTCCTTGGTGCCGAAGTTGACGGTCTGCGACAGCCCTTCGTCGTCGAGCGCCTCTTCGAGCGTGACGTGCATCGAGTTGTTGAGCAGCCGCTTCGACATCGCCAACGCAACAGGTGGGCCACCAGCCAACCGGGTCGCCCAGTCGTCGACGAACGCGTCGAGTTCACCATCGGGGAGCACCCGGTTGACGAGGCCCATCTCGGCTGCCTGCTGAGCGTCGATGATCTCGGCGAGCAGGGCGAGTTCCTTCGCCCGGTGCATCCCGATCA
>CAWKCN010000029.1:0-82792 GCA_963848145.1 Ilumatobacteraceae bacterium
CCTGACATGGCCGAAGCCGTACACGTGGAGATCGTGTCACCCGAGCAGGTGCTCTACTCGGGTGAGGCCACGATGGTGATCACGCGCACACTCGAAGGCGGCGAAGTCGCGTTCCAGGCCGGGCACCAGGCGTTCCTCGGCGCACTGGTCGAGAACCACACCCGCGTGTTCCAGACCGACGGCACGGTGCAGGACATCGCCATCCATCGGGGTTTCGTCGAGGTGCACGGCACCCCCACCATCGTGTCGATCCTGTCCGACACCGCCGAGCTGGCGCAGGACATCGACGTCGAGCGGGCCAAGGCGGCCATCGAGCGTCATCAGCTGGTCCTCAAGCAGGAAGCCGACGAAGAAGCGCTCACCCATGCGCTCGCCGGCAAGGCTCGCGCCGAGGCCCGCCTCACCGCGGCGGGCATCTCCTTCACCGCCTGATTTCGCAGCGCCGCACCCCGCTCACGGGTGTCCCGCGTCCGAATGCCGGAGAATGTTGCGATTGTTACAGATTCGTGACGAGTCTTGTTACAATCGTCGGATCTTGTTGTTGTGTGGCGCAACGCCCACCTGATTCCCTTGAAGGGCTGTGACTCCACGTGCCGAGACTCTCCTTGCGCGCCGGGCGACTGTTCGCTGTCGGTCTGGCCCTCGTTCTCACCCTGACCACTGCCGTGATGGCCGGAGCGCCGACCGTCGATGCGGCCACGACGGTCGACGGCCGGTACGCCAAGCTCGGCCTGCGCGATGGTGGTGTGACGACGGTGTTGCCGGTGGCTGGTCGTGGTGGTGTTCCGGGTGATGCGAAGGCGGTGACGTTGAATGTGACGTCGACGGGGAGTCTCGGGGCGGGGTTCGTGACGGTGTTTCCGTGTGGGGCGTCGCGGCCGAATACGTCGAATCTGAACTTTGCTGCGGGGGCGACGGTTGCGAATGCGGTGACGACGCGGGTTGGTGATGGTGGTGCGGTGTGTGTTTACAACAGTGCGCCGACGCATGTGATCGTGGATGTCGGTGGGTATTTCTCGCCGTCGGCGCGGTTCGGTGCGGTCGATCCTGCTCGGTTGATCGACACTCGGGGTGCGTCGATTCCCGGTGCCGGTGTGACGACGGTGTTGCCGGTGGCTGGTCGTGGTGGTGTTCCGGGTGATGCGAAGGCGGTGACGTTGAATGTGACGTCGACGGGGAGTCTCGGGGCGGGGTTCGTGACGGTGTTTCCGTGTGGGGCGTCGCGGCCGAATACGTCGAATCTGAACTTTGCTGCGGGGGCGACGGTTGCGAATGCGGTGACGACGCGGGTTGGTGATGGTGGTGCGGTGTGTGTTTACAACAGTGCGCCGACGCATGTGATCGTGGATGTCGGTGGGTATTTCTCGCCGTCGGCGCGGTTCGGTGCGGTCGATCCTGCTCGGTTGATCGACACTCGGGGTGCGTCGATTCCCGGTGCCGGTGTGACGACGGTGTTGCCGGTGGCTGGTCGTGGTGGTGTTCCGGGTGATGCGAAGGCGGTGACGTTGAATGTGACGTCGACGGGGAGTCTCGGGGCGGGGTTCGTGACGGTGTTTCCGTGTGGGGCGTCGCGGCCGAATACGTCGAATCTGAACTTTGCTGCGGGGGCGACGGTTGCGAATGCGGTGACGACGCGGGTTGGTGATGGTGGTGCGGTGTGTGTTTACAACAGTGCGCCGACGCATGTGATCGTGGATGTCGGTGGGTATTTCTCGCCGTCGGCGCGGTTCGGTGCGGTCGATCCTGCTCGGCTGATCGACACCCGAGGCGGACAGATGCCCGGCGCTTCTGCAGAGGACACCGCACTGAACCTCGTGAACCAGTTGCGGGTGTCCCGTGGGCTGCGTCCCGTCAGTCTCGATCCCACGATGACGGGGTTCGCTCGGAACTGGTCGGCGACGATGGCGCAGTCCGGATTCCGTCACAGCACCGGGCCGTACTCCGAGAACATCGGATGGCTGCAAGGTGTTGCGTCACCTCAGGACGCTGCGAAGGCGCTCCACGACGGGTTCGTGAACAGCCCGCCGCACTTCGCCAACATGACGAACCCGAACTGGACCGCGGTCGGAGTGGGCGTCCACCAGGCCGGAACGACCTGGTACCTCACGCTCGAGTTCCGCTGACGCGGCCGGTTGCAGTGCACCGGTAGTTTCTTGGCCATGTCGAGCTATCCGTTCACGTCAGCACTCGTCACGGGCGCCTCGTCGGGGATCGGGGCCGAGATGGCCCGCCTGCTCGGCGAGGCGGGCGTCCCCACGGTGCTGGTCGCGCGACGCGCCGACCGGCTCGAGGAGATCGCAGCGCGCTACGACGGCTTCGAGGTGCTCGAAGCGGATCTGCTCACGCCGGAGGGCCAAGCAGCGACCGCCGATCGGGTGACGTCGTCGGCGAGCCCGGTCGATCTCGTCGTCAACAACGCCGGCTTCGGTACGAGTGGTGTCTTCCACGAACTCGACGCCGATCGCCTCGGCGACGAAGTCGAGCTCAACGTCAAGGCGCTGACGGCGCTCAGCCATGCCGCGTTGACGGCGATGGTGCCACGGGGCCGCGGCTACCTGTTGAACGTGTCGAGCGTGGCGAGCTTCCAAGCGTCGCCGGGGCTCGGCGTCTACGCGGCGACCAAGGCCTACGTCACGAGCCTGACCGAGGCGCTCCACAGCGAGGTCAAAGGATCCGGCGTGCACGTCACCGCCCTGTGTCCCGGCCTGACGAAGACCGAGTTCCAAGAGCACTCGAACACCGACGGTCTGGCGTCGAAGGTGCCCGGGCTTGCGTGGACGACGGTCGAACAGGTCGCCTCCACCGGGCTGCGCGACGTGGCCTCGAACAAGACGATCTCGGTGCCCGGTGCGTTGTACAAGGTCGCCGTCACCAGCAGCGACATCCTTCCACGCTCGATCACCCGCTTCGTGAGCGGCTCGATCACTCGCTGACGCACCGCCTGCTCGGTGCCAGACGTCGACGCACGGCGAACCGGTCGGCAGTTCGTCGTGGTTCCCGGAGCCCAGGGCACGGGGAACCGGGTTCGTGCCGGTGTCGGTGGTCGTCAGTAGTCGATGGCGGCGAACTCGCGCAGCTTGTCGACCCGGTGACGGGCATCGACCAGGCGGACCGTGCCGCTGCGTGAACGCATCACCAGGCTCTGGGTGCGGACACCGCTCGAATCGATCCGCACACCGCGCAACAGCGCACCGTCGGTGAGGCCGGTGGCGGCGAAGAAACAGTTGTCACTCTGGATCAGGTCGTCCTGGCTGTGGACCCGATCGAGGTCGAAACCGGCCTCGATCATGGCGTCGCGCTCGTCGTCGGTCTGCGGCGAGAACCGAGCTTGCATCTCGCCGCCCATCGCCTTCATCGCTGCAGCGGAGATGACGCCCTCCGGGGTGCCTCCGATGCCGAGCAGGACGTCGGCGCCTGCATCGGGCCAACACGTGGCGACCGAGCCGTAGACGTCGCCATCGGTGATCAACCGGATCCGAGCCCCGCTGGCGCGGACCTCGGAGATCAGATCGGCGTGACGGGGTCGGTCGAGGATGACCACGGTGAGGTCTCGCACCTCTTCGCGCTTGGCCTTGGCGATCCAACGGAGATTCTGTGTCGCCGTGGCGGTGATGTCGATCGAGCCCACCGCTTCGGGGCCGACGGCGATCTTCTCCATGTAGAACGACGGCCCGGGGTCGAGCATCGATCCGCGGTCGGCGACAGCGATCACCGCCAGGGCGTTGGTCTTGCCCTGCGCCGTGAGTGTGGTGCCGTCGATCGGGTCGACGGCGACGTCGACGTCGGGGGCGCTGCCGTCGCCGACGTGCTCGCCGTTGTACAGCATCGGGGCATCGTCCTTCTCGCCTTCGCCGATGACCACCACGCCGTCCATCGACACCGTCGACAACGACAGGCGCATGGCCTCGACGGCGGCGTTGTCGGCGGCGTTCTTGTCGCCACGTCCGACCCATCGGGCTGCGGCGAGGCAGGCGGCCTCGGTGGAACGAACCAGGTCCATTGCGAGGTTCCGGTCGGGCTGTTGACGTGACGACGTGGTCATGGTCTCACGGTACCTCCTGCCGTACGATCGGATCACATGGCCGTGCCAGCGACGCCGCAGCCCGGGGCGACTGGTCCCATCCCGGTCGAGTGGTGCCTCGCAGGTCGGGAACTCACCGAGCCGCGGCTCTCTCCCGACGGTGTCGCCGTGGCCGTCGTCGTGCGTTGGCAACGGTCGGCCGGCATCGTCGTCGTGCCGGCGGTCGGCGGGCCGGAACGGCTGTTGACCACCGAGCCGGCCCCAGCGCCCGGTCGCGGGCTCGGCGGTGGCTGTTTCGACTGGCTTGCCGATTCGAGCGGGATCGTCTACGTCGGTGCCGACGGCGAACTCTGGTGCCAGCCACTCGCCGCTGCGCCGCGCCGCCTCACCTCGTTCGAGCGAGCCTGTCGCGCCCCGTCGGTGGCGCCGGACGGAACCTTCGTCGCGGTCGTCCTCGACGAGGCCGAAGTCTGGCGCGTGTCGCTCGTGCCCGACGCGCCGGCGCCTGCGACGCGACTCGACGACGGCGCCGACGCGTTCTGCTTCGATCCCGACGTGTCCGCCGACTCCGACCGTGTGGTGTGGACGGGATGGAGCCCACCGTCGATGCCGTGGGACAGTGCGCACGTCGTGGTGGCTCGGCAGGATCCGACAGCGGCGGTGACCGTGCCCGAGGTCGAACGTCGGGGTCTCGAAGCTGCAACGATGCAACAGCCGCGATGGTGCGCCGACGGGTCACTGGCGTGCGTCCACGACGCATCAGGGTGGCTGAACGTGTACATCGACGCCGACCCGGTGGCCGCCGAACCGTTCGAGCATGCAGGTCCGACCTGGGGGATGGGCCAGCGAAGCTACGCCGCACGCCCCGACGGCGCACTCGTTGCGTTCACCCGCAACGAGGAGGGTTTCGGCCGCCTCTGCGTTGCCGATCGCGCGACGGGCGAGGTGTTCGACGTCGCCCGCGGTGTGCACGGCCAGCTCACATGGGTCGGAGAGACACTGGTCGCGCTGCGCACAGGTGCCCGCACGCCGACACAGGTGGTGGCGTACGAGACCGCCGATTGGAAGCGCACCGTGCTCGCCGTGGGACCGAGTGCCGGATGGGACCACGTCGATCTGCCGGAGCCGGAGGTCGTCGTGATCGCCTCGTCGCTCGATGGAGCGGCGGGTGACCGGCCCGTTCTCGACGTGCACGCACGCCGATACACCGCCGGCAACGGCCGGCTGCTGTGCTGGGTCCACGGCGGCCCGACCGATCAGTGGCAGGTCGACTTCCGTCCGCGCATCGCGTACTGGTGGAGTCGTGGTTGGGACGTCCTGGTGGTCGATCCGAGGGGCACCACCGGGCACGGCCGCCGCTTCCAGCAGGCGCTCAACGGAGGCTGGGGCCGCTACGACGTCGACGACACCATCGCACTGATTCGTCATGCCCACGTCGAGGGGTGGGCGTCGCCGGCGCACACCGTGGTGATGGGGGCCTCATCTGGTGGCCTGACCGTGCTCGGTGTGCTCGCCGACGCCCCCGATCTCGTCGCCGGGGCGGTGTCGTCGTACCCCGTGAGCGATCTTGCCGACCTCGCCGCTGCGACCCACCGGTTCGAGGCGCACTACACCGACACCCTGGTCGGAGCGCCCGACGACCCGGCGACCGAGCGACGGATGGTCGAGCTCTCACCACTCCACCGCGCCGAACGCATCGCCGGGCCGCTCCTGCTGTTCCACGGCAGCGACGACCCCGTGGTGCCGATCGCGCAGAGCAACCTGCTCGTCGAACGCATCCGCCGCAGCGGAGGCGACGTCGACTACGTCGTCTACGACGGTGAGGGGCATGGTTTCCGCGACCCGCTCAACCAGCGGGACGAGTACGACCGCATCGGACGGTTCCTCGATGCGATCGCGGGCACGACTTCGAGTGGGTAGTCACTGCCGGTAGCGTTCTGACGTGGCTTTCGTCAACAAGCAGGCCGGTGCCGAAGCGCAGCAAGACCGCGCAGCATCCGGTGAACCGTTCGATTTCGACCCCAACGACCCCGCTGTGGTCAAGGTCCACTACGACGTGTCGGGCTGGAACTTCGACCAACGAGCCGAGCTGTCCGAAGCGTTGGCCGAAGCCGAGCTGCCGCACGTCTGGGAGGGCGACGAGGTCGTCGCCCCCGAGGTGTTCGAGGATCGGATCGACGCCCTGTTCGACCAGCTCGAGAAGATCCTGGGTCCGTTCGCGATCGTGCTCGCAGACGATGCCGCGTCCACCGAGTTCGGACTCGATGAATGGACTCCTGCCGACCGAACCGTCCTCACCGAGGCGCTGATCGATTCCGAGGTGCCCCATCGGTGGGAGGGCACCACGGTCGTGGTCGCCGAAGACGCCGAGCATGCAGTCGACGACCTCCTCGACGCAATCGAAGCGGGCGAGTTGCTCGTCGACGGTGGCGACACCGCTGTCGGTCCGCCCGAAGGGGCGCTGAGCACGATGTTCCTGTCGGCTGACCGGCTGGCCAAGGACCCGATGGATGCCGGTGCACGGCGCGAACTACTCGGGTTGGCGCCGCTGATCGGTGCCAAGCACCCTCCGTACGGCATGGCGCCACGCCCGTGGGCGGGTGCCGTCGCCGGCGTCGATGCGCTCGTCGACCTGATCGACGCCGACGCAGCGACGGGGTCGCCCGGCGACTCCGACGAGTCCGAGGTCATCGGAGCGGCCCAGGAGCTCCGGTCGCTGCTGCGACCCTACGTCTGAACGCCGTGCTCCTCGCCGAGATCGAGATCTGGCACACGCGGCCGGCCCAACCGACGCGGCGGCTCGCGCTCGGTCATCTCGTCTTGCCCGTCGACCCGTCGCCGGGATTCGGCGGGCTCCTCCTCGGAGCGATCGTGGCCGAGTACCTGTACGGCGTCGACGACGACCTGGTGAACGACGTTCACCGACTGCTGACATCGATCGAGAACGGTGATCACGTCGTGCAGCCACGGCTGCGGCATCGGTTCCAGGTCGACCGCCACGGCCTTGCGAAGAGCCATCACCGCATGCTCGGCAACGGCGACGACATCTCGTTCGACTTCCGCTCGGTCGGCACCGACCTGTCGCAGGTGCTCGGCGCGATCTACGCCGTCGAACGCTTTGCGCCCGAGCACCGCAGGCGCATCGTGCCGGTGTTGCAGAAGGCGGCGCGGTGGCGCGGGCCGATCGGTCCGGCGATGATTGCCTACCTTGCCGGATCGCAGACGTTGGAGCTCGAGGCGCTCGCTGATCCGCGGGCGTGGGCGCTCGGTGTGCTCGGCTTCGATCTGGGTGCCAAGACCCCATCCAAGCGCGACATCATGGCCAAGTTCCGAGAGCGGATGCGTGACGTCCACCCGGACCACGGAGGCGACAGCGTCGATGCAGCCAAGGCGATGAGCGATCTTGCAGAGGCCCGTCGGGTGCTCAGCACGACGCCGGAATGATGGTCTCTCACACCGGCCGTGAGGCGCGCTCGATGGCCAAGCCGACGCTGCTGCTCTATCCGGGTGCCGGTTCGGGGCGGGACCACTCGAGCCTGGTCGCTGTCGAGACCTCGCTCGGAGCGCGGGCCTCGGTCGAGCGCCTCGACTTCCCGTACCGGCGCGAGGGCGTCGCGCCCCGGATCGGGCACCGAAGCTGATGGCTGCGATTCGCGACGACCTGGACGCCGTGCGTCGTCGGCGGGGCCCTGTCGTGATGGGTGGCCGATCGATGGGTGGGCGGATGACCTCGATGGTCGCTGCCGACGTCGATGGTGGCGGCCCGGTGGCCCGGCTGGCCGGCCTGGTGCTGATCTGCTATCCGCTGCACCCGCCTGGGAAGCCCGAGCGGTTGCGTGTGGAGCACCTGGTCGACCTCGCGGTGCCGTGTCTGTTCGTGTCGGGCACGCGTGATCCGTTCGGTACGCCAGCCGAGCTGACCGAGTGGACGGCGACGATCCCGGCACCGGTCGAACACGTGTGGATCGACGGCGGACGACACGATCTCAAGGGCGCGGACGACACGATCGCCACGGCGGTCGCCGACTTCGTGGCCCGCGTCGCCATGTCGGCCTGACACCTGCCGTTCGCCGAACAGCCGGCGCCGATCGTCGTCAGCTGGTCGGGGGAGGCGTGTGGTGGAGGTCGATCGGCGTGTCCTCCGGGTTGAGGGCCTCGAGCTCGAGGTGCGCGGTTTCGGGGTAGCCGACCACCACGAGCACCGTGACGACCAGTTGACACAGCCCGAGCAGGCCCATCACCTGGCCGTACGACCACCCGGCATCGAGCAGGCGTCCGGTGAGGAGCAGCCCGCCGATCCCGCCGATCAACGCAGCGCCGGTGATCAGCCCCGCCGCACGGCTGCGATTGCCGGTGGGGAACAGCTCGGTGCGGTACACGGCCAGCGCTGGATAGGCAGCGCTCGAGAGGATGCCACCGAGCAGGGAGAATGCCCAGAGCGGTGGCCCGCCGACGGTGAATGCGGCGACGATGGCAGCGGTGCCGAACGGAAGGGTGAACGCGATCAGCCGGCGGCGCCCGCTGGTGTCGGCGACGCGTCCGCCGAGGATCAGGCCGATGCTCGCCGGTGTGCCGACAGCGATCGAGAACAGTCCGATCATGCCGCCGGAGAAGTCGCGGATGTCGGCGAGGTACCGGTTCTGGAAGAAGCTTGCGGGAGCGATGAAGATGTTGCCGATGAATGCCACGGCTGCGATCAGTGCAAGTCGCCGGAGGTTGAGACGAGGGGGTCGTGCCGTGCGTTCGACGTGGGCGACAGCGAACCGCCGCGTCTCGGGCAGGCGACGGGTGAGGTCCAGCGCCACGATGCACCAGACGGCGGCGATCAGATAGACGTAGCGCCACCCGCTCTCGCCGATGTCGGCGAACCGGAGCGACATCACTGCGACGCCGGCACCGAACCCGGCAGCCATCGCAAGGACGCTGACGGCGTATGCCCGGCTGTTGCGTGGCATCTCCTCGGACGCGACCACGCCGACCAGGAACGCCAGCGCGATGCCCATCGGTCGGGCGAGGGTCTGTGTTGCGACGAGCGCCACGAAACTGGGCGCGAACGCGCCGAGCAGCGAGAGCAGCGGTCCGAGCCACGCCACCGCCACGATCACGCGGCGTCGGCCGATTCGATCGGCGATGATCGCCGCGGGAAGCGCGATCAGGATCCCGGCGCGTACGACGGCACCTGCCACACCGATGCCGGTGTCACTCACATCGAACTCGTCGGCGGCGAAATTGACCGTCTGGGTGAAGAGCGTGTTCACGAACGCCGCGCTCATCGATGCTGCGGCGAGCAGCCCGACGACCAGCAGTTGCGTCGGGTCGAGGCGATCCGGTGGCGCCCACCAGCTGCGGTACGACCCGGATCGAGCGAGGACACGTCGCACCGGAAAGCGAAACAGCCACCCGAACCAGGGAATTGTCACCGTGTAGTGGGTCGATTCGACCAGTTCGCCGGTCTCGGCGTCGGAGGTGACCGTTCGCTGATACGAGGTGAACGGCCCGTCCTGCTGTCGAAACCGCCCTGATGGCGCGGTGGCCGGCAGTGGGGCAGTTCCCGCAGCGTCCACCGGTGTGTCGGAGTCGTCGTCAGCGGACTCGAGGAGGAGGTCGTCGCGGGGTGCAAGCAGCTGCTCGCGCCGCTCTGGTGTGTCGGGCCAGCGACGAATCAGCATGCGCCCGCCTGACTCCACGGGCCGAGCATACTGGTGGCCCATGACCACGAACCCCGAGCCGATCTCAGACACCGCCGTCATTGCCGTGCGCGGCAACGGCTCGCTGTCGGGCAGGGTGTTCGTTCCCGGCGCCAAGAACTCGGTTCTCAAGCTGATGGCGGCCACCCTGCTCACCGACGGCACCTTCGAGATCACCAATGTGCCGGCGATCGCCGACGTCACGATCATGGGCGATCTCCTCGAAGCGATCGGTGTGTCGATCGAGCGTCCGTCCCCCGACCGGCTGCTCCTCACCGACAGTGGCGACCTCACACCGGTCGCCCCGTACGAGCTCGTCGAACGGATCCGCGCCTCGGTCAACGTGCTCGGACCGCTCCTGACCCGCTGCGGCCATGTTCGTCTGTCGATGCCCGGCGGCGACGACTTCGGTGCCCGGCCGATCGACATGCACGTCGCCGGTCTCGAAGCGATGGGCGCCACCTTCAAGTTCAGCCACGGCTACCTCGAAGCATCCGCCGACCGGCTCCACGGCGCCGACATCACCTTCGACTTCCCGAGCGTCGGCGCCACCGAGAACCTGCTGACCGCGGCGGTGCTCGCCGACGGGCGCACGACCATCGACAACGCCGCTCGTGAGCCCGAGATCACCGACCTCTGTGAGTTCCTCGTCGCGATGGGTGCCCAGATCTCCGGTGTCGGCACGTCGACGTTGGTGGTCGACGGGGTCGAGGCGAGCGAGCTCCGAGCCGTCTCCCACCACACCGTGCCCGACCGGATCCAGACGGCGACCTACCTGGCGGCGGTGGCCGTTGCTGGCGGCGAGTTGGAGATCGCCGGCGCACGCGCCGAACACATGACCATGCTGCTCGACCGGTTCGCCGACATGGGGCTCGAGATCTCCACGATTGCCGATCGCGCCGGCGACCGGATGCGCGTCGTGGCGCCTGATCGGCTGCGGTCGATCGATGTGGCCACGCTGCCGTATCCCGGGATCGCCACCGACTACAAGCCGCTGATCATCACGATGCTCGCGGTTGCCGACGGGGTCGGCATCGTCACCGAGAACCTGTATCCCGGTCGGTTCCGCTATGTCGAGGAGTTGCAGCGGCTGGGCGCCGATGTTCGCACCAGCGGGCACCACGCCGTCGTACGGGGGATCCCGCGGCTGTCCGGGGCACCGGTGCGCGCCCACGACATCCGAGCCGGAGCCGCGATGGTGGTGGCCGGACTGGCTGCGGAGGGTGAGACCGAGATCACGGGTGTGCACCACATCGATCGTGGATACGACGACCTCGTCGGGCGACTCGCCGCTGTCGGTGCCAACATCGAACGCCGCTGAACCGCAGACCGAACCCACGTTTGTGTTGCGTTGTGGGTGACCCGTGCCGCCCGAATCGTCACCCAAACGTGGTGCGTCAGTCGGGATCGGGGTGGCCGTGCAGTGACGCGGCGTGGTCGACTCGACGCTTGGCCAACCACAGCAGCCCGATGATCACCACGATCGGCCCACCGATCAGCAGCGCTTCGTCCCAGCCGCCCTGGTGGGCCAGCAGTACTGCGCTCGTCGATGTCACGGCGATCACATTCATTGATCGTACGGCCTGCGCTGATTGAATGGTCGTCGTCATGCGGGAACAGGTAGAAGCCACCATCGGTGCCATCCGCCCGGCGTTGCAGGCCGACGGTGGCGACATCGTGTTGCACGACGTCGACGAGGCCACCGGCGTCGTCTCGGTCGAACTCGTCGGGGCCTGCGCCGGGTGCCCGTCATCGGGACAGACGCTGAAGGTCGGCGTCGAGCGGATCATGCGCGACCGCGTCGACGGCGTGACCGCAGTGGTCGACGTCGCCGCCGAGGCGGCGTGAGGGCCATCCGGTGAGCCGGCGCCAGCTCCCCGCACCCGAACTCTTCCAGGCCGCACTCGACGGCGACCGGAGCTCGCTGGCTCGGCTGCTGTCGCTCATCGAACGAGGCGACGACGATGCCCGCACGATCGGCCGTCTCGCCTACCCGATGAGCGGGTCCGGGTACACCGTCGGGCTCACCGGCGCGCCCGGTGCCGGCAAGAGCACTCTGACGAGCTCGGTCATCGGGCACCTGCGCGCCCAGGACCTCGAGATCGCCGTGCTCGCGATCGACCCGTCGTCGCCGTTCACCGGCGGTGCCATTCTGGGCGATCGGGTACGAATGCAGGATCACGCCACCGATCCCGGCGTGTTCATCCGATCGATGGCCACCCGAGGTCACCTCGGCGGACTCTCCCTGGCGACCCCCGAAGCGGTTCGTGTGCTCGACGCCATCGGCCGCAAGTGGATCCTCGTCGAAACGGTCGGTGTCGGCCAGGTCGAGGTCGAGGTCGCCGGCAAGGCCGACACCACCGTGGTGGTCGTCAATCCGGGATGGGGCGACAGCGTTCAGGCGAACAAGGCGGGCCTGATGGAGATCGCGGACGTGTTCGTGATCAACAAGGCCGATCGCAAGGGTGTCGAGGAGACCGGTCGCGATCTGATGCAGATGCTCGACCTGTCCGACCTGCCGCACGAATCGTGGCGGCCACCGATCATCCCGACCGTCGCGTCGACCGGTGACGGAGTGCCCGAGTTGTGGGATGCAGTGCTCGCGCACCGTGAGTTCGCCGAGCAGTCGGGAGATCTTCGCCGGCGACGCGAGTTCCGGTTGGGCGAGGAGTTGCGCGAGATCGTGGCGCAGCGGCTCGGCCGTCGGGCCCGTCAGATCTGCTCGGGCGAGCGATGGGACGAGCTGACCGCCGAGGTCGTCGAGCGGGTCACCGACCCGTGGACGGCCGCCGACGAGATGCTTGCCGCTGTCGACGCCTGATCGATCGGGCGATCAGAGCGACAGCATCGCCACGGCCAGTGCGATGAAGAGCACCGGGCCGGCGTACGACGACTGTTGACGAAGGTGGAGCAGACGTGTCTTCACACCATGTCATCGCCCGAATCGGGGTGCACTGGAGTACGAATTCCGTCAAGCCTGCCGAGCGATGCTCGACGTGGCCGTCCCCGGTCCGCTCGCTCATCGCCTCCGGCTCATCGACCGGTGAATGAGGCCTTGCCGGGACCGTGTTCGAGGAAGCTGGCCACGCCGGTTCGAGCATCTTCGGTGCGGAACACCTCGACGAACGCCGCCCGCTCGAGCGACAGCCCGTCGGCGATCGACACGTCGAGGCCGTCGTCGATCGCCCGCTTGCAGATCTCCTGAGCGGCGAGGGCGCCGGTCGCCACCTGCGCGGCGAGCGCGAGCGCTCGGTCGGTGAGTTCCTCGGGTGCGACCACCTCGTCGGCCAGCCCGATACGCAGTGCCTCCTCGGCGCGGACCTGACGGCCGGTGAGGCACAGCTCCTTGGCCCGGCTGG
This sequence comes from Ilumatobacteraceae bacterium, assembly GCA_963848145.1. Taxonomy (GTDB): domain Bacteria; phylum Actinomycetota; class Acidimicrobiia; order Acidimicrobiales; family Ilumatobacteraceae; genus Sva-07. The sequence goes on from CAWKCN010000029.1 coordinate 13,068, forward strand.
CCCCGACCGTCCGGGGGAGTCGCTGTGTACCGCCGCCACCAGGGATGATGCCGAGCAGGATCTCCGGTTGGCCGAACACGGCCTTCTCGGAGGCGATCCGGTAGTCGCAGGCGAGGGCGAGTTCGCAGCCGCCACCCAACGCGTAGCCGCTCACCGAGGCGATCACGAACCGAGGAATTGCCGCGACCGCATCGAGCGCCTCGTGGAACGCGCCGCCGATCGTGGTGGCCTCGTCCGGCCCGCCGAACTGTGCGATGTCGGCGCCCGCAGCGAAGAGCCGGTCGCCACCGGTGATCACCACCGCTCCTGGGGGATGCTCCGTCAGCTCGGTTGCGGCCGACCGGATCTCCCCGAGGAGTTCGGTCGACAGCGCGTTGACCTTGCCGTTGGCGAGGGTGATGACGGCGACCCCGTCAGGGCGTCGTTCGAGCGTGAGCAGTTCAGCCATGCCCCGAGTCTTGCCGACCGTCGCCGGCTCGCCCGCACCCCCCGACCCACGAATTCGGCCCGACCCCGTACGCGACCACACGTCGCCGGTGCTCAGTGAGCGGCGTCGACGTGGAGCGGGCGCTTGAGCGACCACGCCGACCTCGCCAGCCAGACGCCGGCTGCCACGAGCGCGACCATCACCGCGGCACACACCAGGTACGCCGTCGTACGGCCGAAGTTGTCGTAGAGGACAGCGGTCACCACTGCCATGATCCCCGCCGACAGCGCTTGGGCTGCACCGAGCACTCCTTGCGCGCCCGCCTGGCGATCTTCGGGGATGACCATGCCGACCGCAACGCCGCTACTGGACACGGTGATGCCGTCGGCCACCGCATGCACCATCGCCACGGCGAAGATCCAGGTGCCGGTTGGCAAGATCCCGTACATCGACATGAAGAACGCACCGAGCATCAGCCCGATCGCGGAGATTCGGAACGGCCCGTGGACCTGGGCCAGACGTCCACCGGGCGGGCCGAGCACGATCAGGGGCAGTGCGAACAGGGTGATGCCGAGGTTGGCGATCCATTCGTTGGTTCCCAGGTCGGCGTGTACCACGGCCCACAGCGCGTCGAACGAGCCGATCATCACGAACACCCCTGCGCCGAGCACGACCGCGCCGGCGAAGGGCCGAATCGCCAGGAGGTCGAGCGCCAGCCGCCGTTTCGGTGGAGTTGCGCTCTCCGACACCTGCACCCTCGCGACGAACGGCAACAGCACGGCGGTGGCTGCCGCGACGACGATGAACGGTGCGGGGATCCCGAACGGGCCGACGAGGAGTGCCGACACGGCCGGTCCCATGGCGAAGCCGAACACGTCGGCTGCGAGGAGCCGCCCGAGGTTCTGTCCGAGGTGGTTGGGATCGGCCAGGATCACGATGCGTCGGGCAGCGGGAACGGCAGCACCGATCCCGAGACCCGAGATGAACCTGCCGATCAGGATGGGCGTGAGCGTCGTGCTGAATCCCATCAGCAGCAGCCCGACGATGTTGATGCCGACGCCGAACAACACGACGCTGCGAGCGTGACCGCGGTCGGCGAGTGGTGCGATCACCACTTGCGCGAGGAAGGCTGCGACGAAGCCGATGCCGATGACGACGCCGATTGCTGTCTCGTTGATGCCGTATTCGTCGCGGTAGTCGTCGACGATGGTGAACAGCACGCCGTACCCGGCGGCGAGGCTGGCCATCAGACCGCCGAACGCGAAGAACAGCACCGTCGGCGACGGCGGTTCGCGTCGGGTGGCCGGCGCCACGTCGGGAGGTGACGTCGTCATCGATCGCAGGATACTGATCGCCGAGCGCCCGCCCCGCTCCGGTTGTGGCCGCCGGTCGACCGCCTGGATCAGCCGGTGGTGATCAGACCGGTGTCGAACAGTCCTCGCTGGTACGGGTGCGAGGGCAGCGCCCGAGCGGCAACGCCCCAGCGGCCGGCGCGGTGGGGTACGAACGACGCCCGATACCGCCCGTCGTCGCCCATCGTGGTGGCCACGACCTCCATGAGCGCCTCGTCGAACGAGCCGTCGCCGAGCACCGGCCCATGGACCAGCTGCACGGCGATGTCGTCCGGACGCAGCGAACTGGGATCGACTTCGATCACGACGTCGCGGTTCTCGCCGGCGGCACCCGATCCGACGTCGGAGCCATGGTCGACCAGGCGCACCTGCACGTTCGGCCAGTCGGCCCTGACGTGCTGTTTCCATGCGGCGAGGTCACGCGCCGGGTTGGCGGCATCTGCCGTCATCGTGGCAGTGCCGACCCCAGCAGGTTCGTAGAACTTGGTGACGTAGTCGCGCACCATGCGGCCGGCGATCGCCCGCCATCCCAGCGTCGACCAGTTCGTCATGATCTTGTCGATCCAGCCGTGCGGCAGCCCGTCTCCATCGCGGGCGTAGAACAGCGGCACGATCTCGTTCTCGATCGCCTCGAACGCTGCGTTCGCTTCGCGACGGTCGCGTCGATCGAGATCGGTGTCGTGGTCGAACGACGCGATGTCGAATCCGTTGTGGCCGTCGGACATCTCGTCCCACCAGCCGTCACGAATCGAACAGTTCAATCCTCCGTTGAGCGCCGCCTTCATTCCCGAGGTCCCGCATGCCTCCATGGGTCGACGGGGGGTGTTCAACCAGACGTCGCAGCCGTGATACATCGTCTTGGCGATACCGATGTCGTAGTCGGGGATGAAGACGAATCGGTGGCCGACGTCGGCGTCGCGCGTCAGCCGGTCGATCTCGCGGATCATCGTCTTGCCCGGTTGGTCGGCCGGGTGCGCCTTTCCGGCGAACACGAACTGGACGGGCCGGTCGGCGTCGAGCAGGAGCGCTCGCAGGCGGTCGAGCTGTTCGAGCAGCAGCGTCGAACGCTTGTAGGTGGCGAATCGACGGGCGAACCCGATCGTCAGCACATCGGGATCGAGCACGGTGCTGCCGAGACGATCTCGCACCATGGCGACCAGTTCGCGCCGGCCCTCGTTGCGCACGTCCCAGATCTCGCCGTGGTCGAGTTGGTGGACCCGGCTCCAGTCGCGCTCGTCGGCCAGATGCCACTCGTCGCCGATCATCTGCGACAGCAGCTGATCGACCCGATCGCTGACCCACGTTCTGGCATGCACGCCGTTGGTGACATGGCCGATCGGAACCTCGCGCGTGGGGAGTCCGGGCCAGAGGTCGCCGAACATCTCGCGGGACACCTCACCGTGCAGACGAGCCACGCCGTTGGAATGGGCGGCAAGGCCGAGCCCCATGATCGCCATGTTGAACTTCTCGGTCTCGGCCTCGCTCTGGCCGATCGACATCAGCTCGTCGATGGTGATGCCACACTGCTCGGCGAAGCTGGTGAAGTATCGCTGGAAGAGCTTGGGCGGGAACCGGTCGATACCCGCCGGTACCGGCGTGTGAGTGGTGAACAGGCTGCCGGCGCGGACGGCCTCGATCGCCTCGCCGAACTGCAGACCGCGATCGACCCACTCTCGGATGCGTTCGAGACCGAGAAAGCCGGCGTGGCCTTCGTTGGTGTGGAAGACCTGCGGGTGGATGTCGAGTGCTCGCAGTGCACGGACGCCTCCGATCCCGAGCACGATCTCCTGACGGAGACGGTGCTCCTCGTCGCCGCCGTAGAGCCGATCGGTGACCGCGATCGCCTCGGGCGGATTGGAGGGCACGTTCGTGTCGAGGAGGTACAGCCGGACTCTCCCGACGTCCGCTCGCCAGACCCTGACGGTGACGGCGACATCGGCGAGGTCGACCACGACCTCGACCCCGGTGGGGTGGAGCCCGAGCGCATCGGGGTCGATTCGCTCGTTTCGTTCCTGCTGCCAACCGTCGTTGTCGAGCAGTTGGTGGAAGTACCCCTCGGTGTACAGCAGGCCGACCCCGACGAGTGGGACGCCGAGATCGGAACTCGCCTTGAGATGGTCGCCGGCGAGCACACCGAGCCCCCCGGAGTACTGCGGAAGGGCTTCGGTGATCCCGAATTCGGGCGAGAAGTAGGCGACCGACTCGAGCGCGGTGTCGCCATCGGCGCGGCGCCGGGCGAACCAGCTCGGACCCTCGAGTGCGTCGGCGAGGTTCTGCTCAGCTCGACCGAGCTGTTCGATGTACTGCTCGTCGTCGGCGAGGGCCGCCCAGCACGATGGCGAGGTTCGCCGGACCAGGTCGACCGGGTGCTGGCCCGTGTCGCGCCACGATCGGCCCTCGCGGGTGCCGTCGAGTCGGTCGAAGAGCTGGGCAAGCTGGCGATCCCAGGCCCAGTGGAGGTTGGCGGCCAACGACTCGATCGCACGGAGCGATTCGGGGACGTTGCTGACGACGTTGAACTGGTGTGCGGGGCGCATCGTGCCAAGACGATACCGAGCCGGCTGCCCGCTCTGGACAGTGTCGGCGGGTGTTCATCAGCCCGTTACGAATGCGGTCAGAACGTGACGTGGCGGCCGCCCGCCGCCACCTCGGCGTACAGGTCCGACGTGCTTCGGGCGATCGCTGTCCAGGCGTACTTCCGCTCGACGAGGTCGCGTGCGTTGGCGACCAGGAGGGTGGCGAGCTCGCTGTTGGTGAGCACCTGCTCGATCGCGTCGGCGAGGTCGTCGGGGTTCCCCGGCTCGAAGGTGATGCCGGCGTCGGTGTCGGCGACCAGTTCGGCGAGTCCGCCGGTGCGGGCGACGATCAGGGGAGCGCCCGCCGCGAGTGCTTCGAGCGCCACGATGCCGAACGGCTCGTACAACGACGGGATCACCACACAACCTGCGCGGTGCACCAGTCGCCGGAGGTCGGCGTCGTCCAGATAGCCGGGGAGCCCGACGATGTCGCTGACACCCTCGACGTCGACCTGGGTCTGCAGCTCCGGGAGATAGCTGCCGCGGCCGGCGATCACGCTCTCGACGTCGGGGACACGGCCCCGCAGCTCGTGCATTGCCCGGGCCAGCACCTGGAAGCCCTTCTCGTACTGCACCCGGCCCCACGAGACCACGAGCGGGGGCCGCGGTCCCGGTGGCGTGCCGAAGCTGTGGGCGGGTCGCCACTGTTCGGGGTCGATGCCGTTCGGGATGTGCGTGACGTGGTCGTCGGCGAGCTCGAAGCCGGTGATCAACTGTTCGACGATGAATCGGGTCGGCGAGATCATCCGGTCGGCCTGGAACGCGAGCCACCACTCGATCGAGTTGATGTCGGTCGGGTGCCCGAGTGGCAGCTGGCCGCCGTGGCGGACCCGTTCGGTGCCGTGCATCGTGAGAACGAACGGTACGTCGTAGCGCGCAGCGAGCGAGTCGGCCGCCCAGCCGAGTTGCCAGTCGTGTGCGTGGACGATCTCCGGTTCCCACCCGTCGAGGTCGCCCACCAGACGGCTCCCGGCCTTGGTGACGGCATGGTTGGCCGAAGCGATCCGCGTCACGGCCTCGGACGGCGGAAGCCACGGGAGGTCGACCAGGGTCCGCACCACTCGCACCCGCTCGGGCGGTCTCGCCTCGAGTTCGGCCGGCCGATCTGCCACCGTGAGCACGACGACGTCGTGGCCGGCGCTGGCCAGTGCCGACCCGAGCCCGGCGACGTGAGCGGCGATTCCTCCCGTGGAGCGTGGCGGGAACTCCCACGACAACATCAGCACGCGCACGTAGGCGGACTGTACTGCCTGGACCCCGTCGTCGGGGGCGAATCAGGGAGCGGCGACGGTGGTGGTCGTCGTCGGCGCGACGGTGGTGGTCGTCGTGGTGACCGGTGGGCGCGTCGTCGGTGTGGTGGTCGCCGGCGGTGTCGTCGTGGTGGTCGGTGCCACCGTGGTCGTGGTCGTCGACGTCGTGGTCGTGGTGGCGTTCGGGTCGGGACGGTTGAACGACGGCAGCGACTCTCGTTCGCTGTACTGCTCGGGCTCCTTGCCGTCGTGGCCCCACACGTAGACCCGATCGCCGCGCCCGACGAGTTCGGGGAAGACATCGGCGAGCGAGTTCGAGATCCGGATGCAGCCGTGTGATGCGGGTCGGGTCGGGACGTTGATGGCGCCGTGGATGGCGATGCCGTAGTTGAAGTACCAGGGGTTCTTCATGCCGCCGAGCGGGCTGATCCGCTGGCCGTCGTAGGAACGGTTGAACTTGAACACACCGCCGGGCGACTTGGCCTCGGCGCACACCTGCTTGGTGACCGGCTCGGGATAGGGGTTGCCGTATTCGTCGGTGTCGTAGGTGGCGGTCTCACAGAACGTGGCCGGCTCACCATCGGGGCGGAGTTCGCCCGAGGAGATGTGCGAGATGAAGATCGGCTCGTTGTCGCGGAACACCGCCAACACCTGGGTGGGGAGGTAGACCTCGACGTGGGTGCCGGGTGCGGGACGACGGGGGAGGAACCGCACCGTCGGGTCGAACAGCTGTTGCCACGTTTCGTCGGTCACCACGGTCTGGTCGTTGCGCTCGGCGAAGTCTTCCCACCCGATGGTGCCGACGAGCTTCTTGAAGGCCCAGACCGCTTGCTGGGTGCCGCTGCCGAACTGTCCGTCGGCCGGTCCCGGCTGGAAACCCAGCTCGGTCAGACGTTCCTGGAGCAGGCGGACGTCGTCGCCGGCCGAGCCGAGCGAGAGCGGCGATGCGAGGGGAGCAACGACGGGTGTCGCCGGTGCATCGTCGGCGGCGATCGGCGCAACGATGGCTGACGGCTGGTCGGCGCCCGATGGCGTGGTCACGGCGACGGAACCGACGTCGACCGTCGAGCCGTTCGAGTCGTCGCTGGCGTCACTACCGCCGGCAAAGGCACCGACGCCGACCACCAGCGCCAGCACGAGGCCGGCTGCTGCGGCCGGCAGCCACGAGCGGGCGTCGGCAGGGCGTGATCGGGATTCGTTCATGTCGATGTGGAGAGGAGGTGGGGGGTCAACAGGGAGAGATGGGGGGCAACAGGGGATCGAGCGAGGCGGAGACGTCGGGTCAAGCCGACGCTGCAACCGAACGCAGCGAATCGCAGGCCTGTTCGGGAGGGACGATGTTGATCATCACACCGGTGCCGCGTTCGAAGCCCGCCTGGGTGACCAGGTTGGGCCAGATGTGGATGTGCCAGTGGTACTGGCCGGTGTGCTGATGCGGTGCGGTGTGGAAGCCGAGATTGAACGCCACGTCGCCGAGTGCGGCGTTGAGGTGCCCGAGGGCGTCGCGGAGGGCTCGTCCAACCGATTCGAGGCTGTCGTCCGGGGCATCTTGGAGGTGCGGCTCGTGGTGGCGCGGCACGATGAGCAGTTCGTACGGGGCGCCGCTCCAGTACGGGGTGATCACGGCGACGTCGTCGTTGGCGAAGACCACACGCTCGTCGGCGGCCAACTCGGCTTCGACGGTGGTGCACAGCAGGCAGCCGCCGGCGAAGCGTGCGAATGCTCGCTCCTCGTCGAGGATCTCTCCCGGCACGAACGGCAGGCCGAGGATCTGGCCGTGCGGATGCGCGACCGAGGCGCCGGCTTCGCGGCCGTGGTTGACGATTGCCTGGGTGTAGCGGACCTGCGGGGTGGCTGCGTGCTCGGCGAATCGGTCGCGCAGCACGCGCATCAGCTGCGCTGCATGGGTGTCGTCGAGGAGGTGGAGTCCCGAGTTGTGGTCAGGGGTGTAGACGAACACCTCGTGGATGCCACTGGCTTCGGCCATGACGAACACCGGTCCGAGGTTGTGGACGGCAAAGGCCTCCTCGCCGTCGAACGCCGGGTATCGGTTCGGGATCACGCGCATCGACCAGGACCCGTCCCGCTCGACGGTCTCGAGGGCGGGCGGTGTCGTCTCTTCGTGGCCCGGGCAGAACGGGCAGGGGCGGGTCGGGTCGTCGACACTGCTCTCGCGAGCAGCGAAATCGCTCGGGCGTTCGGCACGCTCGGCAACGATGGTCACCCACCGACCATTGAGTGGGTTCAAACGCATTTGGCTCATTGTGGGCCCAAGGATACGGGGATCGGGGGGCTGATGCATGGCACTGCCCCAGAACTGTTCAGCCCGGATTCTCCTGGCCGAGTTCTCGGGATCGGAGCTCCGATGAGGAGTCGTCCGGCGGGTCGGTGGTCGCCGAGGGCTGCGGGGCGACGAGTTCGGCGTGCTGGCGGTCGAGGCGGTCCTGGTTCCATCGATGGACACCCCAACCGATCAACGACCCTGCGCCGAATGCGAGGAGCCCGCCCACGCCGTCGAGCCAGAAGTGGTTGCCGGTCACCACGATGCAGAACAGCGTCGTCGCTGGATACAGCAGCACGAGCGCCTTGACCCATTTCCGGCGCAGCAGCGGCCAGATGGCGATGGCGCACCAGGTCGACCAACCGATGTGCAGGCTCGGCATCGCCGCGTACTGGTTCGAGATCGATGCCATCGCCTCGGAGTCGAACGACCATGGGCCACCGAAGTCGGCGAGCGTGTCGACGAATCCGAAACCGCCCTCCGGGCGCAGGTCGCTGTCGATGCACTCGCCGCCGTAGCTGATGCGGGCGCCGGTCTCCTCAGCGATCGCGGCGGGCAGCGGGCACGGTTCGTCGAGGAGGCGCGGCGGCATCAGCGGAAACCAGGCGAACCCGATGATGGCGAGGGCGGTCATCGCGGCGAGCGAGTTCCGCCACTGGGGGAACACGTCGGCTCGGCGCTTGTACAGCAGCACGAACACCGCGATCGTGACGATGAAGTGGGCGGTGCCGTAGTACGTGTTCCAGAACTGGATGAACCGCTCGTAGGGGAGGAACCATGTCTGGACGGTCTGCTCGTGGAACAGGTTGAGGTTCAGCTCCCACTGGATCACGCGTTCGGCGTTCGTGAACGCCTGGTCGGGGACTCCGTCGGCTGCGATCGCGTTCGAGCCGAACAGGTTGCGGGTCCACGAGTAGATCGCGTAGAAGACAGCGACGATCAGCGCCTCTTTCCACCAGTGCATCCGGTGTTCGCGAACCGGTGCCGGAGCTGCGTCGGCCACCTGCATCGATTCCGTACTGTAGGCGCGCGTTACGGTCTTGTGACATGGCAGAAATTTCGGGGCACGCAGGCCAGCAAGCGGTGGCGGCGATCGCCGGGTTCGGCACCGACGTGATGTTCACGCTCAACGGCGGTCACATCTGGCCGCTGTACGACGCGGCACGCGATCAGGGCATGCCGCGTGGTCGACACCCGTCACGAGCAGTCGGCGACGTTCGCCGCCGAGGCGTACGCGAAGCTCACCCGTCGACCGGGCTTCGCAGCGCTCACTGCCGGACCGGGGATCACCAACGGCGTGTCGGCGATCACGTCGGCGCACTTCAACGGTTCGCCCGTGGTGGTGCTCGGCGGGCGCGCGCCGCAAGGACGTTGGGGTGCGGGGTCGTTGCAGGAGCTCGACCACGTGCCGATCGTGGCGTCGATCACCAAGTCGGCCGCCACTGTCACCGTTGCGGAACAGGCGGGAGCGATGGTGCACGAGGCCGCCCGCCTGGCGATCGAGCCACACCGTGGCCCCACCTTTCTCGACTTCCCGCTCGACGTGTTCGGACCGTCGACCGGTGACGTGCCCGACGTCGCCTCGTGCGACGGGTTGGGAGCAGCACCCGACGATGACGCCGTCGCCGAACTCGCAGCGCTGATCGCAGGCGCGGAGCGTCCGGCGTTCATGGTCGGCTCCGATGTCTACTGGGACGGTGCCTGGGAGGAGCTGGCTGCCGCGGCTGCTCATCTCGGGGTGCCGTGCTTCTTCAACGGGATGGGGCGCGGGGTGCTCCCTGCCGACCATGAGCTCGCGTTCCTCCGCACTCGTGGGCTGCTCAAGCAACGAGCCGACGTGGTCGTGGTGCTCGGCACGCCGCTCGACTTCCGTCTCGGCTTCGGCACGTTCGGTGCTGCGACGGTGGCCCACGCGGTCGACGCCGAGTCGCAGCGTGCTGGCCACGTCGATGTGCTGACGGTCGCCGGCGATCTGCGCCTGACACTTCGCGGTCTGGCCGACCACACCGGCGATCGTGTCGATCACACGGCGTGGATTGCCGAGCTGCGAGAGGCCGAGTCGAGCGCAACGGCTGGTGAAGTGGCGTTGATGGAGGCCGATGGTGCTCCGATCAAGCCGAGCCGCATCTACGGCGAGCTGCGCAAGCGTCTCGAGCGAGACGCGGTGGTGATCTGCGACGGCGGCGACTTCGCGTCGTATGCGGGCAAGTTCATCGAGGTGTTCGAGCCGGGCGGCTGGCTCGACACCGGGCCGTACGGGTGCCTCGGCAACGGGCTCGGCTATGCGATCGCGGCGAGGGTGGTCCGGCCGTCGTCGCAGGTCGTGCTGCTGCTCGGCGACGGTGCTGCCGGGTTCAGCCTGATGGACGTCGACTCGCTGGTGCGTCACGGTCTGCCGGTGGTGATGGTCGTCGGCAACAACGGGATGTGGGGCCTCGAGAAGCATCCGATGCAGGCGATCTACGGCTGGGACATGGCGTGCGATCTGCAGCCCGAGATGCGCTACGACGACGTGGTCAAGGCGCTCGGTGGCGGTGGCGAAACCGTGTCGTCACCGGCCGAGATCGGCCCGGCGCTCGATCGGGCATTCGCGAGCGGTGTGCCGTATCTCGTCAACGTGCTCACCGACCCGGGTGACGTGTACCCGAGGACCAGCAATCTCGCCTGACCGTTCCAACCTCGTTTGAACGTTCCAACCTCGTTTGTGGGCAGTTTCGGGTGACCCGGGTCGCCGATTCTGCAACGCAAACGGTGGGATCAGCTCAGGTGTCGCAGCACTTGCCCATGAAGCGGTCGAGATCGACCACGACGCGGGTGATCTTGCCGGCCGCGACGAGCCCACCCGGGTCGGAGGCCGACACGGTGAACTTCAAGCGGCGTCCGTCGATCTTCTCGAGGACGGCCTCAGCGATCACTTCGGCGCCCACCGGCGTCGGCTGCAGATGATCGAACTGGATGCGCATGCCGACCGAGGTGGTGCCGTCGTCGAGGGCGTTCTCGAGCGCCTTGCAACACGCCTCCTCGCACAGCGCGACCAGGCGGGGTGAGCCGAGGACGTCGACGATCCCCGAGCCGAGCGCTCGCGCCGTGTCGGCGTCGGTGACCACCAGCTTTGCATCGCCGCGCATGCCCGTTTCGAGATTCACCTCGACAACGCTAACGCGGTGTCCGTCGTGCGCGACGTGACCTGCACGGTTCCGACATGCGAGCGCCGGGTCCCGAACGTAGGCTCGGCCGGGTGATCGAACGAGACGTCCTGCAACGAGTCCTCGCTGGCGCGGTCAGTGGAGGTGCCGAGTTCGCCGAGGTCTACGCCGAGGACAAACGCTCCACGTCTGCTGGTCTCGACGACGGTCGCATCGAGCAGGTGTCGAGCGGACGTGATCGCGGTGCCGGCATCCGGGTGATCGCCGGCGACACCACCGGTTTCGCGTACACCTCCGACATGTCCGAGACCGGTCTGTCCACTGCCGCGGGAGCGGCCGCCGCAGCAGCGAAGCAGGGCGGCGGCGGGGTCCGCACGGTCGCGCTCACGCCCTCGACTCCACACCGGCCGAACACCGTCGTACGCGACCCGGACTCGGTTGCCAAGGCCGCCAAGGTCGAATTGCTCGAGCGGATGAACGACGCCGCCCGCTCGTACGGTCCGGAGATCGTGCAGGTCTCGGCCGGCTACGGCGACAGCCGCAAGCAGGTGCTGGTGGCCAACACCGACGGTGTCCTCACCGACGACGAGATCGTGCGGACACTGCTCCGCATCAGCGCCGTTGCCGACGGCGACACCGGGATGCAGACCGGCTACCAGTCGATGGGCCATACGATCGGCTTCGAGATCTTCGACGAGGTCGACGTCGAGGAGCTGGCGCGGGAAGCGGCTCGGCAGGCGATCACCAAGCTGCGCGCCCGTCCGGCGCCGTCGGGAGCGATGCCGGTGGTGATCAAGCACGGCACCGGTGGCGTGCTGTTCCACGAGGCGTGCGGGCACGGGCTCGAGGCCGATCACATCCAGAAAGATGCGAGCGTCTATGCCGGCAAGGTCGGCCAGCAGGTGGCGTCACCGCTCGTCACCCTGGTCGACGACGGCACGATGCCCGGTGAGTGGGGCACCCTCGGATTCGACGACGAGGGCCACATCACCCAGCGCAACGTGCTGATCGAGGACGGCATCCTCACCGACTACATGTGGGACTACCTGCGCGCACGCAAGGACGGGCGGCCGCAGTCGGGCAACGGCCGCCGTCAGAGCTACCAGCACCTGCCGATGGTGCGCATGACCAACACGTTCGTGCTCGACGGTCCCGACGACCCCGACGACATCATCTCCTCGACACCGAACGGTGTGTACGTCGCCAAGCTCGGTGGCGGGTCGGTCAACACCGCGTCCGGAGACTTCGTGTTCGGCATGACCGAGGCCTACCTGATCGAGAACGGTGAGGTCACCGAGCCGTTGCGCGACGGCAACCTGATCGGCAATGGTCCGAAGGTGCTGGCCGACATCGACATGTTGGGCAACGACTTCGCCATGGGCAGCCCCGGTACGTGTGGCAAGGACGGCCAAGGCGTCCCCGTCGGCGATGGCCAACCCACCCTGCGCGTGAAGTCGCTCACGGTCGGCGGCACCGCATGATCGGTGACGTGTGGTGTCAGACACCATTCGTCACTTCGGAGGAGGTGCGATGAGTGCGTTCGAGAGTGAGTTGCAGTCGGTGGCCGACCGGGTGGTCGAGCAGACCCGACCCGGCGAGCAGATCGAGGCGTTCGTCGCTCGGGGCGGCGAGACCGAGGTGCGGGTCTACCAGGGCGACGTCGAGCACTTCGTGTCGGCGCAGAGCGAGGGCGTCGGCATCCGGGTGATCCGCGACGGCCGCACCGGTTTCGCGTACGCCGGCACGCTCGACGAGGACGCGATTCGTGAGGTGCTCGCGGAGGCGCGCGACAACGTGCAGTTCGGCACGGTCGACGAATGGGCGGCGCTGGCCGAACCCGATGGGGTCGACGTCACCGAGCAATCGCTGTGGAACCACGAGTTGGCCGACTATCCGACCGACCGGAAGATCGACCTCGCCAAGGAGCTCGAGAAGCTGGCGTCGGGGACCGACCCGAGGGTGCGCGTCGACGACTCGAACTATGCCGACGCCCACGGCGAGTCGGCGGTGGCGTCCAGCACGGGCATTCGGATGTCCGGCCGGGAGAACGGTTGCTACGTGTCGGTGTCGACGCTCGCGGACGAGGGCGAGGGTGACGACGCCGAGACGCAGACGGGCTTCGGATTCTCCGTTGGCAGGTCGCCCGACGAGTTCGATCTCGATCGCGCTGCCCGGGAGGCGGTCGATCGTGCCACTCGGTTGCTCGGCGCCACCCAGCCACCGAGCCGACGTGTCACGGTGGTGCTCGACCCGTTCGTGACCGCGCAGTTCCTCGGGGTGATCTCCTCGACGCTGAACGGAGAGGCGGTCGTGAAGGGCCGCTCGCTGTTCCGCGACCGGATCGGTGAGGACGTCGCGTCACCGCTCGTCACGATGGTCGACGACCCGACGAACCCGAAGGCGTACACCGCCACCGACGTCGACGGCGAAGGCCTCGCCGCCCGGCGCAACGTCCTCATCGAAGACGGCGTGCTGCGTCAGTTCGTGCACAACTCCTATTCCGCTCGTCGGGCTGGGACGGTGTCGACCGGCAATGCCACCCGGGGAGGATTCGCCGGTACGCCGGGCGTCGGTTGCCTGGCGCTGTCGCTCGTTCCGGGGATGCGCACGCAGGAGGACCTGATCGCCGATGTCGACGACGGGTTGCTCGTGCAGCAGATGCAGGGCCTGCACTCGGGGGTCAACCCGATCAGCGGCGACTTCTCCACCGGCGCAGCAGGGCTCCTGATCTCGAACGGCGCGGTCGGAGCGCCGGTTCGTGAGATCACGATCGCGTCGACGCTGCAGAAGATGCTGCTCGACATCGTCGAGATCGGCGGCGACCTCGAGTGGCTGCCGATGCGCTCGGCAGGCATGAGCCTGGTGATCCGCGACGTCACGATGTCGGGGAGCTGAGGGCGGAGAACCGATCGATGGCGGCAGCGTCGGCCGAGGCGATCGCTCGGCATCCTCACCTGGGTGAACCGCAGCGGGACGGTCGCGTGCGCGTCGACCTGCACACCCACACGATGTGGAGCGGCGACTCGACCACGACACCGGACGAGTTCGCCGACGCCGTCGACGCCAGTGGGCTCGACGTGGTGTGCATCACCGACCACAACGCGGTCGAGGGTGCTGTGGCGTTGCGCGAGCGTCTCGCCTGCCGGGTGATCATCGGTGAGGAGCTCCGCACTGCTGCCGGTGAGATCATCGGGCTGTTCCTCGCCGAGCGGATCCCGATGGGGATTTCGCACATGGATGCCGCACGTGCGATCCGGGCGCAGGGTGGTGTGGTGTACGTCCCTCACCCGTTCGACCCGATGCGGCGCAACATGTCGGAAGCGGCGCTGTACGAGTTGGCCGAAGCCGACTTGATCGACGCCGTCGAGGTGCTGAACTCGAAGACGTCACTGTCGAGCCTCAATCGGCGAGCCGCCGAGTTCGCCGCCGAGTTCGGCATCGTCGGCGGCGCGGGCAGTGACGGCCACGTGCCCGATGCGCTGGGTGCGGCCTATGTCGAGATCGCCGACTTCGGCACTCCGATGGAATTCCTTGCGTCGTTGGCGTCGGCCGAGGTGATCGGCCACCACTGGGACGAGCCTCGGCCGTGGACCCCACGCGTCATCCCGTCGCTCACGTGATCGATCGCGAGGGCGGTCCTGCGGGCCGTCGGACTCCAGGCGTGATCCGTGGCTTCGCTGCGGTTGGGGTGTAGACAGGTCATCCGTGCCGATCTACCAGGCGATCATTCTCGGGATCGTGCAGGGACTGTCGGAGTTCCTGCCGATCTCGTCGAGCGGCCACCTGCTGCTCGTCCCCTGGCTGGCCGGCTGGGAGGAACTCGACCCGTCGATCAAGAAGTCCTTCGACGTCGCTCTGCATCTCGGGACGTTGGTGGCCGTCGTCGGCTACTTCTGGCGGGACGTGAGCACCTACGTGGTCGAGGGCACCAAGCTCGTGTTCGACCGCAAGGTGCCACCGACGACCGATGGCAAGCTCGCCTGGTTGTTCGTGCTCGCCACGCTGCCTGCGGCTGCTGTCGGCGCGCTGTTCGAGGATCAGATCGACACCCGTCTCGGCACACCGGTGATCATCGGCATCTCCCTGATCGGATTCGGTGTCCTGTTGGCGATCGCCGACCGTTCGCTCGGCCGACGCAAGGTGGAGGACTTCCGGGCCAAGGACGCATTGATCGTCGGTGCCGCACAGGCGCTCGCTCTCAACCCGGGCACGTCCAGGTCGGGCATCACGATGACAGCGGGCAGGTTCTTGGGATTCGACCGTGAGGCCGCGGTACGGATCAGCTTCGTGATGTCGATCCCGGTGATCTTCGGTGCTGTCGTGTTCAAGTTGGGCGGGCTGGTGTCCGACGGCATCCCGGACGGACTCCTCGTGCCGCTCATCGTCGGCATCATCACCTCGTGCCTGGCGGGCTTGCTTGCGGTGTGGGGCACGCTCAAGATCGTGCGGACCAGCAGTTTCATGCCGTTCGTGATCTATCGGATCGCCCTCGGCGTCGCCGTGTTGCTCGTGGTGGCGACCGGCCTGCGCTGACCCCGTTACTCGTGGTGTCAGACACCACGAGTAACGGTCAGGGGAGATACACGAGGCCGGCGATGCCCTGCTGGGCCGCCAGTGCGACCGCGGCGGCGTCACGTCTGCTGACCGCGACGAAGATGACGTCGTCGACGACATCGGTGACCGTGGCGCTGTCGGCGAGCACGAGGCCGTCGGCGGCAACCTCGACGCGCAGGCCGGGGACGACGGTGCGGGCGAGTGGGTCGGACAGCGCGACGACCACCGTGCCCGGCTCGGCGAGCGCAGCAGGCCCGACGACGTCGGTGACGTCGAGTGTGGTCAGTACCTCGCCGGCCGCCACTCGCTGGCGGACCCGGCCGCCGACCGGGGCGTCGACGATGGTGTCGGCAGGGCAGTGCCGCGACCGGCAACTCGACGAGGTCGGCGGTGAGCGGATCGCCTGGCTCGTGCTGTTGGCGGGCGACGAGCACCTCTCTGGTGGCTCCCCACCGGTTGCGCTCGGCATCGATCGATGCCATTTCGCTCTGGACGACGACGACGGCCAGCGCGGCGAGTGCTGCGACGACGGCCCAATAGACCCAGGGTCGCCGGGCGAGGACGAGTCGGGCTCGGGCCACGACATGCATCGGTGTCTCCTCGGATCGGTTGATGATCGGAGGGAGTCGGTCGGCGTCGACGCTATCGACGCCGACGCAGGATCGTCAGTCCTTCGACGACGACGACGACGAGACCGACGAACCGAACCGGAGCCCGAACTCGACGAACCCGAACCGGACGAGCCGGAGTTGTCCGACTTCGACGATGACGAGCCGGAGCTCTCGCTCGACGACGAGCCGCCGTCGGAGCTGGACGCGGAGCCACCCTTGCTGTCGGCGGTGGTCGAGGACGTCGACGGGGTCGTGGCGGACGACTTGCCTCGATTGTCGGTCTTGAAGAAGCCGGAGCCCTTGAACGTCACGCCGACCGGGGTGAAGACCTTCTTGACGGGCAGGACCTCGCCACTGTCGGGGTGGGCGATCTCGGTGAGGTTCTCGTCGTGGAAGCCCTGCTGGACCTCGATGGTCTCGCCGCTCTCGACAAACTTGTACACGTAGGTTGGCATCGGACCCAGAAGGATATCGTCCGACGTATGCAGGTACGCAGTGCTGTCATCCCGGCAGCCGGTCTGGGAACCCGTTTCCTTCCGGCAACCAAAGCCGTTCCGAAGGAGCTGTTCCCGATCGGTGATCGGCCGGCGATCCAACTCGTCATCGACGAGGCACTCGGCGCCGGGTGCGATCACATCGTCGTGGTCAGCAGCCGATCGAAGCCTGCGCTCGATGCCTACTTCGCCCCCGACGAGGCGCTCCTCGAGGCGCTCGAGGCCAAAGGCAAGTCGGACACGGCCGAGCGGTTGCGTGCGATCGGACGCGACTGGCGAGTCGACATCGTCTACCAGGACGATCCGAAGGGTCTCGGCCACGCCGTCGGGTGCGCCCGGGAGGCCGTCGGTGACGAACCGTTCGCCGTGCTGCTGCCTGACGAACTGATGTCCAGCTCGGCGGTGCTCGCGCAGATGAACGGGGTGTGCGCCGCGACGGCAGGATCCGTGGTGGCGGTCGTCAACGTGCCCCGTGAGCAGGTCAGTTCGTACGGGGTGATCGACCCTGCCGGCGAGCTGACCCACGACGGCGTGATCCCGGTGAGGGACCTGGTCGAGAAGCCGGCGCCCGACGACGCGCCGAGCAACTTCATCCTCACCGGTCGCTATGTGCTCACCGCCGACGCCTGGGACGAGATCGAAGCGCTCACGCCGGGCAGCGGCGGCGAGCTGCAGCTCACCGATGCGCTTCGAGCCCAAGCAGCGCGGGCACCCTTCCATGCCGTGGTCGCCGACGAGAGCCGGCTCGACACCGGTACCCCGCTCGGGTTTCTCACGGCGTCGATCCAGCTCGGCATCCACGATCCCGAGCTCGGTCCCGGCCTCCGAGAGTTCCTCGAGCATCTCCACCTCTGAGCACGCCTGAGCTCGGCGCACCCGTCACCTCCGGGTGGCGAGCACGTCGGTCTGACACCCGGCCGCGGACGATTCAGAGGCGGCGGAACGCCTCCGGGGTGTCGTGCACGAGGCCGTACTCGTCGACGTTGAACTCGATGGCCTGTCCGCTGACCAGGTCCGTTCGGCGGAAGCGGCGGGCGGCGACCCGTTCGAGATGATGTCGGACCGGGACGACGCCGAGCGTGTCGACGTCGATGAGCGCCGTGGTCACCTCTGCACCGTCGCCGACGTCGAGCCCGAGCCGTCGGATCGGAACCGACGTGGTGAACGGTGTGATCGCCAGTTCGACATCGGTGCACCCAGCGAGGTCGTGGCGATGCGCCCCGTTCATCTCGCCCCATCTGCCCGTGCCGTCGGCGCCGAGCCACAGGTCCGGTTCGTCGAGGTCGCGGAACAGCAGGAACTGCCGTACCTGCCAGGTGGCGGACAGGCGCAGTACGTAGGTCACCGCTTCGCGCCCGACTTCGCCGGTGGCGGTCCACCCTTCGTTCTCCCAACGCAGCGTGAGCGTTTCGAGGTGTCCGTGGTCCCAGGTGCGCCAACGGGCGGTGTACCCGTCGGACGGGAAGGCGGTCAGCGCGTCAGCCACGGCCCCGAGGCTAGAGGTGTGCAGCGGCGTGGCGGAGCTGAACGAGCGAAGTGCCGAGGCCGTCGGCACTGCGGTACGTTGCCACCGTGACCCCGCTGGAGGATGCCCAGGCGTTCGTGCTCGAGTCGTGCCCGCCGCTCGGCCCCGTCGAAGTCGACCGCACCGAGGCATTGGGTCTGGTACTTGCCTCACCTGTCGTCGCGACCGAGGTGGTGCCCCCGTTCGACAACACCGCAGTCGACGGCTACGCGGTTCGCTCGAGCGATGTTGCGACGGTTCCGGTGGAGCTCCATGTCGTCGACGAACTCGCGGCCGGTGCCGCCCCGTCGGTCGCGGTGGGTGCCGGCGAGGCCATCCGGATCATGACCGGCGCGCCGATGCCCGACGGGGCGGACGCAGTGGTGATGGTGGAGGACTCCGAGCGGGTCGGCGAGCACCATGTGCACCTGACGCGATCGGTGCCCGCAGGGGCAGCGGTCCGGCGAGCCGGCGACGACGTCCGGATCGGCGACGAATTGTTCGCTGCCGGAACCACGATCACGCCGGCGGTTGCCGGTGTGCTCGCCAGCGTCAACGCCAGCCGTGTCACCGTCCACCGCCAGGCGAGGGTCGCTGTGCTGTCGACGGGCGACGAGTTGATCGACGACGGCTCCCCGCTGGCGGTCGGTGAGATCCGCGAGAGCAACAAGACGATGCTGGCCGCGCTCCTCGCGGATGTCGGCTGCGACGTCGTCGATCTCGGGGTGGTCCGCGACGACGAGGCGGAGTTGGAGCGGGTACTGCGTTCGGCGGCCGCCGACTGTGATGCGATCGTGTCGAGCGGTGGGGTGTCGATGGGCGACTACGACGTGGTGAAGGCCGTCCTCGGGCGGATCGCGGACATGACGTGGATGCAGATCGCGATCAAGCCGGCCAAGCCGTTTGCATTCGGGCGCCTGGACGGGACTCCGATCTTCGGGTTGCCGGGCAACCCGGTGAGTTCGCTGGTGAGCTTCGAGCTGCTGGCCCGCCCGTCGTTGCGTCGCATGATGGGCCATCGGCGGTTGACGCGCACGAGCGTGGTCGCCGTCACCGATGTGGCATTCGAGCGTCAGCCCGACGGCAAGGTCCACTTCGTCCGTGTCGCTGGCGAGTTCGGCGACGACGGTCGATTCCACGTCCGGCCGGTGGGGGCGCAGGGAAGTCACCAGCTCGCCGCCACGGCGCTCGCCGACGCGATGGCGGTGGTGCCAGACGGGCCCGGTCTGCCTGCTGGCGCCGACGTCGCGGCGCTCCTGCTCCACGGCAACGCCTGAGCCTTCCAGTGGTTCCCCGTGCCCTGGGCACGGGGAACCACGATGGGCGCGGGAGGGCCAGGCGCTCAATAGGCTGGCCCGATGTCACGGGGGACCGACCGAGCGCACGAGGAGCTGATCGATCCGTTCGGTCGGCTCATCGAGGACCTGCGCATCTCGATCACCGACCGATGCAACTTCCGCTGCACCTACTGCATGCCCGAGGAAGGGATGCAGTGGCTGCCGCGATCGGAGGTGATGACGTTCGAGGAGATCGAGCGGCTCGCCCGCGTGTTCGTGCAGCGGTATGGCGTTCGCGGGATCCGCCTCACCGGCGGTGAGCCAACCGTGCGTGCGCACCTGCCCGTGCTCGTCGAGAAGCTCGCAGCGATCGAGGGTCCGAATGGTCCGATCGATCTGGCGATGACCACCAACGGCGCCACGATGCGCCTGGTGGCCCAGACGCTGCGTGACGCAGGACTGCGTCGGGTCAACATCAGCCTGGACACTCTCGACCGGTCGAGGTTCCATCAGATGACGCGCCGCGACGAACTCGAGCGCGTGCTCGACGGCATCGAGGCGGCCAAGGAAGCTGGATTCTCACCGGTCAAGATCAACGCCGTCATCGAGCGGGGCGTCAACGACGACGAGATCGTCGCGCTCGCCGAATTCGGTCGCAACCGAGACGTCGAGGTGCGTTTCATCGAGTTCATGCCACTCGACGCCGACGGCCATTGGATGAACGACAAGGTCGTCGGCCAGGACGAGATCGTCGAAGCGATCAGCGCCGTCCATCCACTCGAGCAGCTGCCGGCACGCGGTGCGGCCCCGGCCGACCGGTTCCGATATCTCGACGGACGCGGCACGATCGGCGTGATCCCCACGGTGACGAAGCCGTTCTGCGGCGACTGTGATCGGGTGCGCCTCACGGCCGAAGGCCAGTTCCGTACCTGCCTGTTCGCCACCAGGGAGTTCGACCTCATGGCGGCGATGCGGGCAGGCGAGTCCGATGACGAGCTCGCGGCCCGGATCGAAGCGGCAGTGGCAACGAAGTGGGCGGGCCATCGCATCAATCAGGTCAACTTCGTCCGCCCCGGCAAGTCGATGAGTCAGATCGGCGGCTGAACCAGTCCGATCACGCCGGTGCCGGGCACTGGCGCAATCCCGTCACAGCGCGGGGAACGCGCGGAAGCGTTCGGCGACTGCGGTGTCTCCGAGGATCTCGACCGGTCCGGCCTCGCGGCGCCACAACCACAGCAAGAGATCATTGGCCGTGCCGCGAACCGCGGCGTCGCCCTTGGCGTGCTCGCGGGTGAACTCGATGCCGTTCTCGTCGAGGTGGTGCACCATCCACTCACCTCCGACCGCTGATCCTTGGTTGCCGCCCTCCACCAGGTCGACATCGGGGTCGGTGCAGTGCAGGTGCACGGTGCCGCCGATCGGGACGGCGTGCTCGCTCACGCGGCGAGCGGCGAACCACATCAGGAACTCGTCGATGCCATCGGCGGCGACGGCGGCAGGGATCTCGTAGGGGAGGCCCACCGCGTTCGCAGCATCCCAGCGGTGCACCGCGGTCTCCTGGGTCATGCGCCGTTCCACCCAGATCTCCGGCTGGTTCGACCCGGTCCACGTCCACACCTCGGTGTCGTCGCTGGCACGCACCGAGCGCGGAGTACATCGCGGTGTGGGCCGAGGTCACCCAATCGAGCAACAGCTCGTCGGACGGACGGCCCGGCTGGCCGATCGCCTTGACGCCGTCGAGGGTCGTGATGTGTTCCGAGACGATCAGCCCCCACCGGTTCCACACCCCACCGAGATGCCAGGCGAGGTCGCCGAGGTTCCAGCCAGGGCAGGACGGCACCGGGTGTTCGAAGCCGTGGTCGGCGACGATCTCGAGGAACTTGACCGCGTCGGTGCGTAGATGCGCGTGGGGATCGTAGGCAAGCATGGTCGGAGGGGTCGGAGGGGTCGGAGCGGCGTCGGACATGCCGGCGACGGTAGCCCGGCCGGGAAGCAGGCGACACCGCGGGCTAGCGTGCAGACCCACATGAGCGATCTGTCCTTCACCCACCTCGATCCGCTCGGCCGCGCCCGCATGGTCGACGTGACCCCCAAGGAGCCGACGCACCGCCGTGCGGTCGCACGATGCAAGGTCTTCATGAAGCCGGAGACCACCGCAGCGATCGTCAACCGCGAGGTCAAGAAGGGTGATGTGCTCTCCGTTGCCCGCGTCGCCGGCATCCAGGCCGCGAAGCGCACCTCCGACATGATTCCGCTGTGTCACCCGCTGCTGGTGGGTGCGGTGTCGGTGAACTTCGAGGTCGGTGACGACTTCGTGGCGATCGAGGTGCACGTCGACACCGTCGACCGCACCGGCGTCGAGATGGAAGCGCTGCACGCGTGCAGTACCGCCGCACTCACCGTGTACGACATGTGCAAGTCGGCCGACCGTGCGATGGTGATCGGCGAACTCGCCCTGTGGGAGAAGACCGGCGGCCGGTCGGGGGTCTACCGGCGCGCTGACGGCGCCGACAGCGACGCCGGCGAGGGTGCGGCGACGTGACCGACGGCACCCCGATGATTGCGTCCACCGTCACAATCGTCGTAGAATCGTCACACGTCGAACTCCGTTCATCGAGTTCCCAACACGCTTCGACTGCAACCACACCTCACTGACTCATGGCTCAACTCGTCCTCCTCGTCGTCGCCGCTGCCTGGGCAGCGGTGTTGCTCCCACCGATGCTGCGCTCACGCGTCGAGAACCGACCGAACTCGTCGGTCACCGACTTCCGGCGTCAGCTGAGCACCCTGCAGAGCACCTCCACCCCGCGCATGCGCACGATCGGTCGTCCGCTGGCCCCGTCGCCGCTGCAACGCCCGGCCGCCTCGGGTCGGCCCGGCCACCCGCATCACCGCCAGGCCGCCGTGCACGGATCGACGACCACGCGCCAACGCACGTCGTCGCCGAGGTCCGGTGACGCAGCCAACCGCTCGAGTCAGCCTTCCGGCCGCTCGGGCCAGCCTGCGTACCGTTCGCACGGCAGCCATGAGCATGCGCATCGCCAGACGCACATGGACCGTTCGGCTCGACCCTCGCGCCCCAGCGCTCCGCGCTCGGACGTCCGGCGCCGTCGCAGCAATGTGCTGTTGCTCCTGGTGGTCACCGCAGCCTGCACCCTGTTCCTGGCGGCGACGACGTCGTCGACGGTGATGCTGTACGCGTTCGCCCTCACGTTCCTGGCGCTGTGCGGCTACGTCTACCTCCTCGCCCAGCTTCGCCAGCGCGAAGCGGCGGCAGGTTGGGACGACGGTTGGCTCGAGCACCGCTGAGCACTGCTGAGCGTCGGTCACTCCCGATACACTCCTCGGAGCCTTTGGGGCTATAGCTCAGTTGGTAGAGCGCGTCGTTCGCAATGACGAGGTCAGGAGTTCGATTCTCCTTAGCTCCACACGAATCCCGACGAAACCCGAGCCGATCGGCTCGGGTTTCGTTCTGTACGGTGCTCCACGTGACCGATCCGGACGTTGCACCCATCGACCACGTCGCCGAGAACCGGCGCTACTGGGACGCCGGCGCACCGAACTGGGTCGCAGCCGGCGAGCGGGCATGGCAGAACACCGAGCCCACGTGGGGGATCTGGGGGATTCCGAACACCGAGCTCGACCCTGCTGCCCGACGACCTGACGGGCACGAGAGCAATCGAACTCGGCTGCGGCACCGGTTATGTGTCGGCGTGGATGCGGAGACGTGGGGCATCGGTCTACGCGATCGACAACTCGTCCGAGCAGCTCGCGACTGCCACCCGGCTCGCATCCGAGCACGGCATCGACGACATCGCCTGGGTGCACGGCAACGCCGAACAGGTCCCTCAACCGGATGGCTCATTCGACTTCGCCGTCAGCGAGTACGGCGCGGCGATCTGGTGCGACCCTCATGTGTGGATCCCAGAGGCGCATCGTCTGTTGCGCTCGGGGGGACGCCTCGTGTTTCTCGGCAATCATCCGCTTGCGATGGTCTGCTCACCACCCGATGGAGCGTCGCCGACCGGGCTCACGCTCGAGGTCGACTACTTCGGCCTCGGCCGACTCGACTGGACGACCGCGGTCGACGATCCCGGCGGAATCGAGTTCAACATGGAGATCTCGTCGTGGATGCGTCTGTTCGACGACGTCGGCTTCGACGTGGTCGAGTTCCACGAGATCCAGGCGCCGACGTCAGCCGCCGGCACCGAGTTCTCGGTGCCGGCGTGGTGGGCCCGCCGCTATCCGGCCGAACAGGCGTGGGTGCTCGTCAAACGTTGACGACGACTCAGCCGACCGGGACTGCGTAGACCACGATGTTCTCGCGGTATCGGCGGATCTCGGGGTTGTAGTCACCGCCGCAGGTGATCAACACCAGGGTCTCGTCGCCGGTGTTGCGCCAGATGCGTTCACGGGGGAGCTCGAGTTTGCCGTACACCGCTCGCTCGGTGACCTCGTACAGGCGGGTGGTGCCGTCGTCGAGGGCGACCTCGACCCGCTCGCCGGGTTCGACGTTGCCGAGTCGGGCGAACGGCCCCTGGGTGCGATTCCACGAGACGTGGGCGGCGAGCACGGTGGCGCCCGGCTGACCTGCGGTTGCGCCGTACTGGTACCAACCGATCTCGGTCTCGTCGGGGATCTCCATCTGCCCGTCGGGTTCCAGCCCGACCGCACGGACGGGGAATCGGGAGACGTCGATCGACTCCAGTTGCAACCCCACGGGCCTCGGCCGGGGAGGGGTGTTCTCGGGGATCGCGCTGTAGCGGGGGCCGAGGCGCTGCGCCAGAGGTGACAACGAGTCGGTTGGGATGGTCGTGGTCGGTGCGGGGGTGTCGTCGACGGGATCGAGCCGGGGGGCCACAGTCGACGGGGCCACCTCTGCGGTTGCCTCGTCGACCACCAGCACCACATCGTCGCCGCCCTCTCGGGTGACGAGACCGGCGGTGACCAGTCCGGAACCGGCGAGAAGTGCGGCGACGATGAGAACGCTCAGGCCCGAGAGCCCGAGATCACGTGACGATCGCCCCGAGCGGAGGGGGAGGGTGGGGCGGTCGTTCACGTGATCGGGATGGTCGAACGGCTGACGTGAAGGGGTCGTCAGGCCTCGACCGTACGGCGGCGGAGCACCATGGCTCCACCGGCGAGGGCGAACAGTCCAGCGGCGGCGGCGAAGAGCGCCACCGACGAGTTCGAGGTTGCCCCGAGCTCGCCACCGGTGTTCACGGCAGTCGGTGCGGGGGTGCCGTCACCGCCGGCAGTGTCGGCACCACCGGCAGCAGCCTCGAGGGCGACGTCCTGGGTGTAGAACGTGAACGTCCCGTCGGCCAGCGAGCCGACGGCGTACACCACCAGGTTCTCGCCGGCAGCCACCGACACCGTCGGCACGTCGGCGATCGGGTCGCCGCCGGTCGGTGCGACTTGCGCGCCGGCGATCTCGCCGGCCGGGACGTCGAGGCTGGCCTCGTCCGGGTTCGACAGGTTCTCCACCGGGCGGGCCTCACCCAGCACGATGTCGACCGCAGGGGCGGCGGCGGTGTGGCGAACGGTCAGGCGGCCCTGGCCGTCGGCGGCGGCGGAGGTGTCGTTCTGGAAGGCGGTGATCGTCGGGGTGCCCTCGGCATCGAGGTGCGCAACGACGGTCCAGCTTCCTGCGGCAGGAACCTCGAAGCTCGGCACCGGACCGATGACGACGTCTTCGGTGCCGGCCGGGCGAACCTCGAGGTTCACGAGCGTCTGGCCGGCGAAGGAGCTCAGATCCTGCATGTCGCCCGGCTCGAAACCGGGGATGACGACAGCACCGTCGACGGCGACGTCGACGGTGACACCCGGGATGCCGTGGAGCAGCATGACGTCGACTGATTCCTGTGCGCTCGAGGTCCCTGCGGGGACGGCGAGGAGCGTGGCAGCGAGAGCTGCGGCACCTGCGAGGAGCTTCTTCATCGGTTGGTCCTTTCGGATGACTGCGACCGTGGGACCTTCCCACTGTCTGCCATCTCTACGAGACCGCAATGAGTTCGGATGAAGGATTTCGTACTCAACTCGGTCAGTCGACCGGGTTGCCGTCCCACCGCGTGGCTTCGCGAGCACGAAACTCGGCGTTCACTCGCTGGCGTTCCAGCACCTGCTCCAGCGTCTTCGCCGCCTGTTCGATCGGGTGCTCGATGAAGAACTGTGCTGTTTCGTCGACCAGTTCGGGTGAGGACAGCAGCTTCACCGAGTCGACCATCCGAACGATCGTGTTGCTCGGGAACCGGTCGAGGGCCTGTTCCCAGTGGTCGCGGACGAATGCCCAGGCGGTCGCCCCGTGGTTGCGATTGGCGATGGCCGCGCGCAGCAGGAACGGGGCGTTCTGACTGCGGACGTCGGATGACATCGCGAATTCGCACGTTGCCAGGATCAGCGCTTCGTCGTCGAACTCGGCCAGTGCGTACAGGTGGCGCAGCTGCTCCTGCGGCGTGGCTCCGTCGAGGAACCGCTCGCGCAGCTGCTCGTACACCGCAGCGTCGCCGCAGGCTGCCACGACCGAGGTGGCTGCCGAGATCAGCTCAGGATCGACAGCAGCCGGGTCGTTGCTCGCAGCGTCGAACCACTCGCGGCAACGTGCCTGGACACCGGCGTCATCGCCGAGGATGCCGGTCAACCCGACGAGGAGCCCGCGGAACTTGCTCGTCAGGTCGGCTTCGTCCGCTGTCGGTTCGCCGAGCGCGTCGAGCGCCGGGGTCGCCAGGCTGCGGACCTGCATCCGGAACGCCTCACGGGTGGAGCCCGCGTCGAGCAGCCGGCCGAGTCCACGGAGTGCAATGGAGATCGCCTGCCACACCGAGTGTTCTCGCTCGCCCGCGAAACCGTTGAGCAGTCCCAGCAACTCGGCGGCCGACATCCGCCCGGCCACGGTCGCAGCCCAGGCGTCGTCGACGAGGTTGTATCGCTCGAGCGTCGAGAGCGAGGCGATTGCATCGGCGGTCAATCGCCCCCGAAGCTCGTCGTCGTAGGCAACTCGGTAGAAGCCGTGCCCGCCGGCGTTGACGACGATGGGTCCGTTGCTGTCGGAGTCGAGACGCAGCGATGCGGAGTCGCCGTCGAGCAGAAGCGTCGAGGTGGTCGCACCGACACGCACATGGACCGGAATCGCCCATCGCTGGTCGTCGACCCCGTCAGCGTCCCGGTTGCGGCTGGCGTCGTCGAAACGGAAGCGTTCTTGGCGCAGTTCGAGGGCACCGCCGACGAGTCGGGCGGTCACCAGCGGGTAGCCGGGCTGCCAGATCCACGAGTCCATGATGCGCCGTACCGGATCGCCGCTCGTTGCTTCGATCGCATCCCAGAGATCGTTCGTCTCGGTGTTCGCGTAGCTGTGGAGTTCGAGGTAGTGGCTCACGCCCTCGCGGAACCGCTCCGCTCCGAGGTACTGCTCGAGCATGCGCAGCAGTGCCCCGCCCTTCTGATAGGTCAGCACGTCGAACATGCCTTCGCAGTCGGCGGGCGAGCGCACCTCGAACTCCACCGACCGGGTACTGCGCAACGAGTCGGTTTCGAAGGCAGCACTGCGCTCGACGCCGAATGCGGTCCAACGTTGCCAATCTGGGCGGTACGCATCGCAGGCCGCGACCTCCATGAACGTCGCGAATGCCTCGTTCAACCAGATGCCGTTCCACCAGCGCATCGTGACGAGGTCACCGAACCACATGTGGGCGAGCTCGTGCGCAACGACATCGGCGACCTGTTGGCGCTCGTTCTGCGTGCT
This sequence comes from Ilumatobacteraceae bacterium, assembly GCA_963848145.1. Lineage (GTDB taxonomy): Bacteria > Actinomycetota > Acidimicrobiia > Acidimicrobiales > Ilumatobacteraceae > Sva-07. The sequence goes on from CAWKCN010000029.1 coordinate 40,281, forward strand.
GGACGCGGGGTCGACCAACAAGAGACTCTCGCGGAACGTGATGCAGCCGAGATTCTCCATCGCTCCGGCGGCGAAGTCGGGCAGTGCGACGAGGTCGACCTTCGCGCCCGGATAGGCGATGCCGTAGTACTCCTGGAACCAACGCAGACAGAATGCGCCCACGTCGAGTCCGAACTCGGTGAGGTGGCCCTTTCCGGGCACGTGGACGAGGCGAAGGGGGACCCCGTCGACGTCGACGGTCTCGGTCATCTCGAGCTTGCCGACGACGAACGCGACCAGGTAGCTGCTCATCACCATCGTGTCGGCGAAGCGGATCACCGCTCGGCCGTCGGCCGTGGTGCGTTCGATCTCCGGTGCATTCGAGATCGCGGTCAGTCCGTCGTCGACGTCGAGCGTGACGGCGAACACCGCCTTGAACTCGGGCTCGTCCCAACAGGGGAATGCCCGCCGACAGTCCGTCGCCTGCATCTGGGTGGTGGCGATGACCTGCTCGACGCCGTCGTCATCGACGTACGTGCTGCGATAGAAGCCGCGGAGTTTGTCGTTGAGGACGCCGTCGAACTCGATGGTCAACACGCTGGTACCCGTCGCGATGGTGTCGGCAGGGGTGACGAACAGTCGCTCGGTCGCCGGCTCGAGCTCCCACGTCGCCGACGTGCCGTCGACGTCGCAGCCGAGGATGGTGAGTTCGGCGGCGTTGAGAACGATCACCTTCGCCGGCGCGGTCACCGCGATCTCGACTCGTACCGTGCCGGTGAACGATGCGTCGGCCAACGACGGTCGCAGTCTCACGTCGTAGCGGACCGGGCGAATGGTCTCGGGGAGCCGGAATGGGTCCATCTGGTCGGACCCGGACACGGTTGCAGCCATTCTGCGGAGGGTACCGCCGCTAGCGTGGGCCCTCGTGTCCGACCTCACTCGACGGTTCTCGAACGGTTCCAGCACCCCCGACACCCGATTCGACGTGGTCGGCATCGGCAACGCGCTCGTCGACGTGATCGCTCCGGCCGAGGATCACTTCCTCGACCGCCACGATCTCGTCAAGGGTGCGATGACACTGATCGAGACCGAGCGCGCCGTCGAGCTGTATGCGGCGCTCGAGCGAGCCGTGGAGATGAGCGGTGGGTCGGCGGCCAACACGGTGGTCGGCGTCGCGAGCCTCGGTGGGCGTGCGGCCTACATCGGCAAGGTGAACGGTGACGACCTCGGCGATGTGTTCGGCCACGACATGCGCGCCGTCGGCGTCACGTTCCATCGCCCCCCGGGTGATCACGGCACCCCGACCGGGCGGTGCGTCATCGTCGTCACGCCCGACGCCGAACGAACGATGAACACCTACCTCGGTGTGTCCAGCGAGCTCTGCGTCGACGACATCGACGAGAAGGTCGTCGCCGACTCGCACGTGCTGTACATGGAGGGCTATCTGTTCGACCGCGACGAGGCCAAAGCGGCGTTCCGGCGCGCGGCCGAGGTCGCCCACGCACATGGGCGGATGGTGTCGCTGACACTGTCGGATTCGTTCTGCGTCGACCGTCACCGCGACGACTTCCGTGCCTTGGTGCAAGATCGCGTCGATCTCCTCTTCGGCAATCACGACGAGCTGTTGTCGCTGTACCAACTCGACTCGTTCGACGACGCGGTCGCTGCTCTCCGCGACGAATGCGAATTCGCCGCGATCACCGTCGGCGCCGCTGGATGCGTCATCGTCACCCCCGACGAGCTGCTGCAGGTACCCGCAACCCCGGTCGATCGGGTGATCGACACCACGGGCGCCGGCGACCTGTTCGCTGCCGGATTCCTCCACGGGCTGACCTCGGGTCGCGACCTCGAGACCTGCGGCAACTTCGGGTCGATCGCCGCTGCCGAAGTGATCGCTCACGTGGGGCCTCGACCGCTGGTCGAGCTGCGTAACCTGATCGGTGATGTCTGATCACGATCTCGAGTCCTCCGTCGGCACGTCTGTCGACGGCCTGATCGCCACTGCGAACGCCTGGCTTGCGGCCGAGCCCGACGACGACATCCGAACCGAACTCGCCGACCTCATCGACGCGGCCGATCGTGGGCGGGCCGACGAGCTCGCTGCACGATTCGATGGTCGGCTGCAGTTCGGAACGGCAGGGCTGCGAGCTGCTGTCGCCGCCGGCTCGATGCGGATGAACCGACTCGTGGTCCGCCAAGCGGCGGCCGGACTCGGCCGGTGGCTGCTCGATGCCGAAGCGTCCGGCGACATCGCAGATGCCGCCGAGCGCGGGGTCGTGATCGCCCACGACGCTCGTCGCAAGAGCGATGCCTTCGCCGACGACACCGCTCGCGTGCTGGCCGCGATGGGCATCCGGTCGATGCTGCATCCCGGCGTGCAACCCACACCGGTGCTCGCGTGGTCGATCACCGGCATGGGTGCAGCCGCCGGAGTGGTCGTGACCGCATCGCACAACCCGCCGGCCGACAACGGCTACAAGGTCTATCTCGAGACCGGCTCGCAGATCGTCTCGCCGATCGACACCGACATCGCCGACCGGATCGCACAGTTCGACCCGCTGGCGATCGAGCTCGCCTCGGCCGACGATCGCCTCATCGAGCGTCTGGACGACTCGTGGTCCGATCGCTACGTCGAGTTCGTGCCGTCGGTGCGATTGCGCCCCGACGTGGCGGGTGTGTCGGTCGCGTACACCGCGATGCACGGCGTCGGCGGGGCCACGGTGCTCCGTGCGTTCGACGCGTCCGGGCTGCCGGTGCCGCACGTGGTGGCGGCGCAGCAGGAGCCAGACGGCACGTTTCCCACCGTGTCGTTCCCGAACCCGGAGGAACCGGGCGCGATGGACCTGCTGCTCGCGGAGGCCCAGTCGTGCGACGCGAAGGTCGCGTTGGCGAACGACCCCGACGCCGACCGTCTCGGCGTGGCGATCCCGCAACCCGACGCCACGTGGAGGCGGTTGAGTGGCGACGAGATCGGTTGGCTGTTCGCCGACTACATCCTCGAGAACACCTCCGGTGACGACCGGCTGTTCGTCACCACGCTCGTCTCGTCGTCGCTGCTCGCCCGGATGGCCGAGGCGGCGGGCGTGCACAGCGAGGAGACGTTCACCGGTTTCAAGTGGATCGGCAAGATCGCCACCGAGCGACCGGATCAGCGCTTGATGCTCGGGTACGAACAGGCGCTCGGGTACCTGGTGGCGCCACGTCCGCTCGACAAGGACGGCATCACCGCGGCGGTGCTGATGGCCGAGATCGCAGCAGTCGCCGACTCGGAGGGCCAGACGTTGCAGGATCGGCTCGACTCGATCGCCGAACGATTCGGGCGGTACGTCACCGCCGAGCTGTCGGTGAAGATGCCGCCGACCGACGGGGCGGCGTGGGTCGCATCACTCCAGGCCCAACCGCCGACCGAGGTCGACGGTCGGACCGTCGAGTCGGTGCAGACCTACCCCGAGGCCAATTTGGTTCGACTGATGCTCGACGGTGGGGTGCGGCTCCAGATTCGCCCCAGCGGCACCGAACCCAAGGTGAAGCTCTACGGCGAAGCGGTCGACCTGCCCCGAGAACAACTGGAGTCCCTCCTCGCGAGCGTTACTCATGGTGTCAGACACCACGAGTAACAGCTGGTGGTGCGATGGCCGCTTCGACGGTGGCAACGAGGCCGGCCAGTTCCGCTGACCGTTCGCAACCTCGGCGAGCTCGCGAGAGCGCCATACGTGCAGCCGTCGGGGTCGAGAAGCCGAACCGGCGCATGAGCTCCGACGTGGTGCACCCTCCTCCGCCTGCGGATGCGACGAGCGCCACCATCCGGCGGCATCCTGATCCGGCAGGCACCACTTGGTCGAGGGCACGGTCGAGAACGTCGACGGCAATGCCGGAGGGCCTGGTCGGGCAGACGTCGCTGTCGACCATCGCCCGGTGCTCGTCGGCTGAGACCATGTTGGCGATCAGCGACGTCCCGAGCCACGCAGGCGGAGTGCGCTGCCCCAGGTAGGCGCCGTAGCTCGACCATCGGTAGGCAGCGAGCGCAGCGGCGGGTACGAGATCGATCGGGTTGCGGTGCACATAGGCGACGGTTGCGAGCAGCTGCTCGTCCGAGTCGATCGTCACCGAGGTGAACCGGCCGCGAAAGAGCGGCCCGACCCGTCCGACGCGGTCGTTGACAATGCGTGTGTACGACGACGACAACTGCTGCATCCCGTCGGAGATCCCGTGCTCACCGGCGCGCCCGACGAAGTGGTAGTGGTTGCCCATCAGGCAGTAGGCGAGGATCTCGACGTCGTGTTCGTCGTGGAGCTGGCCGAAGAGCTGCTCGAAGGTGAGGCGATCGGGATCGCCGAAGTAGATGTTGTTGCCGTCGACACCCTGGTTCATCACGTGGTGCAGGGTGTCCGGTTGGTTGTTGCGTCGCGCTCGTGCCATGCCCGCGACCGTACGGACGGGGTGTGTCACAGTTCGTCGCCTCGACGTCGGATGGTGCCGTCGGCGGCGTTACTCATGGTGTCTGACACCATGAGTAACGCTCAGGCGGGGGTGCCGAACTGGCGGTCGCCGGCGTCGCCGAGGCCGGGGACGATGAACGCGTCGTCGTTCAGGTGATCGTCGATCGCTGCGGTGAACAAGCGGATCGGGAGCCCTGCCGCTTCGAGTGTGGCGATGCCCTCGGGAGCGGCCAGAGCGCACACGACCGTGATCGGTGCAGGGGCGTCGCGTTCGAGCAGGAGTCGGATCGTGTGCACCAGCGAACCGCCCGTTGCCACCATCGGGTCGAGCACGATCACGGGGCGGCCCGCAAGCGACTCGGGCAGCTTGTTCACGTAGGGCTCGGGCTGGTGGGTCTGCTCGTTGCGGGCCATGCCGATGAAGCCGATGTCGGCGTTCGGGAGCAGTTCCTGCGCCGGGCCGACGAAGCCGAGCCCGGCGCGCAGGATCGGCACCACGACCGGCTGCACGGCGATGCGTCGTGCCGGCGCGGTCGTCAGCGGCGTCTCGACCGTGCCGTCGACCGTCGGCAACGTCTTGGTCGCCTCGGCGATCAGCAGTCCGCCGATCCGCTCGAGGTTCTGGCGGAACAGTGCATTGGGGGTGTCCCGATCGCGGATCTGTGCGAGCGCATCGGTGCAGACCGGGTGCTCGACGAGCGTCGTCTCTACCGTCATGTCAGGCAGCTCCGAGCGAGAGTTCGCTCTTGAGGATCGAATAGCGCGGTTTGATCACACCGTTGATCAGCTTCAGTCGCTCGGGGAACGGCGCGAACGCCGACTTCATCGCGTTGACCGTGAGCCACTCGAAGTCGTCGAGACCCCAGTCGAACGCATCGTGCAGTTTCTGCAGCTCCTTGGTCATCGAGGTGTTGCTCATCAAACGGTTGTCGGTGTTGACCGTGACACGGAACCGCAGACGGCGCAGCATGCCGATCGGGTGGTCGGCGATCGAGGGAACCACACCGGTGTTGACGTTCGAGGTCGGGCACAACTCGAGCGGGATGCGACGGTCGCGGATGTAGGTGGCCAGTCGCCCGAGCTTCTCGGAACCGAGGCCGTCACCGGGGTCGATGTCGTCGACGATGCGCACGCCGTGTCCGAGCCGCTCGGCGCCGCAGAACTGCACCGCCTCCCAGATCGACGGCAGGCCGAATGCTTCGCCCGCATGGATCGTGGAGTGGAAGTTCTCGCGGTTGACGTACTGGAACGCATCGAGGTGACGCGACGGCGGATACCCGGCCTCGGCACCCGCGATGTCGAATCCGACGACCCCGGCATCGCGGAAGCGCACAGCGACCTCGGCGATCTCGAGCGAACGAGCTGCGGTCCTCATCGCCGAGGCGATGGCGTAGATCGTGAGGTCGGTGTCGGCCGATCCCCGTCGGAACCCCTCGAGCACCGCCTCCATCACCTCGTCGAGCGTCAGGCCCTTCTCGGTGCTGAGCTCCGGCGCGAACCGCACCTCCGCGTACACGACACCGTCGGCGGCGAGGTCCTGGGCGCATTCGTAGGCGACTCGTTCGATCGCGTCCCGGTGCTGCATCACACCGACCGTGTGGGCGAACGTCTCGAGGTAGAGCACCAGGTCGTTGCGCTTGGCCCCCCGATTGAACCAGGTCGCGAGATCGTCGACGTCGGTGGTCGGCAGATCCTTGTAGCCGAACTCCTGCGCCAGTTCGATCACGGTCTGAGGCCGAACCCCGCCGTCGAGGTGGTCGTGGAGGAGCGCCTTGGGCGCTCGGTGGATCAGGTCAGCCATCGACATGCGCCCACGCTACCGAGTGGCCGCAACCGACCTTCGATGTTACGTCTGGTGTCTGACACCAAACGTAACGGCTTGGTCAGTCGAGTGGACGCAGTGGCATGTCGGCGGGGCGCTGGAGCCAGTTCCACTCCGGGTACTCGGCCTCGCCGGAGATGCAGTGCAGCGTGTACGCGTGGCGGCTCACCGATGAGCGGTTGACGTCGCTCCAGTGCGGGAGGCGCCCGTTGAGCACCACGAGGGTGCCGGCGGGGACCTCCAGGGGGACGAGATCGGTGCCTGTCGGCGGCGGCTCGGGCAGCGGCGTCGCGTCGAGTTGCTCGAAGACGGTGCCATCGGCGGCCTCGTTGCGCTTGAACAGCTGGCGGACCGGGCCGCGATGGCCACCGGGCGCCGCCCAGAGGCATCCGTTCTCGAGTGTGGCGTCCTCGATCGCGAACCAGAACCCGGTCACGGTGATCGGGTCGGTGTACAGGAAGGTGGCGTCCTGGTGGCAGCCGACCTCGCCGCCGATGCGGGGCTGCTTGAAGATGTACATCGACTGCAGTGCTCGAGGATCGACCATCCCGATGTCGGCGGCGATCTCGCCGAGTCGGGGGTCGTACGAGAAACGCTCGAACTCGTCGTCGAGGTCGTGTTGGGCATGTCCGATCTTGTTGATGCTCAACTCCTTGGGCTGCGTGAGTTCGCCGTCGGGACCGAACGCCTCCTCCTCGAAGAAGCACCAGGTGGTCGAGCCGCTGGCCAGGAACTCGGCGTCGGAGTTGCGGTCCTGCTCGCTGGTGGTGAACACCGAACGCTGCTCGGACGGCTCCCAGGCATCGACGAGCTCCAGTGCCCGCTGACGCAACCGTTCGCGCGCCTGCGGAGCGGCGAAGTCGGGGACCACGACGAATCCGTCGCGTTCGTAGGAGTCGATCTGTTCGGCGCTGAGCACGTCGTCGAGCGTACTGCCGGTCAGTCGACGGTGACGCTGGCGACCATGTCGGGGTGCAGGGTGCAGAACAGTGAGTACACACCCGGTTCGTCGAAGGTCAGCGCGTAGTTGCTGCCGGGCGTCAGCAGGCCCGAGTCGAACTCGTCGAGCGCAGGGTCGTCGGGGGTGCCGGCGGTGACCGTGTGGGGCACCGAGTCGACGTTGTTGAAGAAGAGCGGCTGGCCGACTGCGACCTCGAGGGAGCCGTTGTACAAGAAGTCGGTGATCAGCGATTGTTCGGCGCCCTCGGGGAAGTCGCTGCCGCGGATCTCTCGTGTCTCGAGGACCGCACCGGGGTCCATCACCGGCTGGATCGACGAGTTCCACATGCCGAACACGCCGAGCTGGTTGTCGTGGAGCGGGTCGACCCAGGCGTGGATCATCCACCCGAGCGCAGCAGAGAAGTTGCCGCCGGCGGCCTCGCATTCGCTCCGCGGGATGAACGTGTCGCGGCCCTGAGCGTTGCCGCGGCACAGGTTGTAGTGGATGTGCCAGTTGTCGAGCGGGCCGGCGAACGCCTCGGGATGGTCGTCGCCGATCACGTTCGGCGGGATGATGAACGACGTGCCGACCAGCTTCATCGGCGGGCCGTTCCAGACGCCGCCGACGCACTGGCCGACCGGCCCGTCGGGCATCGTGCCGTCGGCGAGCGCGTACAGCAGGATCTCGGGCCGTGACGGGAAGAAGCCGTCGCCGATCCAACTCGGTTGGTAGAAGTGCGAGCCCATGTTGGCGCTCTGGATGCGATCGCTGACGAACCCCTCTGCGCACGCACTGTTCACGTCGCGGTGTAGTTCGGCGAATGCGTTCAGTTCGTCGAGCTGTCCGACGAGGGTCGCCAACTCATCCGCGGTCATCTGCAGCTCGGGCGGGATCTGGGCACCCGATGCGGCGAGCTCCTTGAGCTCGAGGTACGAACAGGGGAGTGCTTCGTCCTGGCATCGCACCGTGCCTTGGAGCGGGCCCTCGACCAGGGTCGGCACCACGCCCTCGGAGTGCTCGCGGAACACGTAGCGGGAGTAACCGGGGGCGCCACCGGCGGCGAACGTGAGCCCTTGGGGGAACTGCGCATCGGCGCCGGCTTGGTCGAATGCTGCGGCCTGGGCGACGTAGTCGTTGACCTGCTCGATCGTGCGCGCCTCGGCCGGGTCGACCGTGGTGGCCGGCGCCTGTGTGGTCGGTGCAGCCGTCGACGCCACGGTCGTCGGTGCGTCGGCCGTCGCCGCCTCGGTGGTGGCGGGTGTCGTGGGCGCCCCGGCGTCGTCATCGCCGGAGGAACATGACGCAGCGATGGTTGCGGCGGTGATGCCGATCAGCAGCAGATGTCGGTGTCTCACGTGTGCAGGTCCCCCGGTGGCGTCGTCGCGATCGACGCCACCGTAGCGGTGGACGGCGCGGACGTCAGCGGTGGGCGGGGAGGATCTCGTCGGCGACGACGCGGCGGCGGACGTCCATCGGGGCGAACGACGACATCATCGCGTTCGTCGCCAGCTGCTCGATCTCGGCAGCTGTGAGTCCGTGGGCGACGGCGACGGCATGCAGCTCGCTCGACGGCATCACGTTGCTCATCAGCCGGTTGTCGGTGTTGTAGCCCACGTTGAACCCGGCACGCAGGAACGGCCCGATCGGATGGTCGGCGACGCTCGGCACTGCGCCGATCTGCACGTTGCACGTCGGGGCCATCTCGAGGTGGACCTGATGGTCGAGCACGTACTGGGCGAGGGGGCCGAGTGCGAGATCGGCGGTGTCCTCGCCGTCGGCGAGCGTCGTGTCGGCCTGCAACCGCACGCCGTGGCCGATGCGATGTGCGCCGTGGGTGAGCGCGTCGGAGATCAATTCGAGATCGGGCGGCTCGCTGGCGTGGATCGTGATGTTGAGCAGCGCCGAACGGGCGAATGCAAGTGCCTCGGCGTGCAACGACGGTGGGAAACCGGTCTCGGCGCCGGCGAGGTCGAACGCGACCACCTTGTCGTCCCAGGCGCGCAGGCGGTCGACCAGCCCGGCGATCTCGACCGAACGGTGCTCGGTACGCATCGCGCAGAGGATCGCGTTCACCGTGATGCGCCGACCCGACTCCGCGGCTGCGACCTCGCCACGACGGAAACCCGACGTCACCGCCTCGACCACCGCTTCCAACTCGAGTCCGCCCTGCTGGTGGAGTTCGGGCGCGAATCGGATCTCGGCGTAGACGACTCCGTCGGCGGCCAGGTCGACGACCGCTTCGTACGCCACCCGTTCGATGTGGTCGGCGGTCTGCATCACCGCCAGCGTGTGTTCGAACGTGGCCAGGTACTGCAGCAGGTCGGCGGTGTCTGCGCCCCGGGTGAACCACGCCTGCAGTGCCTCGGGCTCGGCCTCGGGGAGCGTCCAGCCGATCTCGTCGGCCAACTCCATGACGGTGGCGACGCGCAGCCCCCCGTCGAGGTGGTCGTGCAGCAGCACCTTCGGAAGCCGCTGGGCCTCGTCGAGGGTGATCACCATGATTCGGGGCGCGCCGGTCCTACTGCATCCCCTTGAACCAGGGGATGCCTTCCTCTGCGGGGGGTCTCAGCCGTTGCGCCCCGACCGACACGGCGATCAGCGTGACCACGTACGGCGTGACGAACACCAACTGGTTGTTGGGCTCCTGCACGGCGAAGTAGGCCCAGAAGGCGACCGCGGCGAAGGCGAGCACGGTTCCGGTGCCGGTGAGCGACTTGCGCCAGCCCATGTAGATCGCTGTGAGCGTGAGTCCGATCGCTGCGGCGAGGAAGAGGGCGTTGACGAGGTCGGCAGGGTTGGTGCGCAGGGTGATGCCTTGGGCGTAGCCGAACAGGCCGGCACCAGCAGCGGTTCCTGCCGGCATCCAGTTGCCGAAGATCATCGTGGCCAGGCCGAGGAAGCCGCGGCCCGCCACCTGGTTCTCCTGGTAGCGGTTGGCGAACAGCACGAGCACCGCGCCGCCCATGCCGGCGAGGCCTCCCGAGATCGCCATGCCGATGTAGCGCATCTTGTGGACCGACACGCCGAGAGATGCAGCAGCAGACGGCCGCTCACCGCTGAACCGCAACCGCAGACCGAGCGGTGTGTGCCACAGGAAGTACGCCATTCCGAAGAACAGCCCGATCGTCAGGACCACGTCCCACGTGACCGCGGTGGTCATGCCCTTCAGGAACCCGGCCGCGTCGGCCACCATGAACCACCCGGTGTCCTCGAACCAGCCGAGGATGTCAGGCGTTTGCCATCCGAACAGGTCGCCGCCCGACAGGAACGGCACCGTGAACGACCCCATGCTGCCGGAGTTGCCGGGCGACGACGTGACCGAACCGCCCTGTGTGCCGACGAACAGTTCGCTCGCCATGAACCGAGCGACCCCTGGAGCGATGAGGTTGATGGCAACGCCGGCAACGATGTGGTTGACGCCGAACGTGGTCGTTGCCAGGCTCATCAGCAGCCCGCCGAGCATGCCGCCGATGATGCCGCCGAGCAGGGCCATCCATGGCCCGTACTCCCAGCCCCACCATCCGGCGAAGATGGTGCCCATCACCATCATGCCGTCGAGGCCGATGTTGATCGTGCCGCTCCGTTCGGCGATCAGGCCCGACAGACCGGCCAGTGCGATCGGTGCTGCGGTGCGGAGTGCGACGCCGAACGTGCCGCTCGAGGTGAGGTCGCCGTTGTCGGCGATGATGCGGGCGCTCGACATGACCGCCACGCCCACCATGACGAGCGCGACGATTCTCCACCGGTTCGATGACAGCAATGGCGGCCGCCCGGCGGTGACCGTCGTGGCGTCGATGGTGGCGCTCATGACGAAGCTCCGATCGGGCTGGGCTCAGCGGCGGGTGGTGGTGATCGGTCGTCTCTGGTCGCCGCCGCGGCGGCCTCGGCGGCAGCGGCGTCGTTGCGGCGCCGGACCACCTCGTAGGCGATCACTGCGGCGAGCAGGAAGGAACCCTGCAGGATCTTGCCGATCTCTGGTGGAATGCCGAGCGAGCCGAGACGGCGGGTGGCGACTTCGATCGTGGCCCACACGATTGCGGCAGCTGCGATGCCGACCGGACTGTTGCGGCCCAGGAGGGCGAGTCCGAGCCCGGTGAAGCCGAGGGTGACCGGGAATGCATCTCCGTACTTCAAGAAGTTCGGGTCGGCGAGCAGGAACGGGAGGCCGATCATGCCGGCGACGGCGCCCGACATGAACAGCGTGATCAGCACCATCCGTTTGGGGTTGACGCCGGCCGACTGTGCGGCGTCGGCGTTCATGCCCGACAGCTTCAGCTCGTAGCCGAACAGGCTGCGGTTGAGCAGGATGTAGTAGGCGACGCCGAGCAGGATGGCGAACGGGAGGAACCCGAGCAGGTCGACCCGCTCGCCGAAGTTGAATCCGAAGAACTCGAAGATCGGGTCGAGCGCTGGGAGCTGCGCCGAGTCGGGCATGCGTTTGGTCTGCGCGACGAGTCCGGCATTGCCCGAGTCCCGGAAGTACTCCGAGAGCAGGAAGGCGCTCAGGCCGATGCCGATGTAGTTCAGCATGATGGTCGAGACGACCACGTTGACGTTGCGGGTGACGTTCAGGATCGCCGCAATGAGTGCCCACGACCCGCCGACGACCATCGCAACGACGAACACGAACAGCACGTGCAGTGGCGGTGGCAGGCTCACCTCGGCCCCGGCCCATCCGGCGACGAGCGCTGCCAAGATGTACTGACCGTTGGAGCCGATGTTGAAGAGGTTCATCTTGAACCCGATCGCCACTGCGACGCCCGAGATGTACAGCGGCACCGAGGTGTTGATGATGTCGACGACCGCTGCGGTCGAGTCGATGGTCTTCCACATCTCGACGAACGCTTCGACGGGGTTGTTGCCCGAGATCAGGAGCGCGATCGACGAGACGACGATGGCGACGACTGCGGCGGCGAGGGGAGCGAGCGACGCCCGCCAGATCCGTTCCAGCATCAGTGGGCTCCCGTCTTTGCGCCGGTCATGTACGAGCCCAACTCGGCCGGGGTCACGGTGGTCGGATCGACCTCGGCCACGACCTCGCCGCGCAACATGACCAGCAACCGGTCGGAGAGCCCGATCAGTTCTTCGAGGTCGGCAGACACCAGGATTGTTCCGAGTCCTGCGGCGCGAGCGTCGCGCAGGATGTCCCAGATCACCGATTGCGCGCCGACGTCGACGCCGCGAGTCGGGTGGGCGGCGACGAGCACCTTGGGCTCGGCCGTCATCTCGCGGCCGACGACGAGCTTCTGTTGGTTGCCGCCGGACAGTGTGAACGCGGGCACGTCGATGCCCGGTGTTCGTACGTCGAACTCGTCGACGATCACATCGGTGCGCGCCTTCGTGCCGGCGACGTCGAGCCAGGGTCCCTTGGCGAATGGCCGTCGATGCTGATGGCCGAGCGCGGCGTTCTCCCACAGGGTGAAACCGAGCACGAGTCCGTCCTTCTGACGATCCTCGGAGATGTACCCGATGCCGGCGTCGCGGCGCTCGCGTGTCGAGAGACGGCCGATGTCGGATCCGTCGACCAGCACGGTGCCCGTCGATGGCAGCAGTCCGATCAGGGTGCGCACCAGCTCGCTCTGGCCGTTGCCTTCGACGCCGGCGATCCCGACGATCTCACCGCGGTGCACCGTGAACGAGAGGTCGTGGACCGGGTCGCGGCCGCCCTCCTCGTTCGGTCCCACGGTGAGGTTCGACAGCTGGAGCACCGGGATGTCGGTGACGGTGCTCTCGCGAGTCTCCGGCGTCGGGAGCTCGCTGCCGACCATCATCTCAGCGAGCTCGCGCGAGGTGACGCTGCTCGGGTCGGGTATCTCCCCGACGGTCTTGCCCTGACGGATCACCGTGATGGCGTCGGCGTGTTTGAGTACTTCGTCGAGCTTGTGGGAGATGAAGACGATCGTTGCGCCTTCGGTGGTGAGCTCACGCAGCGAGGCGAACAGTGCGTCGACCTCCTGTGGGACGAGCACTGCGGTCGGCTCGTCGAGGATCAGGATCTTGGCGCCGCGGTACAGCACCTTGAGAATCTCGACGCGCTGCTTGTCGCCGACACCGAGGTCGGAGATCAGCGCGTCGGGATCGACCTGCAGGCCGTAGCGCTCGCCGAGGTCGCGAATGCGCGTGCGAGCCTCGTCGGCGTTCAGCGACACTCGGCTACCGGGCTCTTGGCCGAGCACGATGTTCTCCCACACCGTGAGGTTCGCTGCGAGCATGAACGCCTGGAACACCATGCCGATCCCGTCGGCGATTGCGTCCTTCGGCGACGAGAAGACGCGCAGCTCGCCGTTGACCTCGATGGTTCCCTCGTTGGGCTCGTGCGCGCCGTACAGCGTTTTCATCAACGTCGACTTGCCCGCACCGTTCTCGCCGACGATCGCATGCACCGATCCCTGATGGACGGTCAGGTTCACACCGTTGTTGGCGATCACACCGGGAAAGCGCTTGACGATGTCGGTGAGCCGGATGGCGATCGGGGCAGTCGCCGTGTCGATCGTGGCCCCGCCCATGTCGCTCATCATCTGTTTTCTAGTCGATCCGGAGCGGCCGCGAGGAAGGGCCGCGAAAATGTGGTCCTTCGTCCCGCCGCGCGATGGGTCGATCAGACGCGACGATGCCCGCCCAGCCTGGGCTGGACGGGCATCGTCAGGGTTCCAGCAGCATGTCGAGCGACACGCTGTTGAGGATTCACGTTGGCTCAGGGAGCCGCCGGGACCTCGATCTCGCCGGCCGCGATCTGTGCGGCGTAGTCGTCGAGCTGGTCGGTGATGTCGTCGACGAAGCCACCCGAGGTCGAGTAGCCGACGCCATCGGACGACACGTCGAAGACGGTGACGCCACCGGCGAACGAGCCGTCGTCGAACGCCGAGATCGTGTTGAACGTGGCGACGTCGACCTTCTTCAGCATCGAGGTGAGGATGTACGGCTGCAATTCGGCCGACACCAGTTCGTACTGGTCGGAGTCGACGCCGATCGCCCACACGTCGCCGGGCTCGCCGGCTTCTGCGGCGGCCTCGAAGGCACCGAGGCCGGAGCTACCAGCGGCCGAGTAGATGATGTCCGCACCGGCTTCGTACTGCGCCGTTGCGATCTCCTTGGCCCGGGCCGGGTCGTTGAAGCCACCGAAGTCCGGTGGCTGCGTGATGTAGTTCACCAAGATCTCGATGTCGGGATCGACGGCGGCGACGCCGGCCGCGTAGCCGGCCTCGAACTTCTGGATGAGGTCGTTCTCGACGCCACCGATGAAGCCGACGGTGCCGGTCTGGGTCTTGAGTGCAGCTGCTGCACCGACGAGGAACGAGCCCTGCTCTTCAGCGAAGACGAGAGAGGCCACGTTCGGCAGGTCGACGACCGAGTCGATGATGGCGAAGCTCGTGTCGGGGTTGGCTGCTGCGACGGTGTTCAACGCGTCCTCGAAGAGGAAGCCGACGTTGACGACCAGGCCACTGCCTTCGTCGACGAGGCCCTGCACGCGCTCGGCGCGGTCGCCGTCGCCTGTCGGGGTCGACTCGAGCCCGGTGACACCGAGCTCGGCAACGGCCTGGTCGAGCCCGGCGCCGGCGGCGTCGTTGAACGAACGGTCGCCACGACCGGTGATGTCGTAGACCACGCCGACGGTTGCGCCGTCGCCCTCGGCCATGGCCTCGGTGCCTTCGGTGGTTGCTTCGGTGCTGTCTGGTGCGTCGGTCGACTCGCTGCTGGAGTCGTCGTCGCTACCGCAGGCTGCGAGGCCGAGTGCGGCGATGACGCCGACGGCGAGCAGCTTCTTGCTCTTGATCATGTTCTCCCCTTCAGGATGAAAATGGAATGGTTCACGAGGCGGGTGCACGCTGGTGCGGCACCCGTGTTCACGCGTTGTACAAGCTACCCGCTGGTAACGGGCCTCTTGCGCAACTTCGCCACACCACCGACGTGCGGCCACGCCTGCCACTCGCGGCGCCACCTCGGCCCGTAACCTGAATGGTCCGTGTCTGGATACTCCGCACCCCGACGCCGGCCCAGCAGTCGGCGCTACGCACTGCGACGCATCGGCGCGCTCGCCGTGGTGTTGTTCGTCGGCTTCGTGTTGTTCCGCGGGGTCAGCGGACTGCTGGCCGGGGGCGATGATGGCGTCGCCGATGCCGAGGGATCCGGCGCTCAGACGAACGCAAGTGCCGGCGACGGAACCGAGACGGTGGCGAGCTCGATCGTCGTCCAGCCGGACGGCACCGAACCCGACGGCACCGTTCCGACCGACACCGAACCGGTCAGCACCGGGCCGGCCACCGCTGCCGATCCGGCCACGGTGTTCATCGTGGGTGACAGCGACGCCGGAACGTTCGGGCCGTATCTGCAGACCTTGCTCGACGGCACCGGCATCGTCGAGACGTCGCTCGACTACAAGGTGTCGTCCGGCCTCGCCCGACCCGACTTCTTCGACTGGCCGGCAGAGATCGACCGCAAACTGCCCGAGGTCAACCCCGACATCGTCGTCGCCACCTTCGGAGGCAACGACGCGCAGGGTCTTGCGGTCGAGAGCGGCGAGT
Organism: Ilumatobacteraceae bacterium; assembly: GCA_963848145.1. GTDB lineage: Bacteria > Actinomycetota > Acidimicrobiia > Acidimicrobiales > Ilumatobacteraceae > Sva-07. Next base: position 55,983 of record CAWKCN010000029.1, read on the forward strand.
TCATCATCGGCGATCCGGTGGCGAACGAAGCAGAGTGGTCCGAGGAGTACCAGGAGCGCGTGGGCGCTGTGATGGACCAGCTGATGGAGGGTGGTCGCACCCTGGTCTGGGTCGGCATCCCGAACGACGACAACCCGGACGTCACCGCCCGCATGGCCATTCAGGATCAGGCGGCCAAAGCAGCAGCTGCCGAGCGACCCGACGTGATCTTCGTCGACACGTGGACGCGGTTCTCCGGTCGTGACGGTGGGTGGGCCGAGTTCGTGATCGACCCGCGTGACGGCGAGGGCAAGGACGTACGTGCCGACGACGGGTTCCACCTCAACCAGACCGGAGCCGAGATCCTCGCCATCGACATCGCCCAAGCCATCCGCGACACACTTCGCGCACAGGGCTCAGCGATCTGAACCGGCCCCGGGGTCGGGTCAGAGCGCCCGGACCCGGTGCCGGAACGGGGCCAGGATCCGCTCGTTGTGGGCGTCACCGCCAGGGGTGTTCGCGCTGCGCAGTACGCCGGGGTCGACGCCTCGTGCGACCAGCCGTTGCACCGTTGCGGCGACGAGGGCCTGCATGATCGCCGCACCGGCGACCGTCGAGGTCGGACCGACGCTGGAGTCCAGGCCGTCGATCGCGATCGCGGCGTCGCCGACCACCCCGTGGTTGTCGATCACCACGTCGGCGAGTTGCGCGAGCCGGGCAGCGGGCTTGGTGGCGGCGTGTCGACGGCTGACGACGGCGACGATGCTCGCCCCCGCCGAGCGGCACCGTTCGGCGAGCTCGTCGGTGACCGCGTTGCCGCCGCTGTTCGAGACGACGACGAGCGTGTCGCCCGGGGTGACGTCGGCATGGGCGAGCAGCCCGTCGGCGAGCCCGCTGGTTCGTTCCAACTCGGTGGAGCGGATCGCACTCTCGTGCAGCATCAGGGACGGGGCGAGGATCGGATCGATGGCCGCCAGGCCCCCGGCGCGGTAGAAGACCTCCTCGGCCAGGAGGTGCGAGTGGCCGGTGCCGAACACGTGCACGAGTCCTCCGCCGGCGATCGTGTCGGCCAGGAGGTCGGCCGCCGCGTCCAGTGTCGGGAGTTCGCCGTCCCTGACGCGGCCCAACACCGAGACGGCTGCATCGAGGTACCGGCCGGCAGCGTCGGTCGGTTCGGTCGACGAAACGGGCTCCGCCGGCGCACCGGTGCCGCCCGTTCGGCTCGTCGTGATCCACCGCAGGTACGGCTGGGGATCGATCCGTGACGTCGCCAGCGCCGTCGCCCCGAGCAGCCCGGAGCCGGGTCGATGGCCGATCGCACGATCGGGTCCGAGTTCGGTGTGCAAGCGCTCGACGAGCCGCGTCGAGAGCGGCGAGTCGGGGCTGAGAAGGCGCCCGTCGAGTGCAAGGGGTGCCGCCGCATCGATGCTCCTGGCCGCGGCAGTGACCGTCTGGGTCAGTCGCTCGGCCGCGGTGTCGAGCAACCGGCTGGCCACGGCGTCACCGGCGTCTGCCGCAGTGAGGACGTCGAGCGCGGCATGGGCGAGTCGGTCGACCGGGTCGGGGCCGGCGTGGACCCGGGCAGCCAGCCCGTCGAGCGGTCCGAAACGCGCGGAGACGAGGTCGACGAGCGTGGTGGTCGGCCCTCGCCCGTCGGCAGCCGCGAGTGCGGCGCGCACGGCATGGCGACCGAGCCAGAACGCGCCGCCTTCGTCGCCGATGAGGAAACCGGTTCCGTCGGCCGTGGCCATCGTTGCGGTCGCCGGGTCGGCGGCGATGCAGGCCACGCCGGTGCCGACGACGAGGAGCAACCCGGCGTCGCCACCGAATGCGCCGGCATGGGCGGTGGTCTCGTCGCCGGTGATCCACACCTCGCTTGCGTCGACACGCGAACGGACCGAAGCGCCGATGGTGGCGCGATCGTCGGGATCGGCAGGCAGGGTGGTCATCCCGATCACCACCCGCCCGACGCCGTCGAGGTCGGCGAGTACACCGGCCACCCGATCGACGAACTCGACGGTGCTCGACAGGTGGCCCACCCCGTGGGTGGTCCGAGCCTCACGTTCGCCGACGACCTGGACACGGATCGTCGATTGCCCGGCGTCGACCCCGACCGCAGGTCGCTCGGCGGTGCTCATCGCGTGCGACGGTATCCGATCCGTTCGACGCGTTCCGGCTCGGGTGCCGTGGGGGCAGGCCGGCGGTGTGATCCTGTCGGCATGGATCTCCGCCCGGCGACGATCGACGACCTTCCAGCGCTGTACGAGGTGTGCCTGCGAACCGGCGATGCGGGCGACGACGCAACCGGGCAGTTCGACGACCCCGACCTGCTCGGGTCGGTCTATGTCGGGCCCTATGTGGTGCTCGGCGGCACGATCGCACTCGCCGGGGTCGATGCCGAGGGGATCGGTGCGTACGTGCTCGCGGCACTCGACACCGCCTCGTTCGAGATGGACTGCGAACGTGAGTGGTGGCCGACGCTGCGCGAGCGACACCCGCTCAGCGGGTCGGCAGGTGCCGGACGCGACCACGAGGTGATCGCACACATCCACCGTCCGCCGACGATGCCGTCGTCGATCGTCGAGCGGTATCCGGCGCATCTCCACATCGACCTCCTGCCCCGCATGCAGGGTGGCGGCAACGGGCGCCGGATGATCGAGGCGCTCGTCGCCGGGTTGCAGCGCTCGGGGGTGAGCGGGGTGCACCTCGGCGTCGCTGCCGACAATGCCAGGGCGATCGGGTTCTACGAACACCTCGGGTTCGTGACACTGCACGAGGGTGCGTCCGGCCGCCTCATGGGGCGACGTTGGTGACGTGCTGCTGACCTACTGCTGCTGGCCGCGGGCCTGGATCGACGCCCGCCTCGCGGCGACGGCGTCGGGGTCGAAGTGGGTGCGACGCCACGCCCGGCTGTCTCGCGACTCGATCTCCCAGTGGTCGTCGTCGGTGGCGATCTGGGCGTAGGTCTCACGGATCTGACGAACACCCGGCTGGTCGTTGCCGATGATGTCGGTGGCCAACTGTCGGGTGAACGGGATCAGTTCGGCGTGTGCCACCACGTGGTTGACCAGGCCGAAGGCGAGGGCCTCGTCGGCGAGCATGAAGTTTCCGGTGAAGCTCATCTCGCGTGCGCGGCGGATGCCGATCGCCTGGGGGAGCAGCACGGTGAGGCCCCATCCGGGCATCACGCCGACGCGCGAGTGGGTGTCGCCGAACTTGGCGTGCTCGCCTGCCACGAGGAAGTCGCAGTTGAGGGCCAACTCGAGCCCGCCGGTCACCGCCACGCCGTTGACGGCGCCGATCAGGGGCTTGGCCAGGGTGGGGAACGGGCCACGCACCCCGTAGTGGTTGGCGCTGCCGTCGGCTCCCGAGCCGCCGGACAGGTTGCTGCCGTCGGTTCCCAACTCCTTGAGGTCGAGCCCGGCGGTGAACGCCGGGTCGGTGCCGGTGAGGATGATGACGTCGACGTCGTCGTCGCCCTCGGCGTCGAGCATCAGTCGTGGGATGCGGGCGAGCATCTCGCTCGTGAGCGCGTTGCGCGCGTCGGGACGGTTGAGCGTGATCGTCGCGATCCGGTCGGACACCTCGTACAGCACGTCGTTCACAGCCATCTGCTCATCCTCCCACCCGCCCGCCACCCGACCGCCCCCCAGTCCGAAAAATGTGCGCACCGGCGTCACCGCCGGGCAGATCTGCGCACGTTTCGGGTCAGCGCCGCCCGTCCGTCCGTTCTGTGCGCAGATCGGCCCACCTGTGGGCCGGTGCCGCACATTTTTCGGATTGGGGGGCGCGGATCGGATGGGGCGCGGTGTGCGGGTGGGGTGTGCGGGTGGGGTGTGCGGGTGGGGTGTCAGTCGGCGTCGTCGGCGGGGTGGAACGCCAGGGGGAGATCGCCGAGCTTGACCAGCGTCGAAGCGATCCAGCCGCCGAGCGCGCCGAAGTGTTCGTCGAGCAGCGTGCTGGTGCCGTCGGCGACGGTCTCCTCGGCCAACTCGTACAGGCCCTCGTAGGTGATCTCCGCTGCGTACTCGGTGGTGAGATCGAGCGGATCGACGTCGGTGTCGGGATGCGAGGTCTCCGAGGTCAACCCGGCGCGCTCCATGCGATCGTCGCCGACGAGTGGGCTCTGCTCGGGAACGGTGCGGTACAACACCGCTGGATCGGCCGGCTCTGCGAGGCGTTGGATCCGCAGCACGATCTCCATCTCGATGGCCGGTCGCTTCTCGAGCTCTGCTTCGACGTACCACTGCCGGTAGGCCGCCTGGCTCCACGCCGGCCAGTCGAAGGTGATGTGGGCGACCACACGAGGTGGCTCGCCCTCGCCGGGGAGCCCGTAGCTGGTCTCCCACGTGAGGTCGCCGAGCAGCACATCGCTCTGGAAGTGCTCTTCGAAGGCCTGACGCTCCAAGAAGGCGGCCTCGAACGCGTCACGCAGTGCGCTGATTGCATCGGTGAACACGTGATCCAGCATGAACGCTTCGCAGGCTAACCCGGCCGACGACAGGGTCCGCGGGTGCTCGTGCCACACTGACGGCCATGTCAGGTTCCGAACCGTTCGTGCTCACCGATGTGTCCGATGGCGTGGCCACCCTCACGCTCAACAACCCCGACGAGCGCAACACGCTCACGGCGCCGATGGTGGCGCAGATCCTCGAAGCGATGGATGCGTTCGAGGCCGACGACGGCGTCGGGGCGCTCGTGGTCACCGGCACGCCCCCGGCGTTCTGCGCGGGCGCGAACCTGGGCAATCTGGCCGAGGCCACCGGCGAGAGCCTCGGCACGATCTACGAGGGATTTCTCCGTATCGCCCGCAGCCCGTTGCCGACGCTGGCCGCGGTCAACGGTTCGGCGGTCGGCGCCGGCATGAACCTGGCACTGGGTTGCGATGTGCGGATCGTCGCCGACTCGGCCAAGCTCGACACCCGCTTTCTCCAGCTCGGTATCCACCCCGGCGGTGGCCACACCTGGATGTTGCGCCGGATCGTCGGCCCCCAGGCGGCCATGGCGACGGTGGTGTTCGGTCAGGTGCTCGACGGCAAGGAGGCCGAACGCATCGGATTGGCGTACCGATCGGTGCCGTCCGAGTCGCTGCTCGAGGTGGCCCACGAGTTCGCCGCCAAGGCTGCGAGCGCGCCGCGCGAGTTGGCGATCGCCACCAAGCAGACGATCCAGGCAATGGCCGATGTCGACGATCATCCCGCTGCGGTCGCCCGCGAACTCGAGCCGCAGCTCTGGAGCACCAGGCAGCCGTGGTTCGCCGAGCGTCTCGCCGCGCTGCAGGCACGGATCTCGAAGAAGTAGCCCCGTCAGCGCTGCGGGCGCTCCAGGGTGGCGAGCGCCGACCTGGCACGCTCGAACCGCTCGTCGTCGTCGACCCAACTCGGGTCGAATGCTGCACGATCGAGCTCGTTTGCCACTTCCATTGCCGCAGCGTGCCGGTCCTCGCTGCTCACGGTCGCGGCGATCGCCGTGTTGGTCGTCACGAAGCTCCGCCCGGAGCTCGGGGCGGTGGGGTCCGAGTCGATCGAGGACTGACCGAGTTCGTTGAAGCGGTCCTGCAGCAGGCCCCAACGTCCACGTCGCCGTCGGTACCGGCCGAGTGCGAGCAACCGAATGGCCGCCCAGATCGCCCCGGCGATCAGCAGCGCCACACCGATCTCGATGCGCTGTGATGCGATCGACGACAGGGTTGCACCGATCAGATCGCCGCCGACGGTCGCGTCGCCCGCGTCTGCGGCGAGTGGTACCTCGGCGGTCGGGTCGAACGCCTGCCATCCGGTTTGGGGGAACCAGACCTCGACCCAGGCATGGGCGTCGCTGCCCCGAACGTTCCACACGCCCGACACCCGGTCGCGTTCGCCCGGCACGTACCCGGTGGCGAGGCGGGCGGGCACACCCTGGCTGCGCAGCATGATCGTGAGCGTCGAGGCGATCTGCTCGCAGTAGCCGAGTCGCGACTCGAAGAGGAAGTCGTCGACGGCGTCCGCGCCGTCGGCCGGTACCGGTGCGTCCAGGTCGTACTCGGTGTTGGCGCCGAGCCATGCCTCGTAGGCGAGGATCGTGTCGTAGGTCGACTCGCCCGGTGTTCGCAGCGTGGTGGCCAGATCGATCGTCCGCGGTGTCGTGGAGTCGGGAATCTCGAGGAATCGATCGATCTCGTCGCCTCCGGCCACATCTCGGAACCCGGCGAAGAACGCGCCGAGATCGCCCTGCGAGCGCAGGATCTCGGCGTCGACGAGGGGGCGCTGTGACACCACCGTGTAGACCGAGCCGGCGGTGAGGGTCACGTCCGAGCGCAGTGCGCCGTCGGGGCGGGTCCACAGCGACCCGTCGAGGACGACCTGTTCTGCTCGGTACGCGGCGAACACGATGTTGGGGAGGTCCTGCTCGACGAAGTACGTCTGGACGAGTTCGCCGGTCGGTACCGCTCCGACCCCGAGGGCATCGCCGACCGTCGGTGGCACGTCGATGATGGGCCCGTCCCGTCGGGTACCGCGTTCGGGTGACACCGTCCAGGTCCTCCCGTCGAACTCGGTGAAGGTCTGGCCTCGCCAGAATGCCGGCTCGGGCGCTCTGACGCGCATGACCAGCTGGTCGCCGAGGTCACCGCGAACGCTCGTGTCGAGTGATTCGGTGAAGCCCGGGTAGCCGACGACGTTGCCGATCGTGCCGCGGTCCGGGTTGGTTCCGGTCGGCGCGTTCTGTGGTGTGCTCGAGCCGTCGGGCAAGGCCAACCCGCCGGGTGAGCCGACCGTCGGGGCATCCACCGACAGCGCCGGCAGCCCGAGTCGGGCGGGACCATCGGGAATCGGGATCAGGCTCAGCACCGCCAGCGTCGCGACGCCGATTGCTGCGAGCGAGCCGACCCATCGTGCCGTCGCCGCCCCCGAGGCCACGACCGGTCGCCGCGGGTCTCGCACCGATGCACGCCGCTGTTCGGCGCTGCGAGAGGTGGTCGACAGCGCCACGACGAACGGGACTCCCCATGCAGCCAGCCACCAGCCCAGGGCGCCGTCGATACGCAGGCCGGCCCCATAGCAGGCGAGCACGAAGGTGATCGCCAGATGCACTCGCAGGGTTCGGCGGTCGATGGCTTCGAAACCGTGGAGCACCACGAGCAACATCAGTACGTCGGGGAGCGGACCGCGCAGCGCGGCCAGGAGCCCGTCGACGTCGGAGAATTGCGCGACGATCCCCAGGAGCGCAACGCCGATCGCCAATGCGATGGCCGCTTGCATCACCAGCGGCCGCTTGCCGGCGCGCCGGGCGACCCACAATGACGTCACGGCCCCGAGCACCAGCGCGCCGAACACGACGGCGACCAGTGTCGTCGATCGGTCGAGCGCGCCGATCAGCATCGCCATCGACGCGAATGCAGCCGCAGCCGCCCACCATCTGGCGACGGCGCCGATCGCTGTCTCGGTTTCCACGGTCGGCACCCGCAGCGTGACCTCACGTTGCAGGATTCCGCTGCGTCGCTGCCGGGTGGGACCGTCTTGGTGACGGTGGGCGTCCGCGTCGTTCTGTGCTGCGATCGCCGACCACCGGGCCGCTGCCTCGTCGTCGACGATCGGATGCACCGATCCGTCCGCCGTGCGCACCGCCACCGCATGGCCGTGCCGGAGTGCTTCTTCGAGCGTCCACCGAAGCCTCGCCGCGTCGGCCCCGCTGCCCGCGGGAGCGTCGAGATCGACGATCCATCGCTGGTCGGCTGTCGTGAGACGGTCGTGCACGATCAGCTCGTCGGTGCGCAGCGACGACGCCCAGTGCACCGAGTTCGTCGAGTCGCCCTGCCGCCAGGGTCGGATGCCATCGATCTCGCCGACGTGATTGCCTCGCTGCGCTTCGCTCGCGCCGTCAGCGGTGTCGTCGAGACGCTCGACCGCGACCGACGGGCCCTGCGCGACCGGAGCAACCGCGAGCGGATCGATCACGACCTCGGTGGATCGACGCCACCAGATCAGCCCCGCCGGCCCGGCGACCTCGACACGCACGGTGAGACGATCGATCAGGCCTGGCGTGCTGAAACGGGCTGCCGTCTCGGCGAGCAGGCCGGGGCCGTTGCTGCCGCCGATCGGTGTCGCATCGCCGACGCTCACGGTGGAGCCGTCGGCGAGCACCACCGACACCCGGCGCCGTTCGACGGCACGGGCACCACCGGGTGCGTCGAGCGCGACGAACAGCCGACACGACTCGCCGACGGTCACCACCGGGGGAGTCGTCGCCGAGTCGACGTGCACCGATCTCGCTGCCCACCAGCCGCTGAGGATCTCGAAGGCGAAGCCAACCGCGCCGGCAGCCAGCAGCAGGATCACCGCCGAGGCGCCGGTGAGCCGTGCGATCGCCGCGCCGGCGACCCAAGCGGCGAGCAGCGTGCTGGCGCCCGGCGACCAGCCGGCCGGCCGAATCCGTCCCGGTCGGTGGCGCGGTACCCGGAGATCGGCTGCACCTGTCGCCGCCCGACCGCTCGGCGGGGCACTGGAGGGGGCGACGCCCGGCAGGGTGTCGGGCATCAGACCGTCGGTGGGGTGATCCCGGCGAGGCAGTCGGCGACGAGTTCTCTCCCGACGTCGACGCTGACGTGGCTGCCTGCAACCCGGTGCGCCAGTGCGGGCCCGGCGGCGCGGACGATGTCGTCGGGGGTGATGAACGTCCGTTGCGCCAGCGCTGCGAACGCTCGGGCGAGGGCCACGACGGCGACCCCGCCGCGTGTCGATGCACCGATTCGGATCGAGGGGTGTTCCCGTGTCGCCTGGAGCAACTGCACCACGTATTCGCCCACGGCGTCGCTGATCTGCACCTCGCCGACCGCTCGTCGGGCGGCGCCCAGATCGTCGGGGCTCGCCACCGGTTCGACCGCATCGAGCATGCCTCGGCCTCTGCGCCCGGTGAGTACCTCGAGTTCGGCGGCTGCAGGAGCGCGCCCGGGCGTGACGACGGCGCGGAAACGATCGAGCGAGCCGTCGCCGAGTCCGTAGGTGCCGGCGATGTCGATCGGGTTCTGGGTGGCGATGATCATGAACGGATCCGGCAGTGGGTGCACGACACCGTCGACGGTGACCGTTGCCTCCTCGGCGAGCTCGAGCAGCGCCGACTGGGTTCGTGGCGTCGCTCGGTTCAGCTCGTCGAAGACGACGATGTTGGCGAACACCGGACCGGGTCGGAACGTCATGCTGTCGGCGTCGAGTCGGCCGCTCGGCACCATCGATCCGGTGATGTCGCCCGGGAGCAGATCGGACGTGCCCTGGATCCGGTGGAAGCTGCCGCCGATGCTGCGCGCCAGCACCTGCGCCAGCAGTGTCTTGCCGACTCCGGGGATGTCCTCGATCAGCAGGTGCCCGCCGGACAGGATCGTGGCCACGGCGACCTCGGCGACGTCGTGCTTGCCGGCGATGACCTCGTCGATCGTGTCGATCAGCTTGGTCCCGAGCTCGTCGACACGGTGTCGGGACGCGGTCATGGTCGGCGGCGGCAACGTTTCCACGCAAGGGGCATCGGCACGATCGGGCATCGACTTGACAGCGGCCGGTGATCGGGCGCGGTCGCCAACCGTCGGGTGATCGACGCACGGGAGAATCGCGCAGGATCGTTACACAAGGCCCCTGACGTGGCGATGTCGGCTGGGCTACGGTGAGGAAGGCAAGCACCGAAACCACCGTGGTTCGACCACGAAGCAGGAGGTAGCAAATGAGCCAGCGTCACCGGTCCCCCGAGACCGTGTTGCCACTCAAGCAGGAAGTGCGTGCCCACGCCCACAGCGAGCGGCACCGCATCCACGTCGAGTTGCAGAGCGTTGCGCAAGACGTCAGTGCGGGTCTCGAACCCGAGGACGTCCACGAACCTGGGATGGCGTGGAAGCCGATCGGCCACCACGATCCCGAAGTGGCCAAGAGCAAGCTCGCCAAGCGCAGCCGCTCGAAGCGCCACTGGAAGACGAAGATGTGGAAGCGGCGCACCCAGTTGCGTCGCGATCGGGCCGATCAGATGCGGCTGGCCCGAGAGAACTCCGGTCTCGTCGGGTACTGACCTGCTCCCGCTGTCGCGATCACGTCGAGGGCTCGACGCCCGGCGTGATCCGGCGGCGCCAAGTGCATCGGTTCACACGAGATCGTGCGGACGGTGTATCCACGCGGCGACGAAGTCGTCTCGTCGTTCGGTCCACTCCTCGATGGTGATGCCGTACCGAATGTGGTCCTCCCAGACGCCGTTGATCTCGAGATAGCGCTGGGCAACGCCTTCGTCGCGGATGTCGAGCTTCTGCATGACCCGTTTGCTGCGTTCGTTGCGTGGCACGATGCAGATCTCGAGGCGGTGCAGCGAGAGCTGTTCGAACCCGAATTGGATGAGCACTGCGACCGCCTCGGCGACGTATGCGTGCCCTGCGTGGCGTTGGTCGATCCAGTAGCCGATCGTCCCCGACTGCATGGCCCCGCGCACGACGTTGTTGAGGTTGACCTCACCGGCGATCTGCTGGTCGATGAACAGCCCGAACTGGTAGGCGGTTCCGGCGGCGCGATCTCGATCGCGTTGTTGGCAGCGGGCGGCGAACGCCCCCCGCTCGGTCACCGGATCCGGTTGGTGCGTCGGACGACTCGGCTCCCACACGGTCAACCAGTCGGCGTTGCGTCGACGCACTTCGCTCCACGACCGGAAGTCGTTGGCGGCCAAGGGGCGCAGCATCACGCGCCGTCCGTACAGCCGGATGGGTGAACTGGAACGAGAGGGGTGCCGCAGCGCCATCAGCACGCCGTCTCGTCGTCATGCGAGGTGGGGCTCGTGGCGACGGTGGTTGCCGAGAGATCGAAGCGGCGCATGATGCCAAGTATCACGCAACACGTGGCGATGATCGACTCGACGTGGTCGTCGGGAAGCCCAGGATTGTGGCGGCGCTCACCGACCGGCTCCACCGCGAGCGTTCGGAACACCTCGTCGGCGTCGGCGCGATGGAGTTCGTAACCGCTCGGGACGTCGGTGGTGCCGACCTCGACGCGGGCCATGGCGTCGGCGTAGGGGCCGGTGATGGTCACTCCGGGCGTCGCCTCGATCGACGGGAGCTCGATGACGAGATCGTCGAGGTGGTCCTCGATCAGCCCGAGTGCGTTGGTGAGCGCGGCCGGGGCCGGAGGGTCGCCGTCTCGCAGCGGACCGGTCTGCAGCGTCAGCGGCCCCACCGGGAGTACGTGGACCCCGCCACCGACGACGTGGACGGTCAGTTCGTGGTCGGCGATCTCGATGAGGAGCGAGCCCGGCGTCATGGAGCGTCCGTTCCCGGGCCAGGTGGCGTGTCCACTGCGGTGTCGAGCTGCTCGAGCGTCCAACGCCCGACAGGGTCGTCGCCGCCGGCGAGGAGGTAGGCGAGGTGTGCGTGGAGGCATTTGACGCCGACCCGAGTTCCGCCGACACCGCCCGACGGTCGGGGACCACTGTGTTCGGCGTCGATCTCGGCGTCGCGCTCGGCGCCGTAGCGCTGGTGCAGCGCGACGAGCTCCTCCGGTGCGATGGCTGCCTCGGCGGCTCTCACCCCACCGGCTGCTTCGAGACGACTCACGTCGCGCACGATGCTCGCGCCCACGAGATAGAAGCGGGTCGGCATCGGCGTGCCGTCGTCGAGGAACGGCGCGTTGCGGACCACCACTGGGTCGCCTGCGTCGTCGCGTACGACCACATCGAACGCTCCCGCCGGTTCACGTCCGAGGAGTTCGGCGACGCGAGCGCGATCGTCCATCAGCCTCGTCGGCGGCGGACGAGGAGCAGGATCAGGACGAGCGCGATGAGCGCCGGCGCCGCACGCTTGACGATCGACGAACCGCCGACCTCCATCAGATCGATCGGCTCGGTCGCGGGCCCTTCGATCTTGCGCACCTGTGACGCCGAGGTGTCGACGGCGCCGTCGGCGGGGGTCGCCGCGGATGCGTCCGGTGCTGTCGCGGTGGGTGTGGCCTCGGGAGCTGACGCAGCTCGGGTGTCGCTGCCGATTCCCTCGTCGTCGATCATCTGGTTGAGGTTGTCGGCGAATTGCGCCATCAGCTTGGAACTGACGTCGCCCATGATGCCGCGCCCGAACTGGGCGACCTTGCCGGTGATGTGGAGATCGGTGGTGACCGAGACGCGGGTGCTGGTGGGCGACAGGCTCTCGGCCTGGGCCGAGATCTCCGCTGACGCGTTGCCGCGGCCACCGGTGTCGCGCCCTGCGCCCTTGATCATGGCGCGGTAGTTCTCGTCGTCGCGTTCGACGAAGTGGGCTTCACCCTTGAACTGGCTGCTGATCGCTCCGAGCTTCACCTTGACCACCCCGCGGTAGGTCTCGCCTTCGACCTCCTGGAGTTCGGCACCGGGAAGACAGGGAGCGATGCGCTCGAGATCGGTGATCAGCGGCCAGGCCTCCTCGATCGGGCGGTTGACGGTGAACTCGTTGATCAATTGCTCTGCCATCGGCGAAGGTCCTCTGTGGTGTCGATGTCGGCCGGGGAACCAGCGCACGCTACTTCACGAACCAGTTCGGGACGAACGCGCATCAGCGAGCGGGCGCCCTCGTCGCCGGTCGTCGGCAGCAGTTCCCAGACCTCGGCGGCGAGCTTGACCGGGTTGGCTCGTCGCCCGTCGTAGGTGGCGACCGCGATCGGACCGGGGCTCTCGGCCACGATCTGCCATGCGCGAGCCTCGATGAACGGCTGGTCGGCGAGTCCGACCACGACCGAGGTGGCGCCGAGCGACCGGGCAGCATCGATACCGCAGTGCAGCGAGGTGATCTGGCCGTCTTCCCAGCGGTCGTTGTGCACGGTGGTGATCACCGCGGCGAGGTGTTCGGGAACGACGTGGTCGGCGGCGCCGGTCACGACGACGACGGGGCCGATGCCGGCCGCCAGTGCGCTGGCGATCGATCGTTCGATGACGGTGTGGGTGTGCCCGGACTCGCGTTCGACGATTTTCGCCGACAGTTTGTGGCCGTCACCGCCGAAGCGTGATCCGGCACCGGCGGCGAGCAGCACGGCGACGGTGCTTGCGCGCGTCAGACCAGCGTGCGGGCCGGATTCGGCGTTCGGCGAGGTGGCCACACCTGCAGTGTGGCCCGGAGCGCACCGCCGATTTCGTGACGGTTTCATGACGAAAACTTTGCGGTCGCGCTTTTGTATTGCGGTTCGATGACGATACGTTCGTCCCCTGCCACGGCAACGCGCCGTGTGGATTCTCCCATGAGCGCATCAACCGTCCCCACCAACCCTCACCTCGACACGTCACGAGGCGTCCGATCGACGATCGGCATCGCCCTTCGGGCCGGCGTGCTCGGCCTCGCAGTCACCGCTGCCGCGCTGGTCGGTGTGGTCGCCGGGCCCACCGACACCGCCTCGGCGCTGGGCGGCCCGTTGGCGACCAACGCGATGGCCCCGGTCGTCACCACGTCGGCTCGTCAAGCGCTCGACAGCTACGGCGAGTGGGTGGCCACCGACGACGCGTCGGCCTACCGCTCGTTCGTGTGGTTCCGCACACAGACCGCCCAGTACGCCGCTGCCGAGTTGGGCTATCCCCAGGCCGACATGGTCGAAGCCTGGGCAGCGAGCCCGCTCGAACACCAGCGTGCCGTGCTCACCGCCATGACCCAGGTCGGTGTCCCGTATCGCACCCACAGCAGCGTCGAGGGCGTCGGGTTCGATTGTTCCGGACTCACGGCGTTCGCGTGGGAGGGTGCCGGCGTGCAGATCGAACACCAGTCGAGCGCTCAGATCCGCAACGCAGCCCAACTCGACCGTTCGACGGCGAAGGCCGGCGACCTCGTGCAGTACCCGGGCCACGTCATGATGTACCTCGGTGTCGGCGACGCCATCATCCACTCGGTGATGTCCGGCCGTACCGTCGAACTCGACACGATCTCCGGCCGTCGTGCGAACTCGGTCCGCTTCGGCGACCCCACCGTCTGACCGCTCCACTCGGCCAGCGCCCCAATCGACCGCGATCGGCAAGCGCTCCGATCGACCCGCGCCCCACCCACCCCCATCCGAAAAATGCGCCTCAGCGCATCGCCGGTGGGCAGATCTGCTCACGTTTCGGCAGGTCGGCACAGCGCCGTCGAGTTCTGTGCGCACGATCGAGTCACCAGCGAGCCGTCGTGCACATTTTTCGGATGGAGGGGATGCGGGTGGGTGACGGGGGAAACCGGTCAGGAGTGGATTGCGCCGTCGCCGTCGCGCAGTGACGGCACGTTGCGGCCGGTGCGGCGAGCGATGACCTCTGCGCAGATCGACACCGCGGTCTCCTCCGGCGTGCGCGCACCGATGTCGAGCCCGATCGGTGACATCAACTGGTCGAGCTGATCCGGGGTGACACCGGCGGCGAGCAGGCGTTCGGTCCGTCGATCATGGGTCGAGCGGCTCCCCATCACGCCGATGTAGCCCACCTTGGTGGCGAGTGCGCCGACCACCGCCGGCACGTCGAACTTCGGGTCGTGGGTGAGGATGCACACCGCGTCGCGTGGGCCGAGCTCGCCACCCTGCTCCTCGAACACGGGGCTCGGCCACGTGACCTTCACCTCGTCGGCCATCGGGAAGCGGCGCGTCGTGGCGAACACCTCGCGGGCGTCGCACACCGTCACCCGGTAGCCGAGCACCTTGGCGACGCGAGCGAGCGCAGCGGTGAAGTCGACCGCACCGAAGATCCACATCTGTGGCGGCGGAGCATGCGACTCGACGAAGATCCGCACCGTCGGTTGGTCGGCGAGGTCTTCGGGGGTGGTCTGTCCCTCGGGGCCGTAGTGACGGACCCCGGACCGGGCCGCTTCGAGTTCGGCGAGCACATCGCGGGCCACGACCCGGTCGAGCTCGGGGTGTCCGAGCGACCCCCTCGGGGCGTCACCGGGGGCAACGAGCAGCTTGGCGCCGACGTTCGGGCCGTCGATCACCGTTGCAAGCGCGACCGGCGTCTCGGAACGCAGCGCAGCGGCGTACCGGTCGAACACCGTGGTGTCGTCGGGGAGCGACCGGGTCACCAGTCGAGTTCCTCGATGTACAGGTGGATCGTGCCCCCGCAGGTGAGGCCGACGGCGAATGCCTCGTCGTCGGAGTAGCCGAACGTGACCACTCCCGGCTCCCGCTCGCCCACGATGATCGACAGTGCTTCGGCGACCACGGCTCCCTCGACGCAGCCGCCACTGACGCTGCCGGCGACCTCGCCGTCATCGGTGACGGCCATCGCCGCACCCGGATCGCGCGGGCCGGACCCCTCGATGTCGACGACGCGGGCGACGGCGATGCGGTGGCCGGCGAGTCGCCAGCGATCGATGTCGTCGAGCAGGTCGTGCATGTCGGTCCTCCAGGTCAGCCGTCGGCGATCACTCGTGTCAGTTCTTCCATGGCGGCCACCGAGTGACCTTCCACGAAGCGGTCAACATACGGCAGTGCCGCCGCCATTCCCCGAGCGAGTGGTGCGTACCCGGGTGTGACCTTGAGCGGGTTGACCCAGATCAGACGATGCGTCACCCGCTGCAGGCGTTCCATCTCGGCGCTGAGCTGCTCGGGCTCACCACGATCCCAGCCATCGGACAGGATGACGACGATCGAGTTCCGGGCGAGGCCCCGCACACCCCATTCGTCGTTGAACTCGCGCAGCCCGCTGCCGAGGCGTGTGCCGCCGCTCCAGTCGGTCACACGGTCGCCGGCTGCCCGGAGCGCGATGTCGGGATCGCGGCTGGTGAGTTCGCGTGTGATGCGGGTGAGACGGGTGCCGAGCGCGAACGCCTCGACCTTCTGACGGCCGGCCACGGCAGCATGGACGAAGCGCAGCAGCCCACGTGCGTAGGGCTCCATCGAGCCGCTGACGTCGAGCAGCAGCACCAACCTTCGAAGACGTGGGGTCGGTGCCAGATGGTGGCGCTCGATCGGTTCGCCTCCGGCGCGGATGGCCGAGCGGACTGTGCGCCGGATGTCGGGCATCGAGGTTCGGCGGCGGGTGGGGCCCAGGCGCAGCGAGGCGCGCGGCGATCCGACCAGGCGAAGGTGGGTCATCAACTCGTGGGCGTGGGCGAGTTCATCGGGGGAGTAGTCGGCGAAGTCCTTGTGCCGCAGGATCTCGGTCGCCGAGAAGCGCAGCTCGATCACCTCGTCGTCGTTTCCGTCGGCATCGTCGTCGTCGCCGTCGGCAGAGTCGTCGTCGGTGTCGACAGCGATCGAGATCGTGCGCTCCTCGATGGGCTCCTCGCCGGCGTTCGATCGCCGCCCTTCGAAGAAGACGGCGAACGCCCGGTCGTAGAGTGCGATGTCCTCCATCCGGCGAACCAGGGTCGAGCGACCGACCCAGTACGTCGTGTTGCGATCGGCGAGGCCGGTTTCGCAGAGCGCGGCTGCGAAGGTGTGAGTACAGCTCGTCGGCACACTGAGTCCGAGCCCGCGCAGCACCTGAGTGAACGCCACGGCGATGTCGGCCGGTGATGCGGCGGGGGCCGGTGCGTTCACGTGTCGGCGATGGTCAGTTGCTCGGGAGCGTCGCGGTGGGCGCGCCCTGCAGCGATGGCCTGTTCGACGAGATCGCCAACGCCGTGCTGCTCGACGCGTTGGTTGTCTTCGCGGTACTTGACGACCGTTCCCAGCGTGTTCGCCACCACCTGCTCGGTCAGCTCGGTGGCGCCGAGCCGGCCGAGAGCCGTGGCCCAGTCGATGGTCTCGGCGACTCCTGGCGGCTTGTACAGCGACAGCCCGCGCAGGGTTTCGACAGCGCCGGCCACCTGCCGAGCGAGCTCGGCTTCGATTCCGGGAACGCGCAGCTTGACGATCGCCACCTCCCGGTCGAAACCGGGATGCTCGACCCAGTGGTACAGGCACCGCCGCTTGAGTGCGTCGTGGACGTCGCGGGTTCGGTTCGAGGTGAGGATCACCAGCGGCGGCTGCTCGGCGCTGAACACGCCGACTTCGGGGATGGTGATCTGGAAGTCGGACAGCACTTCGAGGAGGTAGGCCTCGAACTCGTCGTCGGCACGATCGATCTCGTCGATCAGCAACACTGGCGGAGGGCCTTCGACGGGTTCGATCGAACGGAGCAGGGCTCGCTTGATCAGGAATCGTTCGCCGTAGAGCTCGTTCTCGAGTTCGTCCGCGGTGCGCCTCGCCGACTCGCCCGTGGCCTCGGTGGCCCGGAGGTGCAGCAGTTGACGGGCGTAGTCCCAGTCGTAGACCGCCTGGGAGACGTCGATGCCTTCGTAGCACTGCAGCCGGATCAGTTGGCCGCCGGTGGCGGTCGCCAGCGTCTTGGCGAGTTCGGTCTTGCCGACGCCGGCCTCGCCCTCGAGCAGCAGCGGCCGTTGCAGGGTCATCGCGAGGAACACCGCGGTCGAGATTCCCTCGTCGGGCAGGTAGCCGTGACGCGCGAGCGCCCCGGCGACGGTGGCGGGAGTCATTGCGACGACGCTACCGCGACTGGGCCCGCTCGTCCCGATGTGACACCCGTTGGGGCCGGCAGGCGTCGTTCTCCGGCATCATGTGCGTCGTGGAAGGCGATCCGGCAACCGATCCGGCAACCGATCCGGCAACCGAGGAGGTGTTCGACATCGCCGTTCACACCTCGGGAATCCGCTCGTTGCAGGCCCGCGTCGACGGTGGGCACCGAATCGCGCTCGAACGCGACACCCTGACCGGCGACTGGGTGGGTCAGGTGCCGACCGGGAGCAGGTACGTGATCGCCACCGAGAACGACCGGCTGGCGCTCGACCCACGGGCCACCGAAGTGTGGTTCCCGCACGGACACTCGCGTGCGGCGAACACGGGCGCCGTCGCGCCAGATGGTGCCACCTTTCCGCGAGCGGTCGCAGCACCGTGGCCGGCTCCGCGCCCGCAGCGCCGCACCTCGCGTCCACTCGTCGTGTACGAGGCACATGTCCGTGGACTCACCAAGCGCCGCCCGCAGGCCGACGCCGGCACGTTCCGTGCAGCCATCGGCGAGCTCTCGCGACTCGCCGGGCTCGGGGTCTCGGTGCTCGAACTGCTCCCCGTCCATCAGTTCGACCCCGACGAGGGCAACTACTGGGGCTACATGCCGCTGGTGTTCGGTGCGGTCCATCGCCAGTACGCGGCCGGCGACCATCCCGCCGAGGAACTCGCAGACCTGGTGTCGGCTGCGCACGACCACGACATCGAGGTGTGGCTCGACGTCGTGGTGAACCACACCACCGAGGAGAACCGAGGGGGCCCGGACTACTCGCTGCGGGTTCTCGACGAGCGCGAGTACTACGTCGTCCGACCGGACGGGTCGTATCTCGACGATGCAGGCACGGGCAACGTGATCGACGCCCACTCGCCGCAGTCGCGTCGGCTCATCATGGAGGCGCTCGATCGGTTCGCCGACCTCGGCGTCGACGGTTTCCGGTTCGACCTCGCTGCGGTGTTGGCCCGCGATGCCGACTTCGTTCGATCGATCGGCGACTGGGGTGAACGTCGCGGCGTCCGGCTGATCGCCGAGCCGTGGGACATGGCCCGCTACCTGCTCGGGCCCGACTTCCCCGACCGGCGGTGGATGCAGTGGAACGGCGAGTTCCGCGACGACGTCCGCGGGTTCCTGCGCGGCGAGCCGGGCATGGTGCCACTGATGGTGGAACGCCTCGCCGGCAGCCCCGGCCTGTTCACCTCACCGATGTGTTCGCTGAACTTCCTGACCGCGCACGACGGTTTCACCATGTACGACCTGGTCGCCTACGACCATCGACACAACGAGTCGAACGGGTGGGACAACACCGATGGCCACCATCACAACCGGTCGTGGAACTGCGGTTGGGAGGGCGACGTCGATGTTCCCGCCGAGGTGATGACGCTGCGCCGCCGCCAACTCCGCAATGCCATGTGTCTGTTGTTGCTGAGCCATGGCGTGCCGATGTTCGCCGCCGGTGACGAGTTCGCCCGGACACAGGGTGGGAACAACAACGCCTACAACCAGGACAACGAGACCTCGTGGCTCGACTGGGACCGCGCCGCCGAGTGGGTCGAACACCAGCGCTTCGTCGGCGCGCTGACCGCGCGTCGTGCTGCGCACCCGGTGCTGTGGGATCCCGAGCGGTGGGGGAGCCGCCTGGTGACCTTCGGGGCGAACGGGGCGCCCGATGTCGGCCACGAGTCGCGATCGATCGCGTGGGCGGTCGACGGGCTGTACGTGATGGCCAACATGTGGTGGGAGCCGGTCGAGTTCGACGTGCAGGTGCCGGGCGACTGGCGCGTTGCGATCGACACCGACCTCGAGTCGGGTCTCGGCGACGGCCGGTTGGCAGGCGGGACTGTCACCGTGGCTCCTCGCTCGATCGTCGTGCTCGATGTGACCCTCGGGGACTGACACCGGACATCGCATCGGTGTTCTACGGTGACGGGATGGAACTCGGAATCGGTGGGCGTCGTGCGGCGGTGGCCGCAGCGACATCTGGGCTCGGACTCGCATCGGCGATCGCGCTGGCCGAGGAGGGGGTGCACGTCGCGATCTGCGGGCGCGACCCCGACCGGCTCGCTGTCGCTGCGGAGTCGGTGGGGCACGGTTGTGTGCCGATCGTGGCCGATGTGTCGACGCCCGACGGCGCGGCCGGTTTCGTCGACGAGGCGATCGCAGCGTTGGGAGGCGTCGACATCCTGGTCCCCAACGCCGGCGGACCGCCGCCGGGGACCTTCGAATCGACGCCGGTCGACGCCTATCCTGCCGCGCTCGACCTCAACCTGCTGTCGGTGGTGGCGATGTGCAAGGCCGCCGTGCCGGCGATGCAGCAACAGCAGTGGGGTCGAGTGGTGGCCATCACGTCGCTGTCGGTCCGGCAGCCGATCGCACAGTTGATCCTGTCCAACACCGCTCGCGCCGGTGCCACCGGGTTCTTGAAGACGTTGGCACTCGAGGTGTCCGCCGACGGCGTCACGGTCAACAGCGTGCAGCCCGGGCTGCATCGCACGCCGCGCGTCACCGACCTGTACACCGACGAGCAGCAGGCATCGATGCGGATGGGCGATGCCGCCGACTTCGGACAGGTGGTGGCGTTCCTGTGTGGCGAGCCGGCGAAGTTCACCAGCGGCGTGCAACTGCACGTCGACGGCGGCAACTACCTCGGCCTGCTGTAGCCGCCCACGCTCCGAGCGGGTCAGGCGGCGAGCGGGTCAGGCGGCGTCGGCGGGATGCTCGGCGAGGTACGCCGCTGCATCGACCGGAACGTCTGCGGAGTACCCGATCGGCAGACGTATCGTGCCGGCAGCGGTACCGACGAACACCTGATAGGCGTGGTAGCCGGACAGCAACTCGGGCTCGTCGCGGAGGTTCTGGGCGTAGGCGGTGACCACGGCCACGTAGCCGTCGTTGGGGTTGTACTGGTACACCGCGGCGGCCATGTCGCCCGGTCCGCCGCTCTGGGCGAGGTACGTGGCCGCGCCGATGATCGCGTCGCGTGTCACCGTGGGGTCACCGGTGCAGCAGACCTCCCAGGTGGTCGGCAGGAATTGCATCGGGCCGACCGCCCCGGCGCTCGACACACCACGGATACGACCCATCCGGGTCTCCTGGAGATGGATCGCGGCGAGCCAGTACCACTCGATGCCCGTCAGTTGTTCGGCTTCGGCGTAGTGGGCACGCAGGGTCTCGACCGGTTCGGGATCGGTGATCGTCCAGGCCGGGAGTTCGGCGGGTGGTGGCTGGGGTGGCCGGGAGGCGCTGCGCTGTTGCAGGAACTGGCGGGCCCGGACGGTTCGCTCGACGGCGGAACCGGCCGACGGATCGACTGCGGCGAGCACGGCGTCGTCGAATTCGGGCCGGCCGGCGAGTTCGCGCAGCACCAACTGGTGGTCGACACCGGCCTGTGCCCGGTCGACTGGGTCGGCTGCCGGATCGACGACGACCGCGTGGCTCTCCGAGAGCCGGGCAGCGAACCCGGCTGCGTCGAGGCGGCCGGCCACCCGAGGGTCGAGTCGCGCCGGCGGAGCATCGTCGCCAACGGTCGCCCCGGCAGGCGCGGTCGTGTCGGTCGTGTCGATCCCGGCGGCCGCCGGGCTGGGCGACGATGGTGGAGCCGTCGCGGTCGAGGCTCCTGAACCGGCGACGGTCGTCGGCGCAGGGGTCCCGTCGGCCGCTTCGTCGTCACCGGTGTCGTCGCACGCCGTGAGGGTTGCGCCGACCAGCAGTGTTCCCACCAGGGCGGCAGCGACACCCGGACGCATCAGTCGAGCGGCGGCGCGTGGTCGTAGTCGGCTCGAGCGGCGCGCAGACGGAGGTCCTCGAGCACACGACGATTGGCCGCCTGCAGATCTGCGAGGAAGGCCACCGCCCAGGTCTGCGCAGCGACCACGACCAGGCCGATCCCGGCGAGGAGGCTGGGCACGCGGCTGGTGTACTCGTCCTCGAACAGGTAGAGCCCCAGCCATCGCAGCAGGAGCAGCGCCCCCAGCAGGAACGGCACCAGCCCGACCAGGAAGAAGAACCGGAAGGGCTTGTACAGCGCGAAGCTGCGGATGATCGCCTGCGCCGAGCGCCACACATACCGTGTGCTGCTCTTGACGAGGCGAGACTCGCGTGTCTTGGGATTGACCCCGATCGGTACCGACTCGATCGAGATCCCGTTCCATCCGGCCTGCACGATGGTCTCCATCGTGTAGGTGTACTTGCCGAACACCTGGACTCGCATGGCGGCGTCGCGTGTGTAGGCACGGAAACCGCTGGCGGCGTCCTTGACCCCGGTGCCGGAGAATCGACGGACGACGGAGCTGCCGAGGCGTTGCAGGGCCTTCTTCGTTCGGGAGAAGTCGTCGATGTCGGTGATCGGGCGTTCGCCGACGACCATCTCGGCGCGGCCGGCCAGCACCGGCTCGACGAGGTCGGGGATCGACGCGCCCTGGTACTGGTTGTCGGCGTCGGTGTTGACGATGACCGACGCGCCGGCGCGCAGACTTGCGTCGATGCCGGTCATGAACGCGGCGGCCAGACCGCGGTTCCGGCCGTGCGACACGATGTGGTCGACACCGAGTTCGCGGGCGACCTCGACGGTTCGATCGGTGCTGCCGTCGTCGATCACGAGCCACTCGACCACGTCGACGCCCGGCACCACGCGAGGCAGATCGGCGACGGTCATCGGCAGCGTCGCCTCCTCGTTGAAGCAGGGAACCTGGATGATCAGTTTGATCGGGCTCGTCGACCCGCGAGGGGCAACGCTGTCGGTGGACATCAGGGCGCAGCGTAACGGTCGGAGACGTGCGGATCGGCGTGCTCACCGACCCCGGCGACGGGTGCCCTGCGGGCGATCGCCGCCGAGACCGCAGCGGCGCCGAGGTCGACCGCGATCGACACGACCCGGCTGAGCACCGCTGCCGACACGGCCACGCCGGCACCAAGCGTCGCCGTCGTCATCGAGATGAAGACCGTCTCACGAACGCCGATTCCGCCGGGTACGCCGATGATCACGAACCCGGCCATCCATGAGATGCACGTGACGTAGATCAGTTCGATGACCAGGCCGCCGTCGAGATCGACACCGAGTGCGACCACCGCGAAGAGGTTCATTCCGGCGAACGACACCCACACCGGCGCGTATCGCAGGATCAGGAGCGTGAACCAGCGTGCCCCGGGCAGTCGCAGCTCTCGTCGTGTCACCCGGTGCGCCAGCCGGTCGAGTGCCGACCGCATGACCGGAAGCATCAGACAGGCCAGCCCGGCGATCAGGGCCACGACGAGCACGGCGGGGAGCAGCCGACCGTCCGACGGGGCGATCAGCCCGGTGGCGGCGGCGACGGTGGCGGCGCCGAGAAAGGTGGCGACCATCGACATGGCCGTCGAGGAGTATGCGACGCCACGTGGGGTTCCGCCCCGGTGCGCGAGTTCGGCTTGGCCGACCACCGGCCAGATTCCGCCCGGCACGTACTTCCCGAGCTGTCCGACGAAGAACCAGGACATTCCACGTCGCCACGGGGCGAGTGCGCCGGCGCGGCGCAGGATCAGCAGCCAGTTGGCACCGATCAGTGTCATGGCCACGAGGCCGGTGATCGAACCGACCACGAGCCATGCTGGGTTCGCCGACGACAGCGCGTCGGCGATCTGCGAACGATCGCGGACGATTCGGCGAACGACGAACGCGACTCCGGCGAGGCCGATCGCGACACCGATCAGGTTCGCGAGCCGAGGCCGGGTCATCGCTCAGGCCGAACTGGTCGCACCGCGCTGCGCAGCGGCGTGGCCGCTCGGAGCTGTCGCGAGGACCATCGTCCATGGCAGCGGCGTGGCTCGGTCGACGATGTCGAAGTGGTGGGACACGAGCTTGGCGAAGCCGCGATTGGTCCAGTGATTGATGTGGCCGGGGGTGTTGCCGAGGTCGCGCAGGTAGCGGCCACGCGCCATGTTGCCTGCGCGCCAGATCGGTTCGAACGGTACCGACGCGATCAGCGACCCCGAGCACACCCTGGCCAGCTCGGCCAGTGCCGCCGGGGGGTCGGGGAGGTGCTCGAACACCTCGATCGCCATCACCAGATCGAACGCGTCGTCCGGGAACGGGAGCAACGAAGCATCTCCGAACGCGCACGACAGGTCGCACGACTGCCACTGCGCGGCCAGCTCGTCGTCGGGGAGATCGAGCCCGATCACCGGCACCCCGGCGAACCGATCGATGACCCGTGCGGTGACGATGCCCTCGCCGACACCGATCTCGAGGATGCGGGTGGGTTGCGTCGCGTCGAGGAAGCGGTCGAGTGCGGCGAAGAAGCCGCGCATCATCCGCTGCTCGATCGGGTTGGTCGACCCGTACTTGTCGTAGGTGTTGCCGGTCGGGATCGGGTCGTCGGTGCTGGTGCTGGTCATGGTCCTGGGGTCACTTCGGGTGGTGGGGTATCGGGGGTCTTCCAGAGGATCCAGCGCTGATCCGACCAGACCTCCTCGAATCCGGCGGCCCGGGCGGCTTCAGCGGTGAGCTCGGGTTGCCAGAACGTCGAGTCGCGTCGTTCGGCGTAGTAGTCGGCGCTCCGGGCGATCCGATCGAGTTGTTTGGTCTGGAACGATCGGCGATCGGTGATCAACGTCATCGTGCGGGCGCGGAAGTGGGCCACGATCGCGTCGGGTTCGGTGTTGGCCAGTACGGCATCGAAGACCGGCGCAACGCTCGGGTTCGAGGGCCCCGACTGCACACGTCCCGCATCGTTGTAGTCGCGGACGTTGGAGATGTTGCCGGAAAGCGTCGCTGCATGGTCGACGACGAGCGCGCCCAGGGGCAGGAGTGCCGCAATGGTCGCGGCTCGTGCCACGCCGGGCCGCGTTGCGGCCGTCCTGGCGCTGACCCAGGCGCCGACGGCGACGAGTGCGGCGGTGGCGAAGTACACCACCCAGGGCGTGATCTGGAACCAGTAACGATCGACCTGTCGGAAGTGGGTGCTGATCGCCAACGCGCTCAGCCCTGCGACCAGCACGAGTGGCCCGTCGAGGGTGGGGCGCCGTCGGAGCCCGACCACGATTCCGGCCGCGGCGACGATCAACACGAGCACGCCGATCGTCGTGTTGTCGCCGAGGCCGAGGTGCTCGCTGAGGATGGCCGGGTACTCGCTCATCCGGTCGTCGATGAACTCTCGACTGTTGCCGTTGTCCGGCAGCAGCGTGGTCGGAAGGAGCAGTTGGGCGAATGTTGCAGTGACGGCGAAGGACACGAACGGGGTGATGATCGCCTGCCAACGCGCGCGGACGGTTCGCACGAACCCGTCGACGCGTGGCTCGTTCGCCGCTCGATCGTGGAGCACGTCGTACAGCGCCATCGCGGCAACCATGCCGAGGAGCACAACCGACTCGCGACGCACGTTGAATGCCAGTGCGACCAACGCACCCAAGGCGACCAGTTGTCGTGTCGACGCGGTGAGCAGCGTGGCAGAGCGGCGGATTCGGTCGTACCACCAGATCACGAGCGCCACAGCGGCCAGATGTGGAAACTCGGTGAGCAACTGGTCGGTGTGGGCAAGGTACAGCGGCGCTGTCGCGAACACCGCCACGATGGCGATCGCCGGCCACCACCCGATTCGACGCCGCACGATGCCGTGGAGCAGTACGAGCCAGAGGCAGTAGGTCGCGACCTCGACGAGTTTCAGTCGGTCGTAGTCGAGCCCCCAGAAGCGAACGAACGGTGACAGCATCAGCGGCCAGACCCACGGATATGCGATCGGGCTGAACGCGTTGTCGGAGTTGAGCACGGCGAACCGGTTGTCGGCGACGACCTGGCCGACGTCGCCGTCGAAGAGGCTGCGGGCCTGACGAAGGTAGAGCGCGAAGTCGTCGCCCTGGGTGTGGCCGGTTCGGTGGAGCGACACGGCGAGCAACGCCCCGACAGCGACGATCACGGGCAGCGCAGCGCCCGGGCGATCGAGGTCACCGTGGTGGAGGGGCGATCCATCGTCGCCACGCTAGAGGTTGTGGCCGGGCGCGGCGCAGCAACCGCCGTGGATCGGGGTGATCGTGGTGACCGGCTCGCCGTGCGAGGTGGCGCTCAGGTCGATGCGGCTTCGAGCGCGCGCCGTGTGAGCACGCGGGCGAGGTGTTGGCGGTACTCGACGCTTGCGTTCAGGTCGGCCTGCGGGTCGGCCTCGGCGGCAGCCTGTTCGGCGGCGTCGGCCGCGCTGGCCCCACTGGCGATCGCGTTGGCGACGCTGGTGGCGAGTACCGGGGTGGCACCCATGTTGACCAGGCCGACACCGGCCTGGTCACCGTTTCGCCATGCGGCAACGCCGACGATCGCCCAGTCCTGGGCGCGGCGGTTGAACTTCTGGAAGTTCCACCCGGCGCCGTTCATCTTCGGCACCCGTACCTCGGTGAGGATCTCGTCGTCGGCGAGCGCCGACTCGAAGAACGTCTGGTAGAAGTCGGCTGCGGCGATCTCGCGGGTGCCGTTGGGTCCCTGGGCAACGTACGTGGCGCCGAGCGCCAGGGTGGTCGCCGGCAGATCGGACGCGGGGTCGGCGTGGGCGATCGTGCCGCCGAGCGTGCCACGGTGGCGAACCTGAGGATCACCGACGTGGCCTGCGGCGTGCGCCAGGAGCGGGACGTGCTCGCGCAGCAGTTCGGAGGTCTCGACGTCCATGTGACGTGTCATCGCGCCGATCGCGACGTGGCCACCTTCGTCGCGGATGTACGACAGGTCGGTGAGGCGACCGATGTCGATCAGCACGCTCGGTTGGGCGAGGCGAAGCTTCATCATCGGCAGCAGGCTGTGTCCGCCGGCGATGAACTTGGCCTCGTCGCCGTGCTGGCCGACCAGGCTGATGGCCTCCTCGGCGGACTCGGCACGGACGTAGTCGAACGGGGCGGGGATCACTGGGCGCCTCCGGCGGACACGGCGGCGAGGACGGACTTGACGATGTTGTGGTAGCCGGTGCAGCGGCACAGGTTCCCTTCGAGGCCGAGGCGCACTTCGTCCTCGCTCGGATTCGGGTTCTCCTCCAACAGGCTGGTGGCGGCCATCACCATGCCGGGTGTGCAGTAGCCGCACTGGAGTCCGTGGTTCTCCATGAACGCCTGCTGCATCGGATGCAGCGTGCCGTCGGCCTCGGCCATGCCTTCGATGGTTCGGACGTCGGCGCCGTCGGCTTGCACGGCGAGCACCGTGCAGCTCTTGACGGCCTCGCCGTCGAGGTGCAGCGAGCAGGCCCCGCACGACGAGGTGTCGCAGCCGATGTTGGTGCCGGTGAGCCCGACGTGTTCACGGACGTACTGGACGAGCAGCGTCCGCGGCTCGACGTCGTGAGTGTGCGGCTGCCGTTCACGGTGACCGTGATCTCCACGGTGCCCCCAAGTGTTCGTCGTTGTGCTTCGTGGTGGTTGTGCGACTCCGTCGAACGGCGTCGAGATCTCCATCATGACCGATCCGGCATCGCCCGGTGACATCG
>CAWKCN010000030.1:0-21988 GCA_963848145.1 Ilumatobacteraceae bacterium
GGCACCTGGAGCGCGCCCTCGACGTGACGTTCCCATTCGACCGGCTCGCGGACGTCGATGAGGATCGGGCCACCCGCAGCGAGTTCCTTCGACACCGCCTGGGGAGGCACGAGTTCGATCTGTGCTCGTGCCTCTCCGATCATCTCCACAACAGACTTCACCATGGTTGTTCCCTTCGTGATCGTGGGGATCTCGGGTCAGCCGAGGCGGGCGTTGGGTACGTCGAGATCTGTCGGCTCGGGGAGCTTCGAGGTCGACTGCCGAGTCCATTCCTCCTCGAGGAGCTCGCGGGCGGCCTGTTCGAGGAATTCCGGCGCTGCCCACTCGTTGACGTCGAAGTCGTTGTCGATGTAGCCGTGGCTGAACATGAAGTCCTTGCCGATGTCGATCGACACCAGGTTCTTCGGCGACAGGTTGGGCACCATGTCGACGTCCTTGATCCCTTGGTAGGTGTCCTCGGCATCCCGATAGAACGTCTGGTGATTGAGGATCTCGGCGGCAGCATGCTTGTTGCCGTTGGCCCATCGGCCGACCTTGATCATCGCCTTCATGTACGCAACGACCAACTCGGGATGTTCGTCGGCCATGACGTCGGTGCACGTGATGACTACGGGACAGTTGGCCATCTGCAGGGTGTAGTCGGGATGACGAGACAGGTCCTCGATCGCCTTGAACTTGCCGGTGTCCTCCTGGAGATGCTGGAAGACCTTGCTCTGCGTGTAGATCGCATCGACGACGCCCTCCTCGAGCCCGGTCTCCAACGGACGGAACGCGAGGTCGTGCTTGTGGTCCCGTCGCAGCCAGAGCTCGGAGGGGTTGTTCATCGCGACCTGGAGCATCTCGGGCTTGTCGTACCAGTCGTCCGGATAGGGGAACTCGACGATCTCGACGTCGTCCATCGTCATGCCGTTGATCCGCAGCATCAACTCGATGCCGGCGTGCTCCTGGACGCGCCACCAGTCGTTCTTGATGGTGTTGAGGCTCTTGGTGAGACCGATCTTCTTGCCCCGCAGATCCTCCATCCGGAAGATGTCGTCGCGGGCACGCACGAGCATGCAGCCGCCCTCGTACACCTGCGTGGCGCCGAGCAGCCGCGTCCGGCGGATGTCGGCGTGCACGTCGATTGCCGGGTACAGCCCGCCCATACGAACGAGGTTGTCGAGGTTGTGGACGTAGTGCGGGTACCAGTTGTTCTCCGGCGAATGGCGGAAGAAGGCGTACTCGACGCCGATCTTCTTGAACTCCTCGCGGCACCAGCCGAGTTCCTGGTCGACGTTGTTGGCCGACACCATCGGACAGTTCGTGAACCAGACCTCGCTCCAGTCCAACGGGACCGTGGTGGCAACTCTCTCCTGCGCTGTCATTGCTGCGTACTCCTTGAATTCGATTCGTCGTGCGGGCTGGCAGGACGAACGGGTGTTGTGGACACTTGTACACAATGATGCGCCTGATCAATCGACGTTCGTAGTGTCGAAGGTCCTGATCGGCGAGGAGTCAGTCCTGACGGGGGCTGGGGTCCGGTGGCGACGACCACGGGGTCGCACCGAGACGCCGCGCCGAGTGCACCAGTTCCTCCCGGAGCGTGGCCAGAGGGATCTCGCCGAGTCCGCCGGCTGTGACCAGGTAGTCCTCGAACACCCGCCAGCCGATCGCCGTGGCCACGATCTGTGCAGCCCGAACTCGCGCAGCGACCGGTTCCAGGCCGAAGGCATCGCCGAGTGTGTCCGCCATCGCCTGCACTGGATTGAACCCGGGGCGGCCCGCCAGCACGCGGCCGCTGGTCACGAGCGAGGTCGCAACCGCTGCCCATCTGCCCATGACCGAATCCACGCCGTGCCCCTGGCCCTCCAACGGGTGCTCGTCGACGAGCCGGGCCAACTGCTCGGACAGATCGTCGAAGACGGCGAGCTCGAGCTGCTCCCGATTGCCGATGTAGCGGCTGATCAGGGCCAGATGGGTGTCCGCCGCTTCGGAGACGTCGCGAAGTGACACCTGCGCGACGCCACGGGTTGCGAACAGCGTGGCCGCGGCGTCCAGCACGGCGCGTCGCACCTCGTCGGCGCCCACTGGTGCTCCGGCCGGACGCCGAGGCCCGGGCCGTCGCGAAGTCGCTGATTCGGAGTCGCCCATGTCGAAGTCGCAGTCGCTCGATGTCTTCCAGCAGCAGTATGACCCGTTCGACGATTCGAGCCATCACCGACGGGGTCCGGGGTGTCTCGGACGAAGCCCTCGTGCGGACCCGTCCGGCAGCGGCCACCGCGGGCGATTGCAGGCGGGCTCGCAGTCCTCGGCGCACTTCGTCTGGAACGCCGGGGCTGCTACGGTCGGGTCCACCGTGAAGCGGGTCCCGTGAGGCCCGCACGGAGGAGAGCAATGAGTGCTGAGAAACGGGTCCTCGGGCCTGACGACGTCCGCCGGGCCATCACCCGAATGGCCCACGAGATCATCGAGCGCAATCGAGGCCTCGACGGCGTGGTCCTCGTCGGGATCCAGCAGGGTGGGGTGTGGCTCGCCGAGCGCCTCGGCGCCGAGATCGCCCGGATCGACTCGAACGTTCCCGTCGGATCCGTCGACGCAAGCCTGTACCGCGACGACATCGGCCTCCGGCCGGTCGCTCCCGGGTCGGTCAGCCAACTCGACTTCGACGTCGACGGCGCCACGGTCGTGCTCGTCGACGACGTGCTCTACACCGGTCGTACCGTTCGCGCCGCACTCGACTCGGTTGCCGACTACGGCCGTCCCCGAGCGGTGCAGCTCGCAGTGCTGGTCGATCGCGGTCATCGGGAACTGCCGATCCGGCCCGACTTCGTCGGCAAGAACCTTCCCACCAGCGCCGACGAGGACGTCACCGCCACCGCCGACGGCGTGACGATCGGGGGAGATGCGTCGTGACCAGCCGCTCGCTGCTCGCCATCGAGGACCTCGGCGCCGACGGCATCGTGCGCATCCTCGACCTCGCCGACCACATGGCCGAGGTCAATCGTCGGCCCAACCCGAAGGTGCCGGCGCTCCGGGGCAAGACCGTGTGCAATGTGTTCTTCGAGGACTCGACGCGTACCCGCCTCAGCTTCGAGACCGCCGCCAAGCGGCTGTCGGCCGACACGATGACGTTCGCCGTCTCGCAGTCGAGTCTGAGCAAGGGCGAGAGCTTGCGCGACACGATCGAGACGATCGCTGCGATGGGTGTCGACGCCTTCGTCGTGCGCCATCGATCGAGCGGGGCGCCGCTGATGATCGATGCCTGGACCCAGGCAAGCGTGATCAACGCCGGCGACGGCTGGCACGCCCACCCCACCCAGGCCCTGCTCGATGCCTACACCGTGCGCACCTCGCTCGGCCGCAGCGGGGGGCTCGACGGGCTCCGCATGGCGATCGTCGGCGACGTCAAGCACAGCCGTGTCGCCCGCAGCACCGTCGCCGCAATGCGGATGCTCGGGGTGCACGTCACCGTCGTGGCGCCGCGCACGCTGCTGCCGCCCGACGTCGGCGACGCGTTTGCCGATGCGGTCACCGACCGCCTCGACGACGTCATCGGAAGCATCGACGTGCTCTACCTGCTCCGGATGCAACAGGAGCGGATGAACGAGGCGCTCGTGCCGAGCCTGCGCGAGTACACGGCTCGGTTCGGTCTCACCGCCGAACGGGCTGCCGCACTTGCCCCGCAGGTGCTGATCATGCACCCGGGCCCGATGAACCGCGGCGTCGAGATCGCCGTCGATCCGGGCGAGTTGCCCGGTGCGGTGATCACGAAGCAGGTCACCAACGGAATCGCCGTCCGGATGGCGGTGCTCTTCGACCTGTTGGGCTCTGGTGGCGCAACGTCGAGTCCTGACCTCACCACGGAAGGAGGCTCGCTGTGAGCCTGTTGATCACCGGCGCTCGCGTCGTCGACCCCAACGGAGAACGCCGAGTCGACGTGCGCGTCGACGACGGCCTGGTCGGCGAGGTCGGCGACCACCTCGACGCCGCCGACGGCGATGACGTGATCGATGCGAACGGCCTGGTGCTCACGCCCGGTTTCGTCGACCTCCACGTGCACCTCCGCGAGCCGGGCCGAGAGGAGGCGGAGACGATCGAGACCGGCAGCCGCGCCGCGGCGCTCGGCGGCTTCACCGCTGTGGTCGCGATGCCGAACACCGATCCGACACAGGACAGCGTCGAGGTCGTCGACTTCGTTCGACGCCAAGGCGAGCGAGCCGGCTTGTGCGAGGTGCTGCCGTCGGGCTCGATCACGGTCGGGCGAGGAGGCGAGCAGCTCACCCCGTTCGGTGAACTGGCAAGCAGCGGGGTGAAGATCTTCACCGACGACGGCAACGGTGTCCAGAACGCACTGTTGATGCGGCGGGCGCTCGAATATGCAGACGGGCTCGGCATCACCCTTGCCCAGCACTGCGAGGTCGAGCAGCTCACCGCCGGCGCTGTGATGCACGAGGGTTCGTGTTGCAGCCGTCTGGGGCTGCCGGGGTGGCCGTCGATCGCCGAGGAGTTGATGCTGCATCGCGACATCGAGCTCGTTCGGCTCACCGGCGTGGGGATGCACTTCCTCCACCTCTCGACGGCGAAGAGCGTCGACCTCGTACGCGCGGCCAAAGCCGACGGGTTGGCGATCACGGCCGAGGCGACGCCGCATCACTTCAGCCTCACCGACGAGCGCCTCGAGACCTACGACGCCCTCTACAAGGTGAACCCGCCGCTGCGCACCGCCGGCGACATCGCGGCCATTCGCGCCGGACTCGCCGACGGCACGATCGATGCGATCGCCACCGATCACGCACCCCATGTGGCCGAGAGCAAGGAGCAGCCGCTGGACCTGGCGCCGCCCGGCATGCTCGGCCTGGAGACCGCGCTCGGAGTGTCGCTCGCAAGCCTCGAGATGCCACTGGCCGACGTGGTCGCGGCGCTGTCGTGGAAACCGGCTGTCATCGCCGGCGTCGCCGACCGCCACGGCCGACCGATCGAGCCCGGCGAGCCGGCGAACCTCACCGTCTTCGACCCGAACGAGGTGTGGGAGGTGGTGCCGGCGCGACTCGCCAGCAAGAGCCACAACACCCCGTATGTGGGGATGCCGTTGCGAGGTCGTGTGCTCCACACGATCTTCGCAGGAACTCCGGTCGTTCGCGACGGCACGGCGCTACGGTGATGAATGATCATGCATGCGAATGGATGGATATGCAGAGACTCGACGAGTACCCCGGTCTGTGTGAGCACAGACGCCGAGACAGCCAGTTGTTGCTCGCAGCGATGAAGGAGAGGTGTCAGCCATGACGGTACGTGAGGGAGCCCTGGTGCTCGCCGACGGCAGCGTGTTCGAAGGCGAACTGATCGGCGCAGACGTCCCGATCGCCACCGGTGAGGTGGTGTTCAACACCGTGCTCAGCGGTTACCAGGAGGTGATCACCGATCCGAGCTACGCCGGCCAGATCGTGACCTTCACCACGCCGCACATCGGCAACTACGGCATCAACGCCGCCGACTTCGAATCACGCGGCACGTTCTGCCGTGGCATCGTCGTGCGTGAACTCGCTCGCCGCCACAGCAACCAGCGAGCCGAGAGCAGCCTCGACGCCATGCTGCACGAACAGGGTGTCCCCGGCATCGCCGGCATCGACACCCGACGGCTCA
The DNA here is from genome assembly GCA_963848145.1 of Ilumatobacteraceae bacterium. GTDB lineage: Bacteria > Actinomycetota > Acidimicrobiia > Acidimicrobiales > Ilumatobacteraceae > Sva-07. Next base: position 5,623 of record CAWKCN010000030.1, read on the forward strand.
CCCGCATCATCCGCGACACCGGCGCCATGCCGGGGGCATTCGGCGCCGTCAGCGAAGCCGAGCTCCGCGCCGCAGCCGCTGCCGAGCCGGGAACCGACGGAGTCGACCTGGTGCGCCAGGTCACCGTCGACGACGGCTACACCGTCGACGCACTCGACCCCGACAGCAGCACCCGGATCGTCGCCATCGACTTCGGAATGAAGCGAAACATCGCGGTCAACCTCGCCCGCTACGGCACGGTCGAGGTGGTGCCGGCCACGGCCAGCGCTGCCGACATCCTCGCCAGAGGCGCCGACGGTGTCTTCCTCAGCAACGGCCCCGGCGACCCGGCGATGGCCCCGTACGGCGTCGAGACGATCCAGGGGCTCATCGGCAACGTGCCGATCTTCGGTATCTGCCTCGGTCACCAGCTGCTCGGTCGGGCGATCGGCGCAGGCACGGTCAAGCTCCCGTTCGGTCATCACGGAGGCAATCATCCGGTGCGCAACATCGCCACCGGGAAGGTCGAGATCACCAGCCAGAACCACAACTTCGCCGTCGATCCCGACACGCTGTCGGGCAAGGCGACGATGACCCACGTCAACCTCAACGACGGGGTCTGCGAGGGCCTGCGAGTCGACGGCGAGCTCGCCTTCAGCGTGCAGCACCACCCGGAGTCCAATCCCGGACCACACGACTCGAACTATCTGTTCCAGGAATTCGCCGACATGATGAAGCACGCGTCCGCACCCTCGACCGCCGGCAACCCGAAAGGCGGTCGCTGATGCCGAAGCGCACCGACATCCACTCGATCCTCATCATCGGTTCCGGTCCGATCGTGATCGGACAGGCGTGCGAGTTCGACTACTCCGGAACGCAGGCCTGTCGGGTGCTGCGCGAGGAGGGCTATCGAGTCGTTCTCGCGAACTCGAACCCGGCGACGATCATGACCGACCCGGACTTCGCCGACGCCACCTACGTCGAGCCGCTCACCTGGGAGGTCGTCTCGGCGATCATCGACCGCGAACAGCCCGACGCAGTGCTGCCCACGCTCGGCGGCCAGACCGGCCTGAACGTTGCGATGGAGCTGTTCGAGCGCGGCCTGATCGGCGTGCCCGGCAAGCCGGAGATGATCGGCGCCAACGCCGAGGCGATCGCGACGGCAGAGGACCGAGAGATCTTCAAACAGGCGATGCTCGGCATCGGCCTCGACTGTCTCCGCTCCGGAACAGCGCACACGATGGAGGAGGCCCGCGTCGTCATCGACGACATCGGCCTGCCCGCCGTCATCCGCCCGGCCTACATCCTCGGGGGGCGCGGTACGGGCATCGCGTTCACCGCTGAGGAGTTCGAGAAGATCGCCTCCAACGGTCTGCAGGCGAGCCCGATCAGCGAGATCCTCATCGAAGAGTCGGTGTACGGCTGGAAGGAGTACGAACTCGAGGTGATGCGTGACCACGCAGACAACTGCGTGATCATCTGCGGCATCGAGAACGTCGACCCGATGGGCGTCCACACCGGCGACTCGATCACCGTGGCACCGATCCAGACGCTCACCGATGTCGAGTACCAGGAGATGCGCGACTCCGCGCTGGCGTGCATCCGGCGAGTCGGCGTCGAAACCGGCGGGTCGAACGTGCAGTTCGCCGTCGAGCCGTCCACGGGTCGCCAGGTCGTCATCGAGATGAACCCGCGTGTGTCGCGGTCGTCGGCGCTCGCCTCGAAGGCAACCGGGTTCCCGATCGCCAAGATCGCGGCCCGCCTCGCCGTTGGCTACACGCTCGACGAGATCCCCAACGACATCACCAAGACCGACACCATGTCGACACCGGCGAGCTTCGAGCCGGTGATCGACTACGTCGTCACCAAGATCCCGAGGTGGGCGTTCGAGAAGCTGCCCGGCGCGAGCGGGGTGCTGGGCACACAGATGCAGTCGGTGGGCGAGGTGATGGCCATCGGGCGCACCTTCCCGGAGAGTCTGCAGAAGGCCCTGCGATCGCTGGAACAGGGCCGGCTCGGCCTCGGGTGCGACCCTGCCGAAGCGCACCTCGACGGCGCGTCCGACGAGGAACTGCTCGCGCAGGCGGCGATCCCGACTGCCGACCGAATCCAACAGGTCGGCGCGTTGCTCCATCGTGGTGTCTCCGTCGACACCGTCCACGAAGCGACATCGATCGATCCGTGGTTCCTCGACCAGATGTCGATGATCTCGGAGGAGCGAGCGGTGCTCGTCGAGACCGGTTTCGCAGCACTGTCGGTGCGGGGATGGCGTCGAGCGAAGCGCCTCGGGTTCTCCGACGGCCAGCTCGGTCACCTCTGGTCGGTGCCCGAAGACGACGTACGCGCTGCGCGCGAGGCCGCCGGTGTGGTGCCGACGTACAAGACGGTCGACACCTGTTCGGCCGAGTTCCCCGCCGAGACGCCATACCACTACTCGACCTACGAGGACGAGAGCGAGGTCCGCCCGTCCACTGCTCGCAAGGTCGTGATCCTCGGGTCCGGCCCGAACCGGATCGGCCAGGGGATCGAGTTCGACTACTGCTGCGTGCATGCCTCGTTCTCGCTGCGCGACGCCGGCTTCGAGACGATCATGGTCAACTGCAACCCCGAGACCGTGTCGACCGACTACGACACGTCGAGCCGGTTGTACTTCGAGCCGCTCACCAAGGAAGACGTGCTCAACGTCATCGACGTCGAGCAACCAGAGGCGGTCATCGTGTCGCTCGGCGGCCAGACACCGCTGAAGCTGGCCGGTCTGATCCCGCCCGAACTCGTCGCCGGCACGTCGCCCGACTCGATCGACGCCGCAGAAGACCGTGAACGCTGGAATGCGATCTGCGACGACCTGCAGATCCCGCAACCTCCCGGCGGTACGGCGATCGACCTCGAGCAGGCCCTGTCGATCACCGACGACATCGGCTTCCCGGTGCTGGTTCGACCCAGCTACGTCCTCGGGGGGCGGGCGATGCAGATCGTCCACGATCGCAACCATCTTGCGCGGGCGATGGAGGAACTCGCCGGCTTCGGCAGCTTGGGCAAGGAAGGCGGCCTCTCGGCCGAGCGCCCGGTGCTGATCGACCGGTTCCTCGCCGACGCCACCGAGGTCGACGTCGATGCCATTCGTGACCACACCGGTGAGATCCTGATCGGCGGTGTCATGGAGCACGTCGAGGAGGCCGGCGTGCACTCGGGCGACTCGGCCTGCGCGCTGCCGCCGCCGACGTTGCCGTCATGGGTGGTCGAGGTCATCGAGTCCTACACCGGCGCGATTGCCAAGCACCTCGACGTGCGCGGGCTGATCAATGTCCAATACGCCGTGATGGGCACGACGGTGTACGTGATCGAAGCGAACCCGCGCGCGAGCCGAACGGTACCGTTCGTCGCCAAGGCCACGGGCGTGTCCCTGGCCAAGGTGGCGACGCGCGTCATGCTCGGCGCCACACTCGCCGAGCTGCGCGCCGAGGGGGTGCTGCGTGAACCGGTGGGCGGTCACGTCGCCGTCAAGGAAGCGGTGATGCCCTTCAACCGCTTCCCCGAAGTCGACCCTGCGCTCGGACCGGAGATGCGTTCGACCGGCGAGGTGATGGGCATCGCCGACTCGTTCGGACGGGCGTTCTACAAGGCCGAACTCGCCGCCGGCACGATCCTGCCGACCGCAGGCACCGTGTTCCTGTCCCTGGCCGACCCCGACAAGCCGGCAGGTCTCGTCGTGGCCAAACGGTTCCGAGCGTTGGGGCTCGGTATCGCCGCGACCGAGGGCACCGCTGCCTACCTGGCAGCATTCGACTCGCCGGTCGACCAGGTCGTCGCGAAGGTGCAGGAGGTCGATGGTGACGGCGAGTCCCTGGTCACCGCTGTCGACCTGATCGCCGACGGCGAGATCAGCTTCGTGGTCAACACGCCTCGCGGTGCGCTCGGTCGCAGCGACGGTGAGCAGATCCGCAAGGCGGCCAGCTTGCACCGCGTGAGCTGTGTCACCACCGTCGATGCGGCGCTCGCCGCGGTGCAGGGCTTGTCGGAACGTGTCGGAGAAGTGCTGACCGTGAAGACCCTGCAGGAGTACCACACCGTGCCCGAACCCGGAGTCGAGCCGACGCTCGACCGGTCGTTGGCGGCGACGGCACGGTGATCGACACCCGGGTCCGAGTCGGCAGCGTCGAGTTGTCTGCCCCGGTGATGACGGCGTCGGGGACCGCCGGCTACGGAACCGAGCTGGGCGGGTACCTCGACCTCGCAACGCTCGGCGCGGTCGTCACCAAGTCGCTGGCGCCGTACGAGTGGCCCGGCAACCCGGCCCCCCGAGTACACCCGACCCCTCAGGGCATGATGAACGCCGTCGGCCTGCAAGGACCCGGCGTGCAGTACTGGCTCGACCACGTGGTCGCGGACCTCGTCGGATCGGGCGCCACGATCGTTGTCAGCATCTGGGGTCGCACCGTCGACGACTACGCCCGGGCCGCCGAGCTGTTGGCGGCCGCGCCGGCGGAGGTCGTGGCGGTCGAGGTCAATCTGTCGTGTCCCAATCTCGAGGGCAGGGGTTCGATCTTCGCTCATGACGCGGAACTGTCGGCCGAGGTCGTCGCAGCAACGGCGAGTTGCGGGCGACCCCGGTGGGCGAAGCTCAGCGCCAACACCGATCGCATCATCGACGTCGCGGCGTCGGTCGTCGAAGCCGGTGCCGAAGCGGTCACCTGCATCAACACGCTGCTGGGCCTCGCCTACGACCCCACCACGTTGGCGCCTGCGCTCGGCGCGGGCGGGGGAGGGCTGTCCGGGCGGGCGATCCACCCGGTCGCCGTCCGAGCGGTCCACGACGTGCACGCAGCGCTCCCGGACGTTCCGATCGTCGGTGTCGGAGGGATCGCCTCGGCGTGGGACGCCGTGGAGATGCTGTTGGCCGGCGCATCGGCGGTACAGGTCGGAACCGCCTCGTTCGCAGATCCTGGCGCAGCGGGCGCGATCCAGAACGGTCTGGTCGCCTGGGCGACCGAACGTGGATTGACCCGACTGGCCGACATCGCCGCGATAGCTTGACGGCATGGCAACACCCCCACAGCTGACCCCCGAGCAGCGCTCGGCGGCACTCGCGAAGGCGGCCGAAGCACGAGCCGCTCGTGCCGAGATCAAGGCACGTCTCAAGATGGGCTCGATGTCGCTCGCCGACGCGTTGGCATCCACCGACGTCAACGTCGGCAAGTTGAAGGTGGTCTCGTTGCTCGAGTCGCTGCCCGGCGTCGGCAAGGTCAAGGCCCGCCGGATCATGGAAGACATCGAGATCGCCGACAACCGTCGGGTCCAGGGTCTCGGGGCCCAGCAGAAGTCGAAGCTTCTCGAACTGCTCGGCTGACCGGGCGGGCTCGTTGATCATCGTCGTCTCGGGCCCCGGTGGGGTCGGCAAGGGCACCATCGTCGATGCGCTCGTGCGTCGCGACGACCAGTTGTGGCTGAGTCGCTCGTGGACCACTCGCGATCGACGGCCCTCCGAGGACGAAGACGCCTACGTGTTCACCGACACCGCTGCGTTCGAGGAACGCATCGCCGGCGGCGGCTTCCTCGAATGGACCGAGTTCCTCGGGAACTACTACGGCAGCCCGGTACCCGAACCGGGTGACGACCAGGACATCGTCCTGGAGATCGAGGTCGACGGTGCCCAGCAGGTGAAGCAGCTCTTCCCGGACGCGTTGCTGCTCTTCGTCGTGCCACCGTCTCGTGAGGAGCAGGAGCGTCGACTGCGTGGTCGTGGCGACCCGGGGGACAAGGTGCTGGCACGGCTGAAGAAGGCCGAGGTCGAAGAACCCATCGGTCGTGGACTTGCCGACCACATCGTCGTCAACGACGATCTCGACGAAACCATCGACGAGATGCTGCAGATCATCGAAACCGCTCGCAACCGGTAGGGTGGGATGACTATGGCGCTCGACCACGACACGATGATCAATCCACCGATCGAGACCCTGCTCGACAAGGTCGACTCGAAGTTCACCCTGGTCACGCTGGCAGCGCGTCGTGCGCGCAACATCAACTCGTACTTCAACCAGCTCGGAGACGGCCTCGGCCACATGATCCCGCCGCAGGTGTCCTCCGTTGCGCGCAAGCCGCTGTCGATCGGTTTCGAGGAGATCTCGCAGGACAAGATCGTCTGGGCCGAGGCTCCGGAGGAAGTGCTCCTCGAAGAGGAGTTCGACGCGGAGGCCGAAGCACAGGCCATCGCTGATGCCCGTGACGCAGCCAACCTCGAGGGCTGACCGCGATTCAGCGGCGCGCATTCGACCGGGCTGACTGGGACGATGCTCGCAGGCAAACGGATCGTGCTCGGCGTGACGGGTGGGATCGCTGCGTACAAGGCCGTCGAGGTGTGCCGCCGTCTGGTCGACGCCGGTGCCCACGTGGTGCCGATCATGACCGAAGGCGCCGAGCACTTCATCGGGAGAACGACGCTGAGCGCCCTCGCCTCGGAACCCGTTCAGACCGAATTGTGGGACAACCCGACCACGCCGATTCCCCACACGCTCATCGGCCAGGGCGCCGATCTGATCCTGGTCGCGCCGGCGACCGCACGACTGCTCGCCGCGTATCGCATGGGGCTGTCGACCGATCTGTTGACGAACACCCTGATCGCAACGAGGGCGCCGGTGCTGGTGTGCCCGGCGATGCACACCGAGATGTGGGAACACCCGAGTGTCGTCGACAACATCGCAGTGCTGCGCTCACGTGGTGTGCAGATCGTCGAACCGGAGTCGGGGCGCCTCGCCGGCGGTGACGTGGGTACCGGCCGCCTTGCCGACCCGGCCACGATCGTCGCTGCAGCCGAGCGGGTGCTCGGTCCCCGTGACCTCGATGGAGTGTCGGTGGTCGTCTCCGCTGGAGGCACCCGCGAACCGATCGACGCGGTGCGCGTCATCGCCAACCGGAGCTCGGGCAAACAGGGCTACGCCGTGGCTGCCGAAGCCGCCGCCCGGGGTGCACTGGTGACGTTGGTGTCGACGGTGGGTCTGCCCACACCGTCCGGCTGCACGTTGGTCGAAGTCGAGACCGCCCAGCAGATGCAGGAAGCCATGAGCCGCGCCGCTGCCGACCACGACGTGATCGTCATGAGTGCCGCTGTCGCGGACTTCAGGCCCCAGGCGGCCGCTCCCGGCAAGCTCAAGAAGCGGGACGGCGCGCCCGAGATCGTCCTCGAGCCGACGCCGGACATCCTCGCCGAACTCGGTGCCTCGAAACGCAGCGGTCAGGTACTCGTCGGGTTCGCCGCCGAGACCGACGACCTCGTTGCCAACGCCACGTCGAAGCTCCAGGCAAAACAACTCGACCTGATCGTCGCCAACGACGTCGGCGCCCCGCAGGTTGGCTTCGCTCACGACACGAACGCGGTTACGCTGTTGCGGCCCGACGCGGAGCCTGTCGAGATCGACCTCGCATCGAAGCGAGATGTCGCTCGGGCCGTCATCGACACCATCGTCTCCATCCGCTCACCACATCGACAGGACTTTGCATGAGCATGTACACGTTCACCTCCGAAAGCGTCACCGAAGGCCACCCCGACAAGATGGCCGACCAGGTCTCCGACGCCGTTCTCGACGCCATCCTCGCCGAGGACCCCGACGGTCGGGTGGCCTGCGAGACGCTGCTGACCACGGGCCTGTGCGTCATCGCCGGTGAGATCACGACGTCGGCATATGTCGACATTCCCAAGATCGCTCGCGAGACGATCAACGGCATCGGCTACGACAACGCCGCCTACGGTTTCGATGGCAACACCTGCGGTGTCATCGTGTCGATCGACGAGCAGAGCCCCGACATCGCCCAGGGTGTCGACACCTCCGAAGAGGTGCGCGGTGGCACGTCCGGCGAGGATCAGCTCAACCTGCAGGGCGCCGGCGACCAGGGAATGATGTTCGGCTACGCCTGCAACGAGACCGACGATCTGATGCCGCTGCCGATCTGGACCGCGCATCGCCTGTCGGAGCGGCTCGCCGACGTCCGCAAGTCCGGCCAGGTGCCGTACCTGCGCCCGGATGGCAAGACGCAGGTGACCTACGAGTACCACAATGGCTGGCCGGTGTCGCTCAAGGGCGTGCTGATCAGTACCCAGCATCAAGACGGCGTCGATCGTGACACCGTGATCCGTCCGGACCTGATCGACCAGGTGATCCGTCCGGTGATCCCCGAGCGTTTCGCCGACGACGACTTCGAGATCTACGTCAACCCCACCGGGCAGTTCGTGCGCGGCGGCCCGTTCGCGGATGCGGGCCTCACCGGTCGCAAGATCATCGTCGACACCTACGGCGGCATGGGTCGTCACGGTGGTGGCGCCTTCTCGGGCAAGGATCCCAGCAAGGTCGACCGCTCGGCCGCCTACGCGGGGCGTTGGGTCGCCAAGCACGTCGTCGCTTCCGGAGCGGCCGACCGCTGTGAGGTGCAGTTGGCCTATGCCATCGGCATGGCACAGCCGATGAGCATCCTCGTCGAGACCTTCGGCACCTCGCACATCGACCCTGCTGCCATCGAAGCTGCTGTGCGGTCGGTGTTCGACCTGCGCCCGGGTGCGATCGTGCGTGACCTCGATCTGAAGCGCCCGATCTACAAGCGCTCGGCCGCATACGGTCACTTCGGTCGCGCGGGCTTCCCGTGGGAGGAGCTCAGCCGGATCGACGAGTTCAAGAGCGCCGTCGGCGTCTGACGAGCCGATGTAGCGAATGGTGTCCGACACCAATCGCTACATCGCGCGGGTCGTGCCGGATGTCACCGGACTCGACAAGGAGTTCGACTACCTGATCCCGGCGGACCTCGGCGTGCCCGTCGTGGTCGGTACGATCGTCCGAGTCGAACTCCACGGCCGACGCATCGGCGGCTGGGTGCGATCGATCAGCGCAATCGACGGAGCCGATCTCGCCGAACACCGGACGCTCAAGCCGATCGCCAAGGTGACCGGCCACGGCCCTGCCCCGGAGCTCTTCGAGCTGGCCGACTGGGCATCGGTCCGGTGGGCGGCGCGCCGGATTCGTCCCTTCCTGGTCACCGCCGGCCCCAGCCGAGCAGTTCGGACGCTTCCGCTGGATCGCCGATCCGGTATGGCGCCGTCGCCGCAGTCGCCGGCGACCACTGCGATGCTCAGCGCAGGAGGAGGTGTGCTCCGGTTGCCGCCGCGTGCCGACGTGATGCCGTCGGTCTTGTCGGTGGCTTCGATGGGGCCGGCATTGGTGGTCGTCCCAGAACATGGCGAAGCAGCGTTGCTCGCCACCCGTCTGCGGCGCGCCGGGCTGTCGGTTGCGTCCATTCCGGGGGAGTGGGCCGCCGCTGCCGGCGGCGTCGACGTGGTGATCGGCACACGTTCGGCTGCCTGGGCGCCGTGCCCTGGGTTGGCCGCGGCGATCGTCATCGACGAGCACGACGAAGCGCTGCAGGAGGAGCGGACACCGACGTGGCATGCCCGCGACGTCGTGGTCGAGCGGTGCCGTCGCGCAGGGGTGCCCTGCGTGCTGGTGTCGCCGGTACCGACGCTCGTTGCCGTCGAGGAGTATTCGGGTGCCGGCGGCGTCGTGTCTCCGCCCGCCGCACGTGAGCGGGCAGGGTGGCCGCGTGTGGTGGTGGTCGATCGATCCGACGACGATCCGTGGAAGCGGTCGCTGGTCACCTCGGCGTTGATCGAGCGGATACGGAATCCCGAGTCGACGGTGGTGTGCGTCAGCAACATCACGGGCCGGGCGCGCGTGTTGGCGTGCCGTGGCTGTCGATCGTTGATTCGTTGCGAACGGTGCGATGCCGCCGTCGGGCTCGGCGACGACGGGCGTCTGGTTTGTCGCCGTTGTGCGGCGGTTCGTCCGGCCGTGTGTCAGGCGTGCGGTGCCGGGCGTTTCGCCAATCTTCGACCTGGGGTGACCAGGTTGCGCGAGGAACTCGAAGCAGCCGCGGCCCGACCAGTGGTCGCAGTCAGCGGCGCCGACGAGGAGCCGCCGCCCTCTGCCGGGATCTACGTCGGCACCGAGGCGGTGCTCCACCGGGTTCGGTCGGCCGATGTGGTCGCGTTCCTCGAGTTCGACTCGGAGATGCTCGCCCCCCGATTTCGCGCAGCGGAGCAAGCCCTGGCGTTGATCGTGCGCGCCGGCCGGATCGCCCCGGAAGTGCTGGTTCAGACGTTCAGTCCCGGTCACGACGTGTTGGCAGCCGCGTCCGCAGGCGACCCTGCCCGCATTCTCGACGGAGAGCGGACCCGGCGCCAGATGCTCGGGCTGCCGCCGTACGGTGCCCTTGCCGTCGTGTCCGGCTCGGGCTCGGACGTCGTCGCAGAACAGCTCGTCGCAGCCGAGGTGGACGTCGGCGGCGACGGTGTCGATCGCTACCTGGTTCGTGCCGCCGACTGGACGACGCTGGGCCGAGCGCTCAACGCCACCGAGCGACCCACCGGATCGCGCGTGCGCGTCGAGGTCGACCCCGCCCGAGTCTGATCGCCGCTCAGACGCCCATGGCTGTCTTCAGGTGGTCGAGCACGGGCGTGTGCTCCGACTGGGGGCTGAACAGGACGAGATTCGCGTCGTCGTCGACCCGGACGCTGTGGCCGGCCGGCCAGTGGAAGAGATCCCCCTCGACGCACTGCTCCTCGGAACCGTCGTGGTAGGTCACGGTGACGGCGCCGTCGATCACGTAGCCCCAGTGTGCCGAGTCGCACATGTCCCCGCGCAGGCCGACCAGCAACGGTGCGAGGTCGGCGCCTTTCGCCATCGTGAAGTATTCGGCACCCATCACGCCGAAGGCTGCGCCGAAGTCGGTCTGTTGACGGGCGGTCGCCCCGGGTGCGTCGATCTTGGTCGGGACGTCGTTCTTGGTGATGTGCATCTCGTGCTCCTTCGTCGTGATGATGTGATGTGTTGTGTCTCCGGCGTCACCCCTGGACGGTCGAGCCGTCCCGTGGAATCAGCCGGGTGACGATGAGGCGTGACAATCGATGTCACAATGCAACACGTGGGGGACGACGACGTCGACGAGCTGGTGGCATCAGCGCGCGAAGCGCTCGCTGAGGGCGATTGGCAGCGGGCGCTCGAGCTGGTGGGCTGCAACGAAGGGTCGAGCTCGCCCGAGTGTCTGCAAGTGGGCGCCGAGGCTGCGTATGGGGCCGGCGACTTCGAGCGGTGCATCGGTTTCTGGGAAGACCTCCACTCGCTGCACGCCAAGCTCGGCGACCGCTCTGAGGCTGGACGGGCCGCGGCGATGATCGCGATGTACCTGATGATGGACACCGGCCTCATGGCGCCGGTGCGCGGTTGGCTCCGCTGTGCTGAGCGGCACCTCGACGGCCTCGACGAAGACGCTGTTCGAGCGATCATCGCAATGGTGCGAGGCTACGAACGCTTCATGTGCGGGTCGATGGTCGAGGCCAAGGTGCATGCCACGGCAGCGATCGATCTCGGCGAGCGCTTCGGTGTCGTCCCCGCAGTCGTGATCGGACGGACGTGTATCGCACGTCTCGAGATTCTCGACGGCGAGGTGGACGAGGGCATCGAATTGCTCGAAGAGGTCGGAGCGTTGCTGATGTCCGGCGCCGCCGACCCCTTGACGACCGGGATGATGTACTGCGAGATCATCTGTGCGGCCCAAGGACTGTTGATGCCGGAACTCGCCGCGCAGTGGACCGACGTGATGGAGAACTGGCGCCACGGGTCGGCCGTCGGTGGGATCCACGGTCGGTGCAGAGTGCACCGTGCGGAGCTGCTGCGCCACAGTGGCACTTGTGAACTTGCCGAGGCCGAGGCCCTGGCAGCGTGCTCCGAACTCCGTCCCTGGATGCGTCGCGAGTTCGGGTGGCCCCTCGTCGAGCTCGGGAACATCCGGCTACGCACGGGTGACCTCGACGGAGCCGAGGAGGCGTACCGTCAGGCGATCGATCACTCATGGTCTGCCCAGCCCGGGTTGGCGTTGGTCCACGCTGCGCGCGGTGATCTCGATGTGGCCGCCATGATGATCACCGATGCCATCGAGCATCCCATCGACATCCCGTCGAAGGAGCGACCTCCGTTCGGTCCGCTCCGTCTCGCTCCGTTGTTCGACGCACAGGCCGAGATTGCCGCGCTGCGAGGAGACCGTCCGACCCTGGTCGCTGCCGCCACCGAGCTGCGTGCAACCGCCGATCGATTCCCGTCGGCGATGTTGCGGGCTCTCGCCGGGCTTGCCGAGAGCCGACTGGCGTTGATCGATTCCGATCCCGAGCGCGTCGTGTCGGCAGCGAGCCTGGCAGTTGCCGAGTTGCATGCGGTTGGGGCACCCTTCGAAGCGGCAATGGCCCGATTGGTGGTCGCCGACGGCTACGAATCCGGTGGCCACGTCGAACAGGCGGCCTTCGAGCGCCGACTTGCGAGAGATGGGCTTGCATCGTTTGGAGCCGAGATGTGGGCCGAGCGAGTCGACGGACTCATCGAACAGGCGCCGAGCTCGCACCATGACGTGTCGGACGAAGCGGACGAATCGGTGCCGTCGACCCGGCACGCCGTGTTCCGGAGCGAGGGCGACACCAGAACCGTCGGCTGGGGCACGGCGACCGTGGTGGTGCGCGACCTCAAGGGGTTGAGATACATCGCCCGGCTGCTCGCCGATCCGGGCAGGGAGTTCCACGCGTCCCAACTGGTGCGCCTCGAGACGGCCGGTGAGCCGACCGGTACGGTCGACACCGGCTTCGTGGTGCTCGACGAAGCGGCCAAGGAGTCGTACCGACGACGGTTGATCGACATCGACGACGACATCGCTGATGCACGAGCCGACAACGACCTCGGTCGTGCAGAACTTGCCGAACTCGATCGCGAGTACATCGTCGCAGAGCTGCGGCGCGCCACCGGGCTCGGTGGTCGTGACCGCGTCGCTCTCGATGGTGCCGAGCGTGCCCGGGTCAGCGCCACCCGCTCGATCAGATACGCGCTGGACCGTCTCGGCGAACACAGCCCCGACGTTGCTGCGCATCTGCACCAGCATGTCCGCACCGGTACGTACCTGTGTTACGAGCCGGACTCGCTGCGTCCGATCGACTGGATCATCTGACGTCGACCAGTGGCGCGCCGCCGACCGGGCGGCGCTCGGGCGGCCCCCGGCCGATCGGTTCAGTCGCCGATGCCGTTGCGGGTGTCGAGGATTCGGGTGGGGTTGGGTATGGGGGTGAAGTCGGAGCCGGCGGGGAAGTAGCCGGTGACGTCGGCGAGGACGTCGATGGTGGTGTCGCTGTAGATGCAGATTCGTCCGTTGGTGCCGGGTTTGGCGATGACGAGGTTGGGGACGGTTTGGCCGGCGACGAAGTTGAGGTTGGATGCTTGGGGGCGTCGTTGGCCGCAGGGGTAGATGGTGGCGAAGCCGGCGGTGAGTGCGGTGACGGCGGTCATGTTGAGCACGACGGCGTCGGCGTTGCCGGGTACTCCGGCGGTGCCGGTGGCTCGGAGTTGCAGGGTCTGGTTGGCGCCGAGTGGAGTTGTTGGTGCGCCGATGCCGTTGCGGGTGTCGAGGATTCGGGTGGGGTTGGGTATGGGGGTGAAGTCGGAGCCGGCGGGGAAGTAGCCGGTGACGTCGGCGAGGACGTCGATGGTGGTGTCGCTGTAGATGCAGATTCGTCCGTTGGTGCCGGGTTTGGCGATGACGAGGTTGGGGACGGTTTGGCCGGCGACGAAGTTGAGGTTGGATGCTTGGGGGCGTCGTTGGCCGCAGGGGTAGATGGTGGCGAAGCCGGCGGTGAGTGCGGTGACGGCGGTCATGTTGAGCACGACGGCGTCGGCGTTGCCGGGTACTCCGGCGGTGCCGGTGGCTCGGAGTTGCAGGGTCTGGTTGGCGCCGAGTGGAGTTGTTGGTGCGCCGATGCCGTTGCGGGTGTCGAGGATTCGGGTGGGGTTGGGTATGGGGGTGAAGTCGGAGCCGGCGGGGAAGTAGCCGGTGACGTCGGCGAGGACGTCGATGGTGGTGTCGCTGTAGATGCAGATTCGTCCGTTGGTGCCGGGTTTGGCGATGACGAGGTTGGGGACGGTTTGGCCGGCGACGAAGTTGAGGTTGGATGCTTGGGGGCGTCGTTGGCCGCAGGGGTAGATGGTGGCGAAGCCGGCGGTGAGTGCGGTGACGGCGGTCATGTTGAGCACGACGGCGTCGGCGTTGCCGGGTACTCCGGCAACGCCTGTCACCTGGAGCTGGCGGGTCTGCGGGACCGGTGAGGCGACGACGCCCAGTTTGCGGACCGCCGACGACCCATTGAGTGTGTAGTAGAGGAACGTGCCGGTCGATTCGGTCACGAACGCCATGTCGGCGAGTCCGAACGCTCCGGTCAGGATCGGTGCCCCGAAGTCGATCGTCCCGCTGGCGGATCGGAACCACACCCGGCCGCGGCCACCGTCGGAGAACACGTACGCGCCGGCGAGTGGGCCAGACCATGTGCCGTTCGGTACGAATGCACCGGCGGTGATGAACGTCCCGAACTCGCGCGAGTAGTCCGCGATCGGGTCGGTGATCCCTGCGGGCGGACCGGGGCACGGCGGGTTCTGTCCTCGTGGGCACTGACCTTCACGGGAATTCCACCCGTAGTTGGCTCCGGCGGCGCCCTCGTTGATCTCCTCCCGTGCGCTCTGGCCGACGTCGTTGATGAAGAAGCGGTCGCTGTTCGGATCGAACGCAAAGCGGTACGGGTTGCGCAGCCCCCATGCGTACAGCTCCTGACACGCGGTCGTGGGGGTTGCAGCGGTGTTGCCGCGACTTGCGCACACCACGGCGCCAGTCCCGGTGAGCGGGTTGCCGGGCGCCGGGGCGCCGGTGAAACGATCGAGGCGGAGGATCTTGCCGTTGAGCAGGCTGAGATCCTGTGCGGCGTCGTTGCTGCCGCCCGATCCGGAGTTGCCTCGCGGGTCGCTTCCGGCATCGCCGGTCGAGATGTACAAGAAGCCGTCGTCGCCGATGTCGAGGTCGCCGGCGTTGTGGTTGCCGTTGACCGACGAGATGTTGTCGATCAGGACCTGCTCGGTCGCCACGTTGATCTGGTTCCCGGTCATCACGAACGCGCTCACTCGGTTGACGCAGTTTCCGGGCGTGCCGGGGGCCGAGCGCGTGTAGAAGACGTAGACCCGGCCGGAGCTGGCGAACGTCGGATCGTGGGTGAAGCCGAGCAGCCCGCGTTCACCCCCGCTGCACACGGCGAGTTGGGCGGCCGGCGTCGGAAGCAGCTGGCCCGACGACGAGTCGATGAGCCGGACCCGGCCGGAGTTCTGTTCGAGCACCACGACGTGCCCACCCGGGAGCACTTCGACCGCCGTCGGGGAGGCCACCGAAGCGACGAAGGTGTCGGTGAATCCGCTCGCTGGTGCAGCCTGGGCGTCGGTCGAGCCGGCAACCACCAGAGCCGTCATCGACAGGATCATCGCAAGGAGCCAGCGCATCGCCGAACCGTACCGTCACCGCACGGGCCCGGTCGCCGCGGCCGCACCGATGCCGTCAGCGTTGTGCAAGGCGAGCAAATGTGTCGGCGTCGATGTTCCCGCCCGACAGCACGATGCCCACGCGCCGGCCGGCGAAGCGGGCGGGATCGACGAGCACTGCGGCGAGACCGACGACGCCGCTCGGCTCGAGTCGTCGGCCGAACAGCTCCTCGGCGGTGGACATCGCCCGGGTGATCTCGTCCTCGCTCACCGTGACCACATCGTCGACGAGGCGACGATTGATGTCGAACGTCGCTGCTCCGGGCGAGGTGACGGCGAGCCCGTCGGCGATCGTCGAGGGTGGTTCGATCGTGATGCGTTCGCCCGCCGCGAACGAGCGGCGGGTGTCGTCGGCGTTGGTCGGTTCGACGCCGAGCAGTTGGCAGTGAGGGTCGAGCTGACGCATCGCCGAGCCGCACCCGGCCATCAGTCCACCGCCGGACATCGGCACGAGGAGCACGTCGAGATGCCCAACCTGTCCGTGGAGTTCGAGTGCGGTCGTGCCCTGACCGCTCATCACCAGTGGGTCCTCGAACGGGTGCACGAACGTTGCGCCGGTGTCCGCGACCTGCTGTCGAGCGCCTGCCTCGCGATCTGGCGTGGAGCGCTCGAAGGTCACGATCCGAGCGCCGAACTCCTCGATCAGTGCCCGTTTGGCTGCGGCGACGTCGGCGGGCACGTGCACCGTGGCATCGATGTCGAGGATCTGTGCCGCACAGGCGACCGCAGCACCGTGGTTGCCCGACGAGACTGCGACGACGCCAAGGTCGCGCATCGAGTCGGGGATCGCCGACAACCGGTTGAACGCCCCGCGGAACTTGAACGACCCGGCGCGCTGCTGCGACTCGTCCTTGCCCCACACGGTCGCGCCGACGAGCGCATCGAGTGCATCAGATCGCACGACCGGAGTGTGAATCGCTTGGCCGTCGATCGTGGCTGCGGCAGCGCGGATGTCGTCGAGGGGA
>CAWKCN010000031.1:0-31207 GCA_963848145.1 Ilumatobacteraceae bacterium
TGTTGGCGTCGTGAGCGACGACCTGTTCGCCGTTGCCGCCGACGAGCAGCGGCGTGCGCGCGCACCGTTGGCAGCCAGGCTGCGTCCTCGCTCGATCGACGACGTCGTCGGCCAGGACCACCTGGTCGGTCCGGGCCGGCCGCTTCGGCGTCTGGTGGAGACCGACCGATTGACCTCCGCGCTGCTGTGGGGGCCACCCGGCACCGGCAAGACCACGCTTGCTCTGGCGGTTGCTGCGAGCACCGACCGGTCGTTCGAGCAGCTCTCGGCCGTCAACGCGGGGGTCAAGGACGTCCGTGAAACGATCGAGCGGGCCCGACAACGCCTCGGGGAACGCGGCCAGGGCACGATCCTGTTCCTCGACGAGATCCATCGCTTCTCGAAGTCGCAACAGGACGCGCTGCTCCCAGCGGTGGAGGACGGGACGCTGACGCTGATCGGGGCGACGACAGAGAACCCCTTCTTCGAGGTGAACGCACCGTTGCGCAGTCGTTCGACGCTGTTCCGTCTCGAACCACTCGACCGGGCGGCGATCGAAGTCCTCGCGCACCGTGGACTCGAGGCCGAAGGGGCAACGGCCGAGGACGACGCCGTGGCATTGCTGATCGACCGTGCCGGCGGCGACGGGCGCCAGGTGCTGACCGCTCTCGAGGTGTCGTGTGCGCTGGCCGGCTACGGACACGTCGAACTGGAACACGTCGAGGCGGCCTTGGGGACCACGGCCCTTCGCTACGGGCGCGACGACCACTACGACGTGGTCAGTGCATTCATCAAGTCGATGCGTGGTTCGGACCCCGATGCGGCTGTGTATTGGCTGGCCCGGATGCTCGAAGCAGGTGAGGACGCCCGTTTCATCGCCCGTCGCATGATCATCTTCGCCTCCGAGGACGTCGGCTTGGCCGACAGCGGCGCGCTGCAGGTGGCGGTGGCCGCTGCTCATGCGCTCGAACACGTCGGGCTGCCCGAGGCGCAACTCAACCTGTCGCAGTCGGCGATCTACCTCGCCACCGCACCGAAGAGCAATCGGAGCGCACTGGCGATCTGGAACGCTCGATCGGACGTGCGCGACGGCGCCGTCGGCGAAGTTCCCGCACACCTCCGTGATGCCCACTATCAGGGTGCCGAGACGCTGGGCCACGGCGCGGGCTACGACTATCCTCACGACCATGCGTCGGGAACCGTGCAACAGCAGTACCTGCCCGACTCGCTGCAGGATCGCCGCTGGTACGAACCGGGCGTCCACGGCGACGAAGCGTCGATCGGCACTCGGATGAGTCAGCGCCGCAACGACACCGCCGATCGGTCCAGGGCACCTGAATGAGTGCTGCAGAGCTGGTCCTCATCGTCGCCGCAGTGCTCTGCTCGATCGGCTTCGCGGCGCTGATCGTCGTGCTGATGCGAGTTCTCGACACGCTGCGCGACGTTCGGCGTGAGGTCGACCAACTCCGCATGGAGACCACGCCGCTCATCCGCGAGCTCCTCGACACCACCGACGAGGCACGTGCCACCGTCGACGAGGCCCGCGCCGACCTCGAACGGTTCGATCGCGTGCTGGGCTCTGCCGAGGCAATCGGCGATGCCGTCGGTGGACGTGTCGCCCGGACCAGCTTCTCGTCGCCGATGATCAAGGCAGCGGGGTTCGCCCGGGGGACCTCCCGAACCATCTCGCGCCTGCGTGGCGCACCGAGAAGCTCGTCGATCGGTCCTGTCGCCGTCGAACCCATCCAGATCGAGTCTGCGGACACCTCACAACGGAGCAAGCGCGCATGATGAAGCGGGTCACCTGGTTCGCCGGGGGAGTGGTCGCCGGCCTCGCCTCGGCGGGCTACGCCAAGAAGAAGGTCAAGGAGACCGCCTCGCAGATCGCTCCGGCTCAGATCGCCAAGTCGGCCGTCGGCACGGTCAGGGCCAAGACGTCGGTGGTCACCGATGCGCTCCGCGAAGGGCGCGAGGTGATGAAACACACCGAGGACGAACTCCGCGCTCGTCGCGAAGGACGGCTCACCTCGCTCGACGAACACGTTGCACCCGACGACCGGGTGTATGTCGACGGTGTTCCGGTCGACAGCGGTCGGGTCATCGTGATGCGTCCCAAGGAGAACAAGGCGCGTCGATGACCTCGCCGCTGGTCGAGCGGTTGCGTTCACGCCTGCGTCCCGACCAGGTTCGAGACGCTGCTGCAGAACTCCATCTGTACCGCCACGACGCGTCCAACATGTCGGGCGAGCCTGCAGCCGTGTGCTTTGCCGAATCGGCCGCCGACGTTCGAGAAGTGGTGCGAGCAGCCAACGACTTCGGGGTGCCGTTCGTCGCTCGCGGGTCGGGCACCGGCTTGGCCGGAGGTGCGGTTCCCGCTCCCGGATCGATCGTGATCTCGACGTCGAAGATGAATCGGATCTTGTCGATCGACGCAGTGAACCGGCAGGCATGGGTCGAACCCGGGGTGTTGAACCTCGACCTGTCGAAACAGATCGCCCACCTCGGTGTGCACTTCGCTCCGGACCCGAGCAGCCAGCAGACGTGCTCGATCGGTGGCAACGTGGCGAACAACTCGGGTGGCCCACACTGTTTGGCCGACGGCGTCACCAGCGCCCACATCCTGGCAGTCGAGGTGGTCCTTCCCGACGGCTCGGTCGCCGTGCTCGGCGGCGAAGAACCCGAGCCCGACGGGTACGACCTCCGCGGCGCGTTCGTCGGCAGCGAAGGCATGTTCGGTGTCGCCACCAAGGTGTGCGTCAAGCTGATGCAGAATCCGCCCGAGGTCGCCACGATGCTGCTCGACTTCGGCGATGTCGCCGACGGGGCGCAGCTCGTCAGCGACATCATCGCCGCAGGAATCGTGCCAGCCGCCGTCGAGATGATGGACCAGCTGTGTCTGCAAGCGGTCGAGGAGTTCATCCATGCGGGCCTCCCCGTCGATCAGGCAGCGGCGCTGCTGATCGAAGTGGTCGGGCTGCCCGCAACCGTTGCGGCCCAGATCGAGCAGATCCGCGAGCTGGCTGCTGCGCGTCACGTCGGAACGGTCCGGGTCGCCGCCGACGACGCCGAGCGGGCGCTGCTGTGGAAGGGACGCAAGTCGGCCTTCGGCGCGATCGCCCGGATCAAGCCGAACTACTACCTGCACGACACGGTCGTGCCACGCCACAAGCTTCCCGAGGTGCTCGCACAGGTCTACGACATCGCCCGACGTCACGAACTGCTGGTGCTCAACGTGTTCCACGCCGGTGACGGAAATCTTCACCCGCTGCTGGTGTACGACGCACGCGAACCGGGCGTGTCCGAACGCGTGCACGCTGCCGGCGACGAGATCGTACGCGTGTCGGTCGCAGCAGGCGGTGTGCTCAGTGGCGAACACGGAATCGGTCTGGAGAAGCGAGACCTGATGCCGCTGATGTTCTCCGAGGTCGACCTGGCTGCTCAGGGTGACCTGCGCCGGGCGTTCGATCCTGACTTGTTGTCGAACCCCGACAAGGTCCTCCCGAGTCCGGCGACCTGCGGCGACGTGCACAGCGTCCCGGACGGCGCATGGGTGTGAGCACCGAACTCGAGGCGAAGGTCGACGCGTTCGCCGACGAAGTCGGCGACTCGGGTCCGGTCTGCGTGGTCGGTCTCGGGACCCGCGGGGGCGCGCCCGACGGGGTGCGTGCGGTGTCCGCGCCTGCCGGCATCGACTGGATCGAGCCGGCTGAGATGACGATGCGCTGTGGTGCCGGCACGCCGGTGGCAGAGGTCGACGCCGCGCTTGGCGAACACGGCCAGTGCGTGGCCATACCGTCGACCGGCACCGTCGGCGGTGCCCTTGCTGTCGGGCAGAGCGGTCTGCGTCGACTCGGCTGGGGTCCGGTACGCGACACGCTGCTGCAGGTTCGGTACGTGTCGGCAGCTGGCGAGGTGGTGAAGGGCGGCGGCCCGACCGTCAAGAACGTCAGCGGCTTCGACCTCTGCCGCCTGATCGTCGGATCGCGCGGCACCCTCGGTTTCATCGGCGACGTGATCCTGCGGACGAGGCCGCTGCCGACGTTCGAGCGTTGGTTCTCGAGCGCAGCCGACCCCTGGGATCTCGTGGTCGGGCTCTATCGGCCGACGTCGGTGCTGTGGGACGGCACGACGACGTGGGTGCTGCTCGAAGGTCACCCTGACGATGTCGCCGAACAGGTTCGACGGTTCGAACTCGATCCGGTGGCGGGGCCGCCGGATCTTCCGCCGCATCGGTGGTCGGTGCCGCCGGCGGCGTTGGGCGACCTGTCTCGCAACGGCGACCCGTTCATTGCCGAGGTCGGGGTGGGCGTGGTCCACCACAGTCGCGAAGCGGGGGTCCGCGCCGTCGACCCGGTCGTCGCGGCCATGAACGCCAGGGTCAAGGCCGCGTTCGACCCGTCGGGGCGACTGAACCCCGGCGTCGATCCGGTGTCGAGCATCTGATCATGGGCGTCGACGCACGACGCGCCTATGTCGACGCACCGATCACCGACCTCTCCGCAGCGAATCGCGCCGCAGGGAGAGCGGCTGAGCACTGGGGGCTGGACCGGCCGGTGTTGCTCCGCCGCGGGATGAATGCGATCTTCGCGAGCGGCGATGTGGTGCTCCGCGTCGCCACCCCGAGTGTGCCGGCGGACGCCTCGATCGATCTCGCGGAGCTCCTCGCAGGGAGGGGAATCGTGGTTCCGGCGCCGCGCCGTGCCGATGTCGTCGTCGACGGGCCGATGAGCGTGACCGCCTGGGAGCGCGTGCGCGAGTCGGGTGCCCCGATCGACTGGGTCGAGGTCGGCGCCATGATTCGTCGAGTGCACGACCTCGATCACCGCGAGCTGCCGGTGTCGATTCCGGTGCCATCCCCGGCGGTGCTGCCGTGGTGGGACTTCGACGCACTCGTCGATCGAGCGGGTGATGCGCTCGACGCCGCAGCGCGCGATGGTCTCACCGCCGTGGTGGACAGACATCGCGGGTGGGACCGCTTCAGCGACCCGGTGCTGTGTCATGGCGACCTTCATCCAGGCAACGTGATGATGAGCCCGGAAGGACCGGTACTTCTCGACTGGGACCTGCTGTGTCGGGCGCCGGCGGGTTGGGATCACGGCCCGCTGATGACGTTGCACGATCGCTGGGGTGGTGATGCCGCTGTCTACCCGGCATTCGCGCACGGATACGGGCAGTCGTTCGTCGATGTTCCCGCTGCGTGCGCATTCGCCGAGCTGCGGCTGGTGGCAGCCACGCTGATGCGGGTCATCGCGGCGCTGAGTGATCCGAACGCAGGTCCGGAGGCCGAACGTCGACTGCGGTTCTGGCGTGGCGAGCCGGATGCACCGACGTGGACTGCGCAGTAGGTGCGCCGGTTGCGCACTACATGAACTTGCGGATGATCTTCTTCTTGGTGCTGGTGTACGGCGGATACATCAGCGCCGGGTCGGGGCGTGTCGGCTTGTCGAGCACGGCCTTGAAGTGGCTGAAGGTGTCGAAGCCCGGCTTGCCGTGGTAGGTGCCCATGCCACTCTCGCCGACTCCGCCGAACGGCAGATCGGGCACAGCGAGGTGAAGGACCGCATGGTTCAGGGTGACGCCACCGGCCGAGGTGTTGGCAACGATGTGCTCGAGCGTGTCCTGTTCGCTGCTGAACGCGTACAGCGCCAACGGCTTCTCGCGGTCGTTGACGAAACGGATCGCCTCGTCGACATCTCCCACGGCGAGGACCGGCAGGATCGGACCGAAGATCTCCTCGTCCATCACGGCGGCATCGGGCTTGACCCCCGAGAGGACCGTGGGCGCCAGGTAGCGGCTCCCACGGTCGCCGGTGCCTCCGAAGACCGTGGCATCGAAACCGCCGTCGCCGAGCAGCTTCATCAGACGATCGTGATGGCGCTCGTTGACGATGCGGGCGTAGTCGTCGGACTGGCGCGGGTCGTCGCCGTAGAACGCTGTCACCGCGTCGGCGAGCTTGCTCAGCAGTTCGTCCTCCACGAGGTCCTCGACGAGGACGTAGTCGGGCGCAACGCACGTTTGGCCGGCATTGAGGAACTTCGCCCACGCAATGCGCTTCGCGGCGACGTCGATGTTCGCGTCTGCGGCAACGATCGCCGGGCTCTTGCCGCCCAGTTCGAGGGTGACCGGTGTGAGGTGTTCGGCCGCTGCGCGCATCACCACTCGGCCGACCTTGCCATTGCCGGTGTAGAAGATGTGATCGAACCGTTCCTGCAGGAGCGCCGTGGTCTCGTCGACGGCGCCGGTGACCACTGCGACCGTCGACGCATCGAAGTACCTGGGAACGAGCTCCTCGATCAGCGCGGCCACCGAGGGGGTGACTTCCGAGGGCTTCAGCACCGCCGTGTTGCCGGCTGCCAGCGCTGGTACGAGCGGAGCGAACAGCAACTGGACCGGATAGTTCCACGGGGCGATGATGCACACCGTGCCCAGCGGCTCGGGTCGCAGCGTCGCCTTGCCGGGCTTGAACGTCAACGGCACCTTCACCTTCTCGGGCTTGGTCCACGAATCCAGGTGTTTGAGGGTGTGGTCGATCTCGTTGACCGTGAACGCGATCTCGGTCGTGTAGGCCTCGATGCGCGGCTTGCCGACGTCGGCGACGAGCGCGTCGATGAGCCGATCCTCCTCTTCGACGAACATGTCGCGCAGCCGCTTGAGCTGGATGCGGCGGGACTCGACGTCGCGGAGCACTCCGGCACGAAACCCGGCCTGGAGTTCCTGGACGATGTCGGGGATGCGATCGACGGGCGTCATCCGGCCAGGTTAGGTCGTCAGCTCGGCTGATGCGTGGGGCAGTGGTAGCTCGTGCGGTTCGCGATCTGGATGCGCTGGATCTCGTCGCCGCACAGCAGACATCGATCTCGTTTGTAGGCGTACGTCGCCTCGCGCCGAGGGATGCGCGCTCGAGGCGAGATCCCGAGGTCGTCCCGACTGACCGTGACGATTCGGCCGTCTTTCACGCCTTGACGCAACATCCCTTGCACGATTGCCCAGAGCGCGTCCAGTTCGGCGGGTTCGCATCGGTTGCCGGGGCGTAGCGGGTGGACACCGGCGACGAACAGCGCCTCGGCTCGGTACACGTTGCCCACACCGGCCACCACTGCCTGGTCCATCAGCAGGTCGCCGATTCCGCGGGTGCTCTTCGAGACACGGGCGACCATCGCGTCCGGTTTGGAGCCTCGACGGATCGGATCGGGACCGAGCCGGGCGAGGATGTCCTTGCGAACCGACGGTGGGTCGATCGTGCACGCGGTGGGCCCGGACAGATCGACCGTGACGAACTGATCGTGGCGGTCGTCCGGTTCGGCCTGCAGGCGCATGCGAACCTGACCGATCGGATCGGGGGAGCGATCGGTGTGCTGCACCCGGTACTTGCCGAACAGTCCGAGGTGGACGTGGCCGACCTCGCCGGTCGACCACTCGTAGAACAGGTGCTTGCCGTAGGGCTGGATCCGTTCGAGCACGGCGCCGTC
Source organism: Ilumatobacteraceae bacterium (assembly GCA_963848145.1). Taxonomy (GTDB): domain Bacteria; phylum Actinomycetota; class Acidimicrobiia; order Acidimicrobiales; family Ilumatobacteraceae; genus Sva-07. Next base: position 7,449 of record CAWKCN010000031.1, read on the forward strand.
GACGCGTTCGGCGTCAGCGTCGAACCGACCCTGCGGACTCGACACACGAAGTGCGCGACCGGCGAGCAGGGTGCCGTGATCGCGGGCGATTCGGTGGATCGTGTGGCCTTCGGGCATGCACACCCGAGTATGGGCCCACGTGGGCGATTCTGCGTGGTCGTGCGGCCTGCCGGGGGTCCTGCGACTGCCGTGGGTGCTCGCGCTCGCGATGGTCGAACCGGGTTCACCGGTCACCGGCTCCTACGATGCCGCTCATGGATCTCACCGCACCGTCGCCCGTCGGCCTGTCGGTGCTCGGGCTGGATGCCGAGCGAGCCGCGACGTGTGTGAGCTGCGGGTTGTGTCTTCCCCATTGTCCGACCTTCCGCGTGACGGGCGAGGAGAAGTACTCGCCGCGTGGTCGTATCGACGCGATGCGAGCAGTCGACGGTGGCGAGCTTCCGATCGACGACGAGTTCATCGACTTCATCGAGACCTGCGTGCAGTGCCGCGGCTGCGAGACGGCCTGCCCCAGTGGCGTGCAGTTCGGAACCCTGATGGAGGAGACCCGAACCGCCCTCGCCGCGGATGGGCGGATCACCCCGTGGTGGCAGCGGATCGGACTCCGTGTCCTGGCGCACCACCGCGTGCTGCTCGCGGGTTCGACGGCGCTCGCCGTCGGACAGCGCCTCAGAGTCGTACCGAAACGGCTCGGTGTGCCGTCGCTCCCGCTGCGACGCGCGGCGAGGGTCGAAGCCACGGGCGACGACGTGTGGTTGTTCACCGGATGCGTGATGGACGCCTGGCAACGCCCGACCCACCGCAACACTGCCGCGCTGATCGCGCTCACCGGCGCAACGGTCGCCGTGCCCGGCCGAGGTGGTGGGTGCTGCGGGGCGTTGCACGTCCATGCCGGACTCCACGACGATGCGAGCTCGCTGGCCGAGCGGGTGATGGCGTCGATGCCGGGCACGGCGCCGATCCTCGTGAACTCCGCCGGATGTGGAGCAGCGATGAAGGACTACGGACACCTGCTCCAGACCGACGAGGCGCGTCGTTTCAGCGATCGGGTCGTCGACATCGCCGAATGGCTTGCCGATCGGGTCGACCGACTGCCCGCACCCCAGGTCGAGCGCATGTCGGTCATCGTGCAGGACCCGTGCCACCTCCGGCACGTCCAGCAGGCGCATGCTCCCGTGCGAACGCTGCTCGCCCACGTCGCCGACGTGGTGGAGCTCGACGACGACGGGCTGTGTTGCGGTGCCGGTGGCGCGTACTCGGCGCTCCAACCCGAACTCGCTGGCCAGATTCGTGATCGCAAGGTCGCATCGATCGATCGAGCTGCCGAGCGGTCGACGGCCGGTTCGGTTGCGAGCGCCAACCCCGGTTGCTCGATGCATCTCGGTGCGGTGCTCGGTCTTCCCGTGCGCCACCCGGTCGACCTGGTGGCCGAGGCACTGGGAGTGGCCGAGCGATGAGCGGTGAGTACGGCGCACTGGTCGAGCGGCTCGAGACGATCGCCGCCGATCTCGACGAGATGGCCTTCGACCGCCTGCGCGAGGCCGTCGCCGACGGCGAGGTGGCCAGGCCCGCCGACGACAAGAAGCTGATGCAGGCGCGCCGAGCGATCGAGAAGGCCGCCGCGGTGCTCCGTCAACTCGACGAGATGTGAGCTCCGGGCCGCTCCGTCACGCGTCGAGCTGCCTGGTGAGCGCGGTGGGGTAGCGCCACTTCACCCGAACATCGCCGAGCCACGTCTGCAGACGCTCGGCCTCGGCGTCGACGCTGGCGCGGCCATCCAACCCGATGTCGTCGAGGAGCCGGCTGACGACCTCGCCGTCGGATCGTTGCGTCCAGACTCCGACCACTCGGCCCTCGAACCACACCGTCGGGCCGGCATTGCCGTTGCGGTCGAAGATGCCGGCGTCGACGGTGTCATCGACGTACCAATTGCGCTGTTTCCATCCCATCGTGGTCGAGTCGAGCCCGGGCAGCAGGGCTGCGGAACCGTTCGCCGCTGGTGCGTCCAGGTCGTCGTTCAGGAGCACCAATCCCGGTTCGCCGGCGTTGTCGAGCGACACCGTGCGCACACCGCAGCGCTCGAGGGCAGCGCGGATCTGCCCCTTCGGGAGGCCGGTCCACCAGGCCAGGTCGGTTGTTGTCGCAGGAGCGAACGTGGCGAGATGCCGTGCGATCAGTTCGGTCAGCGCCTCGTCGGCATCGACGTCGGTCATGCCGTCCGAGCCGATCCAGTGCTCGATGACCTCCCATGCCCAGGCCGCAGAGGTGAAGTCGCGCCCGGTCGGGCGCCCGCGTACGATCCGGCCCTCGGCCGCGAGGAGTTCGAGTACTCGTGACGTGATGCGCATCGGCTTCGAGTACGCAGCGCTCGGGGCAGGGTTGAAGCGAACCTGGAGCGCGGGGAGCGCTTCGGCCAACGCTCGCCCGGTGGCTGCACCGCCGGCGCGCAAGAGCTCGACTGTGGCCTCGGAGGTCTCGTCGAGGAAGCGGCCGGCCGGGATCGACGTGTCCGGACTCGCCTCGATCCAGTCGAGCAGGTTCTTGCGGAGTGTCCGAACGAGACGGCCGCCGTCGGAGTGGAGGGCGAGCGGCACCACGTCGAGCGGCATCGCGAAGACCGTGCGCCGCAGCGTCGTCAGGCGCAGCAGGCTTCGCTGATCGTAGAACGCTGCATCGATGTCGCTCTGTGACGCTGGCGTGCGAGCCTGCAGCGACAGATAGGGCGTGCTGGGGTCGGTCGAGTGGAGCACGGCGAGCGCCTGCGCCGACTGCATGATCGTCCGCTCGGCTCGTCCGGAGGCATCGAGCTGGTGGCGGCCGACGAGGAGACGTCGCCGGAGCTGATCGTCGACGAGCGGAGCCACCTCGGTGCTCCGTCAGCTCGCCGAGACGTAGCCGTTCAGCGTGCGGATCAACGCGACCAGGTCGCTGTAGCCACGCTTGGCGAACATGAACGAGACCCGGTCGAGGTCGACCTTGTCGTCGTCTCGCCGCTCGACCTTGAACGGCTCCGCTCGCACGATCCTGCCCCGCGACGCCAAATGGCCGAAACGTTCGTTCAGCTCGGCGAGCTGCTCGTCGGTCGGTCCCTGGCGCACCCGGATCACGACGTGATCGCCGACGAATCGAATCGAGTCGTAGTTGGCATAGAAGTCGTTGATGATCCGTGCGGCCTCGTCGCAGTCGTTGGTGATCGTGTACAGATCGACATCGTTCGCCGAGACGAGTCCACGGGCGATCAACTGCTCGCGAACGAAGGTGTCGACGCCTTCCCAGAACGGGTCGCCGGGGGAGTCGAGGAGCACGATCGGCACCGGGACTCCCTTGCCGGTCTGGGTGAGCGTGAGGAGCTCGAACATCTCGTCGAGCGTGCCGAAACCGCCGGGCATGCACACGAACGCCTGCGACTCCTTGATCAGCATCAGCTTGCGGGTGAAGAAGTACTTCATGCTGACGTGCTTCTCGTCGCCGGCGATGATCGAGTTCGCGCCGGTCTCGAACGGCAATCGGATCGACACGCCGATCGACATCTCTCGACCGGCCCCCTCCATTCCCGCCTGCATGATCCCGGGACCGGCGCCGGTGACCGCCATCCAGCCGTGTTCGGCAAGCGTGCGAGCCAGCCCCACGGTCAGTTCGTAGAGCGGATCGTCGGCGCCGGTTCGGGCGGATCCGAAGATCGACACCTTGCGGCGTTGCTTGTACGGCTCGAACATCGCATACGCATCGCGCATCTCGGCCAGCGCTGCAGTGGCGATCTTGAGATCGAGCGTGTCAGGCTGATCGGTGATGAGTCCCAACGCTTCCGAAACGAGTTCTTCCGAGAGTCGAACATTCTCGGAAACACCCAGCTCGGAGACGATGGTTCGGGCCTGGGAGGCGTCTGAGTCGGATACATCTGGTTCCATGGACGAACGATCGTACGGGCCCAGGTGGATGGGTCCGCTGCTGGGCCTCATCGCCACCGGCGCAGGGCTCGCTGCTGCCGAACTGGTCGTCGGGTTGTTCGAACGCACCTCGTCGCCGGTGGTCCCCGTCGGTCAGGTGTTCATCGACTGGGTCCCACGCCCGCTGAAGGAATGGGCGATCGACACGTTCGGCACCAACGACAAGGTGGTTCTCGTCGTCGGGGCGCTGGTCGTGTTGCTCGGTATCGGCGTCGGGGTCGGCGTGTTGGCGATGCGGGGTGCTCGCGCCGCGGCAGTGGCCCTCACTTGCGTCACCGGCGTGATCGGCGCCTGGGCAGTGCTGACCCGTCCGGAACCCACGTTGGTGAAGCTGCTGCCCACGATCATCGGAACCGGAGTGTCGGTCGCAGTGCTGCTCTACCTCGCACCGCGACCCGAGCGGGGAGCGACCACGGCTGACCCACAGCAACCCGTTGCGGAACCGATGGGCGTCGACCGCCGCCGATTCGTCGGTGGCGCCATCGGCATCGGGTCGGTCGCAGTCTTTGCCGGCGGGTTCGGACGGATACTCCAACAGCGCTTCGAGGTCGACAACGAGCGCACGCTGCTGAGTCTTCCCTCCGCCGACACCCCGGTCGGTGCGCTGCCGGCGAATGCGCAACTCCCGCTCGATGGTCTCGATCCGTTCGTCACCCCGAATGCCGACTTCTACCGGATCGACACGGCGCTGGTCGTGCCGCAGGTGTCGAAGGATTCGTGGAAGCTCCAGATCGGGGGGATGGTCGACAACCCGCTGGAGTTGACGTTCGACGACCTGCTCGCTCGTCCGCAGGTCGAGCGGTACATCACGCTGTCATGCGTTTCGAATCCTGTCGGCGGAGACCTGATCGGCAATGCCCTGTGGCAGGGGGTGCTGCTGCGCGATGTGCTGGAAGAGGCCGGGGTGCAGCCGGAGGCGACGCAGATCGTGAGCAGGTCGATCGACGACTGGACAGCTGGCACGCCGACCGAGGTCGTGATGGACGGCCGCGATGCCATGCTGGCGATCGCGATGAACGGTGAGCCGCTGCCGGCTCGACATGGTTACCCGGTCCGGATGGTCGTGCCCGGCCTGTACGGATATGTCTCGGCCACCAAGTGGGTCACACAGATCGAATTGACCCGGTGGGAGGACTATGACGCCTACTGGGTGCCGCGCGGTTGGTCGAAGAGCGGGCCGATCAAGACGATGTCGCGTATCGACACCGATCGCCGAGGTGCCACCGCCAACGACGTGATCGTGGGCGGCATCGCCTGGGCGATCCACCGTGGTGTGTCCCGTGTCGAGGTGCGCGCCGACGAAGGTGAGTGGTTCGAGGCGGACCTCGGTGGGGTGCCGTCGAATGACACCTGGGCGCAGTGGATGATCACACTCGAGCTCGAACCGGGCCGCCACATGATCGAGTCGAGGGCCATCGACGGCAACGGCGTCGCCCAGAGCGAGGAGACGGCGCCGGTCGCCCCCAACGGTGCGCAGGGCTATCCGCGCCGTTTCGTCGACGTCTGATCGCAGGCCAGCACCCACTCCGAAAATGCGCAGATCGTCGCGTTGGTGACGTTCTGGTGCGCACGTTTCGCAGGACCGTCCAAAATGTGCGCGGATCGTTGCACCGGCGACGCGCCGGCGCACAAATTTCGGGGTGTGGGCTGCAGGCGAGGGAGGCTCGGTCGGAGCGCCGACCCAGAGATCGGTCAGGTGAGGGTGGCGGCCTTGGTCTCGAGGGCGTCGATCAGTTCGTCGAACGCCCCGGCGAAGCTCGCCACGCCTTCCCGCTCGAGCTGAGCAGCGACGTCGTCCATGTCGACGCCGACCTCGCGGAGCGACTGCCATGCCGCTCGTGCCGCATCGGTGTCGGCATCGACGCGGCGCTCGACCGTGCCATGGTCGGCGAACGCCTCGAGGGTGGCTTCGGGCAGCGTGTTGACCGTGTCGGGTCCGATCAGTTCGTCGACGTACAGCGTGTCGGGATACGCCTCGTTCTTGGTCGACGTCGAGGCCCACAGCGGCCGTTGTACCCGTGCGCCTCGCGCCGCGAGTGCCTCCCAGCGTGGCCCGGAGAACGCCTCGAGGAACAACTGGTAGGCCAGCTTGCCCTGTGCGACCGCAGCCTTGCCGCGCAACGCCAACGCGTCGTCTGAGCCGATTGCCTCGAGGCGCTTGTCGACCTCGGAGTCGACTCGGCTGATGAAGAAGCTCGCCACGCTCGCCACCTGCGAGAGATCGGCATCGGGATCTCCGGCCAAACGCTCGAGCCCGGCGACGTACGCCTCGATCACCTGTGAGTACCGGTCGAGGCTGAAGATCAACGTGACGTTGATGCACCGGCCCTCGGCGATCATCTGCTCGATCGGGGCCAACCCCTCCTCGGTGCCGGGGATCTTCACCATCACGTTGCGACGGTCGATCCGTCGATGCAGGTCGCGGGCGGCGGACTCGGTACCGGGACCATCGTGGGCGAGGCTCGGGGCGACCTCGACGCTGACGTAGCCGTCGACGCCATCGGAGTGGTCGTACACCTTGGAGAACACGTCGCACGCGCTGTGGATGTCGCGGATCACCAGAGCCCAGTACGCCTCGTCGATCGAGGCGCCGCCAGCGTTCAGCTCGGAGAACTGCTCGTCGTAGTCGTGGGAGTCCTGGATGGCCTTCTGGAAGATCGACGGGTTCGAAGTGAGGCCTCGTACACCACCGTCTCGGATGTCGATGAGCCGTCCTGAGGTGATGTAGTCGCGTTGCAGGTTGTCGAGCCACGCACTCTGACGCTGTTCCTGGTGGAGGGCGATGATCAGGTTGTCTGACATGGGTTCCTTTCGGAGTCGACGTTGGTTCTCAGGCGAGGAGCGCGAGCGCCCGCTCGACGACATGGCCGACGTTGATGCCGAGCTGGTCGAGCACGAGACCGCCGGGAGCGCTCGCGCCGAAGCGGTCGATGCCGATGGAGTCGTCGGACCAGCGTTCCCAACCGAAGGTGGTGGCTGCTTCGACAGACAGTGCGGGTACGCCGGCCGGCAGGATGGCATCGCGTGTGAGCTCGTCCTGCTCGCTGAATCGATCCCAACTCGGCAGGCTGACCACCCGAACGTCGTGCCCCTGCTCGCGCAGGCGATCGGCGGCATCGACGCACACCTCGACTTCGCTGCCCGTGCCGATCAGCACCACGCCGGGGTCGCCATCGGAGTCGCTGACGATGCCGGCTCCGAGCGTGACCGCTGAACCGTCGGTGACCACCCGGATGTTCTGACGGCTGAGAATCAACGCGGACGGCCCGTCGTGGCGAACGATGTCGGCCCAGGCCTGGATCGTCTCGTTGCCGTCGGCCGGGCGCACGACATGGAGTCCGGGGATGGCACGAAGTGCGGCGAGGTGTTCGACTGGCTGGTGGGTCGGGCCGTCCTCGCCGACGCCGACGGAGTCGTGGGTGAACACGAAACAGGTCTTCGCGCCGGACAATGCTGCGAGACGGATCGACGGGCGCATGTAGTCGGAGAACACGAAGAAGGTGCCACTGATCGGCAGGGTGCCGCCGTGCTGGGCCATACCGACCAGCGCCGCGCCCATCGCGTGTTCGCGGATGCCGTAGTGGAGATAGCGGCCCGAGCGGTCGTCGGCCGTGAACGCGGTCGTGCGAGCCAGCCCGGTGCCGTTGCTGCCGGTGAGGTCGGCCGAACCCGAGATCAACCCGGGGAGCTGGTCGTAGGTGGCGTCGAGCGCTCGCTGGATCGACTTGCGGGTGGCGACCGACTCGCCGAGCTCGTACGAGGGGAGCGCTGCGTCCCAACCGTCGGTACCGGTGCCGGCCCAGGCTGCGCGCCAGTCGGCCGACGACGTCACGGTCGCGCTGGCATCGATCCATGCGGAACGAGCAGCAGCGCCGCGTTCGCCCACCGAGGCGCGGTACGCCGCCACCAGGTCGTCCGGGGCCCAGAACGCCTCGTCGGGAATGCCCATGACCGCCTTGGTGCGGGTCACGTCGTCGGCCGAGAAGGGGTTGCCGTGGGCGCCGGCGGTGTCGGTGTGGTCGGGCGACGGCTCGCCGATGTGCGAGCGCAACATCAGCAACGACGGCTTCCGGGTCTCGGCCTTGGCGGCGTTCAACGCCGCTTCGAGACCATCGAGGTCGTCGGCCATCTCACCGAGGTCGACGACGTCCCAGCCGTAGGCGCGGAACCTGGCTGCGGTGTCGTCGCCGGTCGACATGTTCGTCGGGCCGTCGATGGTGATCAGGTTGTCGTCGAAGACGCAGATCAGTTTGCCGAGGCCGAGGTGGCCGGCCAGCGAGGCGGCTTCGTGGCTCAGACCCTCCATCAGGCAGCCGTCGCCGGCGATCACGAAGGTGTGGTGGTCCTGGGCTTCGGCACCGAAACGAGCGCGCAGGTTCGCTTCGGCGATCGCCATGCCGACCGCGTTGGCGAATCCCTGCCCGAGCGGGCCGGTGGTGACCTCGACACCGGCGGTGTGGCCGGCCTCGGGATGTCCGGGCGTGGCGGACTCCCACTGGCGAAACTCCTTCAGATCCTCGACTTCGAGGCCGTAGCCGGACAGGAACAGCAGCGAGTACTGCAAGATCGATGCGTGGCCGTTGGAGAGGATGAATCGGTCGCGGTCGGGCCACGACGGGTCGGCCGGATCATGTTGCATCACCCGGCTGTAGAGCACGTGGCCGAGCGGGGCGAGCGCCATGGCGGTGCCCTGGTGGCCGCTGTTGGCGGCCAGCGGGCCGTCCATCGCCATCCCCCGGATGAGCGAGACGGCGAGCTGGTCCTGTTCTGCTGTCAACGGCACGCGGGCGAGGGTACCCGTTCCGGCACGGCACGAACCTCTCCGTTGCGATGATCAGGCGGGAGGCAGGAGGGTGAACGGCACGATGTGCCAGGGGCCGTGGTCGATACGGCAGTGGGCGAAGATCTGGCCGTAGTCGGGGAACTCGAGCTCGCCGCGGACCAATCGATAGGTGAACTTGCCCGGCTCGACGGTGAACGGGCTGACGTTGCGAGCGACCTGCTCGCTGTCGTCGTCGAGGCCCCGTCGGAACACGACCTCGAACACGCCTGAGCCCTCCTCGGTGTCGGGGCAGAAGATCAATCCGATGAGGTGCGGCTCGATCGTCACCGGCGCAGGAGACGGCGCTGCCATCGAGAACATCACGCCGGTGAGATCGATGCGCGTCGACGGCCCAGGTGCCTGGCGCATCTCGAATTCGTCGACGAAGAGTGCGGACACGATCTGCATGGCGACCCAGGCTACGGACCCACACTGCGATGAGCGAGCACACCAGATGTGCGTGCGTCGCTCATCGCAACGGGGCTCAGGACCATCGGCTCGGGACTCGCACGAGCACCCGGTACGACCCTGCCACCGGCACCGGACCGAACGAGCGCGAATCGGCGAGCGTGGCCCCGCTGTTGTCGGACAGGACCGACATCGTGTCGTCGTCGTGGACGGCCGACACGCGCTTCACCAGCCAGAAGCCGGGGCGCTCCGGATGCTCCAAGCAGCGCAACTGCCCGACACGGGCAGACCGCCATCGAACGGCGATCAGGCCCTGTCCGTCGACCAACGTCGGTTCCATCGAGCGGTCTGCCACCCGAAATCGACGTGGCATGGGCACCTGCACGGTTGCGGAGTGTATGTTTCGACCCGACGTCCCCTGGGAATCGTCAGCACAGCACACCCCACCATTGCACTCTGAGGAGCCATCATGTTCGCCAAGTTGTTCGCTTCGGCCACCGTCGCCCACGCCCACTGCGACCTGTACTGCGGGGTGTACGACCCGGCCCAGGCCAAGATCGAGGCGCTGTCGGTGGTCAAGACCGCCAAGAAGTACGCCGAGTCCGACGACGAGGTCTTCCGCGCTCGGTGCATCTCGATCAAGGAAGCCCGCGCCGAGGAGACCAAGCACCATCTGATGGTCTTGTGGGCCGACTTCTTCGCCCCCGATCACTTTGCTGCATTCCCGCAGCTCCACGAGTTGTTCTGGAAGGCGATCCATCAGGCCGGTGAGGCCAAGAAGTCGATGGATCCAGCGGTGGGCGAGCAGTTGGTCACCTACATCGACGAGATCGCCGACATCTTCTGGCAGACCGACAAGGCCAAGCAGATGGGCGTGTACCCGCCGGCCTGATCTCGCCACGCCTCTGTGGCTGTAGCGTTCGCCGGCACGATGTCGGATCCGATCGCTGCCGCCGAGGGCTCCGCCCGCGAATCGAACGACGTCATCATCGAAGCGCCCATCGAGGGTCGGTCCACCCGTGACCAGATCCTCGATGCGGCGCTTTCGTGTTTCGCCCATGCCGGCTACAGCGGGACGTCGCTCAACGACATCGCCGCCGAGGTCGGGATCCGCCGGCCCAGCCTGCTCCACCACTTCGCCTCGAAGGACGCGCTCTACGGCGAGGTGTTCGAACGACTGCTGTCGGACTGGTTCGCTCGGTTGGCCGGTGCGATCGAGTCGACCGCAACGGGGTGGCCGAAGGTCGAACAGGTGCTGCGCGCCGGGTTCGGCTATTTCGCCGACAACCCGAGCTACGTCACACTGATGCGTCGTGAAGCGATCGACGGTGGGGTACACCTCGGCATCGACCTTGCAGCGGTGCTGCGACCGATGTTCGACCAGGCCGCCGACTACTTCCGCCGCGAGATGGACGCCGGAGTGTTCCGCACGCACAACCCCGAGCAACTTCTGCTCACCGGATACGGCGCGCTGCTCAGCTACTTCTCGGATGCGCCGTTCCTGGAAGGGCTGCTCGACGAGGACCCGCTCGCCCCGGCCGCACTGGATCGGCGCAGCGAACACATCATCGAGTTCTTCCACGCGGCGTTGATGCCGTCATGATCGGTCGATGACCCGAGCCGATCAGTACGAACCCCTGTCCGACGAGGCCGCCGCCCGATGGGCGAAGTTCGGCAAGTCCGACACCGTGTTCTACCCCATGCTGATCGGCCTCGAGGTGGAGGAGACACGGGTCGACTACTGCCGGATGCGGATGCCGTTCAAGGCGGAGTTGCTGCACCCGGGTGGGATCGTGCACGGCGGAGCGATCGCCTCGCTGATGGACGCCGTCCTCGTCCCGGCAGTCGGCTCCGTGCTCGGACCGATGGACCGCTACTCGACCGTCGACCTGCACGTGCAGTACATCGGCGCCGTCAAGGACGAAGACGTCGTTGCAGAGGGCTGGGTGATCAAGCGTGGCCGCAGCGTGGTGTTCTGCGAGAGCGAAGCGGTCGGGGCAACGTCCGGTCGTCTGATCGCCAAGAGCGTGCTGACCTACAACGTGTCGCCCAGCTCCTGACCCGACCCACCGAGGTGACGTGTGGTGTCCGACACCGATCACCACCTGGTGGGTGACCGCATCCACCGAGGTGTGCGGGAGTACCGTGGAGCACGCATGGCGACCCCAAACAGCACCCTGTCCGAGCGCGATTCCAAGGCCCTGCTGGCCGATTTCGGTCTCCCGATCGCTCCTGAGCGGTTCGTCACCGACGCAACCGCAGCAGGTGCTGCAGCCGACGAGATGGGGTATCCAGTCGTCGCAAAGCTGAACGGCGACGCCATCGCCCACAAGACCGAGCGGGGCCTGGTGAAGCTCCGACTCGGCGACCGGGCGGCCGTGGAGGCCGCGGCCGGCGAACTGCTCGATGCTGCGACGCCCGCCGACGGTGAGGTCTCGGTGCTGGTGGCTCCGATGATCTCGGGCAATCGTGAGCTGATCGCCGGCGTGATCCGCGACCCACAGTTCGGGCCCACCGTGATGCTCGGCGTGGGCGGCATCCTCGCCGAAGCCGTCGCCGATGTCGTGTTCCGGCCGGCCCCGGTCGACGAGGTCACGGCGTCGGAGATGATCGACGACCTCGCCACGCAGAAGCTCCTCGATGCGTTCCGCGGCGAGGCTGCGGTCGATCGCTCGCAACTCGTCGACGTGATCGTCGGACTCGGGCGACTCGCCGTCGAACGCAGCGATGTGGCCAGCGTCGACATCAACCCCCTGATCGTGCAGCCTGATGGCACCGTCGTCGCGGTCGATGGCCTGGTCGAACTCGGTGCTGCACCCGCCGGTGCGCAGACCTCGGCGCGACGTCGTCCGACCGACGAGCAGTTCCGCGCCCTGTTCGACCCCAAGGGCGTGCTGGTCACCGGAGCGTCGACGCACCCGGGCAAGTTCGGGTTCGTCTCGCTGCACAACCTGCTCGCGAGCGGCTATGCCGGCGGCGTCTACGGCACCAACTTGAAAGGCGAGGAGGTGCTCGGGGTCAAGACCGTCGCCGACATCGCCGACCTGCCCGCCGACTCGATCGATCTCGTGTTCGTGTGCACGCCGGCCGCGGCGAATCCTGATCTGCTCCGGGCCTGTGCGGCCAAGGGCATCCGCGCGGCGTTTCTCACCTCTGCCGGGTACGGCGAAGCCGGAGACGAGGGGCAGCGAGCCGAGGACGAACTCGTGGCACTCGCCGACGAGCTCGGCATCCTCCTCGCCGGACCGAACGGTCAGGGGGTCGTCAGCACCCCCGCCGATCTCTGCGCACAGATCGTGGCTCCCTATCCGCCGGCAGGTGGCATCGGAGTGGCGAGCCAGAGCGGCAACTTCGTGTCGAGCTTCATGAACATGGCTCGTGCCAGCGGGGTCGGCATCAGCCGTGCCGTCTCGGCCGGCAACGCCGCAGCGGTCACGGTTGCCGACTACCTCGAGTGGTACGCCGACGATCCTGCCACCAAGGTCGGCCTGGCCTACGTCGAAGGGATCGTCGACGGACGTGGCCTGATGGACAAGCTGGCCAGTGCAGCGGCGCACAAGCCGCTCGTGCTCGTCAAGGGTGGTGCCACCGAAGGCGGCGCACAGGCTGCCGCCAGCCACACCGGCGCCTTGGCGGCCAACGACAAGATCTTCGACGGCGAGTGCCGAGCTGCGGGCATCACCCGCGCCGCAACCGTCACCGAGGCCTACGAGGCAGCTGCGACCTTCGCGACCCAGCCGTTGCCGAGCGGACCGAACACGATCGTGCTCACCACCGCCGGCGGCTGGGGCGTGGTCACCGCCGACGCGATCACCCGCGACCCCGACATCGTGCTGATGGATCTGCCGAGCGACCTGCAGGCCGCGATCGACGCCAAACTGCCGCCGCGTTGGAGCCGCAACAACCCGGTGGACTGCGCCGGTGGCGAGGTGCGCGACACCATTCCCGAAGTGATGGCGCTGATCGCCGAACACCCCGACGTCGATGCGTTGATCTACCTGGGGATCGGGATCCAGAGCAATCAGGCACGCATGATGAGCGAGGGCCGCTTCTTCCCCGATCACGGCCTCGAGCGCATCGTTGCCTACCACGAGCGGCAGGACCAACGATTCGCAGAGGCCGCGCACGAACTGAGTGTCGCGAACGGCAAGCCCATTCTGGTCGCCACTGAGCTGGCCGTGGCCGATCCGGACAACGCCGGGCCGGCGACGGTGCGGCGTCTCGGTCGTCTGTGCTACCCGAGCGGGGGCCACGCGGTGACCGCCCTGGGACACCTCGTTCGCTACGCGAAGTACCGCGAGGCGCACAGCCGGTGAGCCAGGGAGGCGGCGCCGAGGGACGCGCCGGACCCCGACGGCATCCTGGTCGCCGACGTGGCCCGCGAGGACCGGGGCCGTGGATCGTGCTGGCCGTCGCGGCGCTGGTGCCAGCGCTGGTGCTCGCCGCGATCTCGTCGTGGGCATCTGGCCAGGTCAGCGACAACGCGGCCGCTCCACCGGTCGACTCGGCGGTCGAGCCCGTCGCGCCCGGCCCGGCGTTGTCGACGTCGGTGCTCACGCTGCGTCGCGTGCCCACCATCATCTCGCGGGAGCTGAACACCGACACCTTCGCCGGTGAGATCAGCCCGTTCCTGTCGTCGCTCAACGATCGATCGTGCGGAGCGGTGTCGGTGGACGGGGTCCCCATCGGCGAACGCAATGCCGAACTGGCGGTGATCCCGGCGAGCACACAGAAGCTCCCGGTGGCTGCGACGGCGCTCGAGCTGCTCGGACCCGACTTCCGCTACAGCACCACTGCGGTCGTCGACTCGGCGCCCGTCGATGGCGTCATCGACGGAGATCTGTACCTGGTCGGCGGAGGAGACCCTCTCCTGTCGTCGGACTGGTATCCGAACTCGAACCTGGAACGAAACCCCGTGACCTCGCCGACGTCGTTCGACGCACTGGCCGACCGGGTCGTGGCGGCCGGGGTCACCGCTGTTCGTGGCGCGGTGGTCGGTGACGGCAGCCGCTACGACGACGAGTACTTCGCGCCCGGCTGGGGTGACGGTGTCGCCGGCCTCGAAGCGGGCCCCTACGACGCGCTCATGGCCAACGACTCGCGTGTGCTGGGTGACCCGTTGCGCGGTGGTGATCCCAACGAGGCCGCCGCACGCGAATTCACACAGCTGCTCGAGTCCCGCGGGGTGTCGGTGGGCGGTGATGCTCGCAACGGCACCGCACCGGCGAGCCCGGTCGAGGTCGCTGCGATCGAGTCGGCCCCGATGTCCGACGTGGTCGCCGAGATGCTCGGCAACAGCGACAACAACACCGCTGAGATGGTGGTGAAGGAGCTCGGCTACACCGTGTCGTCGAGCGGCACTCGCGAGGCAGGGCTGGGGCTCGTGCGCCAGCAACTGGTCGACTGGGACGTCGACGTCGCTGCAATCGTCTTGGCCGACGGTTCCGGGCTCAGCCTCGACAACCGTTTGACCTGCGATGCGATCCTGACCGTGTTGCAGCAGACCGGTTTCGAGTCGCCGATCGGCCAGGGACTCCCGGTGGCCGGCCAGACCGGCACACTGTCGGATGTGTTCACCGACAACGCCGTCGCCGGCCGACTCCGGGGCAAGACGGGCACGTTGAACAATCCTCCGTTCAACGTCGACCCGCCGGCGGTCAAGGCATTGGCCGGCTACCTCCCCGTCGAGGGGGGCAGCGCGGTCGAGTACGCCCTCGTTCTCAACGGTCCGACGATCTCCGACCAGAGCGAGTACCGCCCCGTCTGGAACGACCTCGCCGACGTTCTCGACACCTACCCTGCGGGCGCGTCACCAGCCGACCTGGGGCCCCGATGACCCACGATGACTCGCAACGCGAGCGCCACGACGTCGCTGTGCGAGCAGCGCCGGGTGTCCCGGTTCGGTATCGGCTGGCACCGCTGTTCGGGCTGGTCGCGCTCGGGCTCGTTCCCGTGGTGGCACTCGCCGGGCTGCTGGTCTGGAGCGATGCGGTCGCCGACGAGTACGAAGCAAGTGAATCGGTGGAAGCGGCGACGTTCGAGCCCAGTACCGAACCCGCCCCAGCGCTCACCACGTCGGTGCTCGACCTGCGACGCGCTCCGGCCGATCTCGCCCGGATCGGAGCCGACAACCAACTGGCGGACGCGCTCGAACAGCTCGCCGCGTTCATCGACGCGCGCTCGTGTCTGGCCGTCTCGGTCGATGGTCGTGCGGTGTCGTCGTGGAACGGCGACGTCGCAGTGATTCCTGCGAGCACCAACAAGCTGCTCGTCGGGGGAGCGGCGATCGAGGTGCTCGGCGCCGACTTCCAGTTCACCACCAGCGCTGCCGCACCAGCGCCCGTCGACGGTGTCGTCGACGGGAATCTCTATCTGGTCGGTGGTGGGGACCCGTCGCTCGTGGCCGGCGGTGCCCCGCCCGGGGACGATGTGCCGGCGGCGAGCACAGCACTGGATGCGTTGGCCGATGCCGTCGCCGGGGCAGGGGTCACGTCGATTTCTGGTGCAGTGGTCGGCGACGCCAGCCGATACGACGACGAGTACGCGAACCCGACCTGGGGGAGCGGTGTGGCGTACGTCGACGCAGGACCGATCGGTGGCCTGGTCGTCAACGACGGCCTCGTCGTGGGGAGAAGCGCCCGCCAGCGCGATCCCGGCGAAGCCGCCGCGCGTGAGTTCACCCGCCTGCTCCGCGACCGCGGGGTGTCGGTCTCGGGCGGGCCGGAGGCCGGTCTGCTCGAGCCGGGGGTGCCCGTGGTTGCTTCCGTTGAGTCGCCACCGCTGTCCGCCATCGTGGCGGACATGCTGACCCGCAGCGACAACGACACCGCTGAGATGCTCGTGAAAGAGCTCGGCTTCAGTAGTGCGCAGCCGGGTACCACAGCATCCGGGCTCGAGGTCCTGGAACGCACGGTGTCATCCTGGGGAGCACCGATGGACGCGGTGGTGTTCGCCGACGGTTCGGGGCTCAGCGCTGAAAATCGTCTGACGTGTGACACGCTGGTCACCGTGCTCGGCCATCTCGAAGCGACTCCTGGCGTCGACGGGCTGCCGGTCGCAGGGCGCAGCGGCACGCTGATCGACGAGTTCCTCGGTTCACCGGTCGAGGGGAGCCTCGTCGGCAAGACCGGAACGCTGACCAACCCGCCCGCCGACGAGGAGCCGCCTGAGGTCAAGGCCCTTGCCGGCTACCTCGACGCCCCGAACGGCGAGACGCTGCAGTTCGCCCTCGTGCTCAACGGGGCCGGCTACGTGAGCGCCGATGGCTACATTCCGTTCTGGAGCGCGCTGGCCGACCGTCTGGCCGTTCATCCGACCGCACCCGATTCGGCCCTGCTGGGGCCTCGCTGATCGTCATGGGCGTGATGAGGATGTTCCCGCTCGGGTCGGTCCTGCTCCCCGGGGGGATCCTTCCGCTCCACGTGTTCGAGCCGCGCTACCGCGACATGGTGCGCGACTGCTTGCGTGACGACGGCGAGCCCGAGTTCGGCCAAGCGCTCATCTCGCACGGATGGGAGACGGGCGGCGGCGACGACCGGATGTCGGTCGGCACCGTGGCTCAGATGCTGCAGGTCGAGGCCATCGACGAGGACCGATATGCGCTGGTCGCCGTCGGCACCCGTCGTATCCGGATCAACGCCTGGCTGCCGGACGATCCGTACCCGCTCGCCGACGTCGACGATTGGCCCGACGTCGATCCTGACGCTGCCGGTCTCGCGGTCGACGTCGCTGCGTCGCATGCCCGCGTGCGCGCAGCGCGAGCGCTGGCTGCGCAGGTGGCTGCCAGGGCGAACGACCCGATCAGCGAGCTCACCAACGAGGGCGACGCCGTCGACACCGGCGACGACGAGATCTCCGACGACCCGCTGCTGGCCACGTATCACCTGGCCACACTCGCGCCGATCGGCCCGGCCGATCGGTTCCGGTTGCTGTCAGCGCCAGGACCCGCGAGCCGACTCGATCTGCTCGACGAGATCCTCGACGATGTCGAAGCCATGTTGAAGTTCCGGCTTTCGTGATAGAAACGATGATCGTGTCAGACACCAGTGATCTCGAACAGCGCCTCGCCCGGCAGGCGGAAAAAGCAAAGCAGGCCGAGGACGCCTCGGTCGGCGAGGTCATCGACTACGTCAAGGCGTACGCCAAGCAGGAGACCCTCGGACCGCTCAAGGGCGCCGGGAACTGGCTGGGCTACGGATTCGCAGCCGCTGCGCTGCTGGGTCTCGGCCTGGTGCTGATGCTGTTGGGTCTGCTCCGCTTGGTGCAGACCGAGTGGGAGCGTTCTGCGTCGGGCAACCTGTCGTGGCTCCCGTACCTGATCGTGTTGGTCGTCGCGTCCGCACTTCTGGCGCTGACGCTGATGCGAATCAAGAAGTCGACCCTCCACAAAGAACCGAAGTAAGGAGCCTTCGTCATGGCGAAGAACACGGCCGAGGCCACACCCAAGATCACACCGCAGGACCTCGAGAACAAGTTCAAGGCGTTGCAGGGCGACGTGCAGGAAAAGGTCGACGACAAGAAGTCGACGATCGCGACGGCAGCGGCGGCTGGTTCCGTCGTGCTGTTGCTCATCTTCTTCATGCTCGGCAAGCGTGCGGGCAAGAAGCGCAGCACGGTCGTCGAGATCCGACGCATCTGATGGCGCTCGTTCCTGTCACCGCTCGTCCGTCGTTCATCATTCGGCGCAACGCGATGCGCAAGGGGGTGCTCGGTCCGAGCATCCCGTGGAAGATCGTCGCTGCGGTCGTCTTCGGCCGAAGCACGGTGAAGAAGGTGTTCGGCAAGAATCCCCAGCAGCTCGGCAGGCGGACGATCCGCGTCGGCAGTGTCATCACGGTTGCAGCGTCGGTCCCGCTGACGCGTCGGCAGGCCAAGCGTGTCGGGGTGACCAAGGCGTCTCTTGCCGAGGAAGCGCGCGCCGAACTCGAGGCGGCGCAGCCCGCCTCGTGAAGGTCCTGCTGCGCAATCCGCGGCGGGAGATCGAGGTGCCGGGCGGTCGTAGCGTCGATCGGCTGCTCGACGATCTCGGCCTCAGCCGTGAAGCTCACCTCGTGATCTGCAACGGCACGCTCGTCCCCGGTGACGCCCGACTCGAAGACGGCGACACCATCGAGGTTCGACCGGTCATCTCCGGCGGCGCCACGTGATGGCCAACGCGTCATGACCGCCGTCGGGAGCAAGTGCCGGGTCTGCAAGGCGCCGGCCGTGATCGATCTGCCCCGGCACAACGCGAAATTCTGTGCCGAACACCTCCAGCAGCTGTGCCGGCGGCAGATGACCAAGGCGATCGACGACTTCGACATGTTGGCGCCCGACGACCGGATTCTCGTCGCCGTCAGCGGCGGCAAGGACTCGCTCGCCGTGTGGGACATGCTGATCGAGGCCGGCTACCAGGCCGATGGGCTGTACATCGGCCTCGGCATCGGCGACTACTCCGACGACAGTGGTGGCTACGTGCGACGCTTCGCCGACGAGCGAGGCCTGTCGCTCGTGACCATCGATCTGCGCGACGACTACGGCTACGACATCCCGACCGCGTCGCGGGCGACCGGCCGTGTGCCGTGCTCTGCCTGCGGGCTCTCCAAGCGGCGTCTCTTCGACCAGGCAGCGCGCGATGGCGGCTACGACGTCGTCGTGACCGGTCACAACCTCGACGACGAAGCTGCGGTGTTGTTCGGCAACACACTGCGCTGGGACATCGACTACCTCGCCCGACAGATGCCCGTGCTGCCCGCCGGGCAGGGATTCCCGAAGAAGGTCAAGCCCCTCGTGCGCCTGACCGAACGGGAGATGGCGGCCTGGTGCCTGGTGCGCGGCATCGACTACGTCGTCGAAGAGTGTCCGATCGCCGCAGGGAACCGCCACCTGTCGTACAAGGAATCGTTGAATGCGATCGAGGCGACCTCGCCGGGTGCCAAGGCGTCGTTCTACCTGGGGTTCCTCGACCGGATGGCGCCGCTGCTGGCGGGCCGGTCGGCCGCCGCGGCGGGAGAACTGAACGACTGCGCACGTTGTGGGTCTCCGACGACGGGCGAGATCTGTGCATTCTGCCGACTGGTGGAGAAGTCGAGCGCGCACGAACCGGTGCCGGTCGAGATGGTGCTCACGAGAGGGAAGCGACGATGACAGGACTGTTCACGGCAGGGGAGAAGGCCCTGCTGCTCGACACCAAGAAGCGTCGCTACCTCATCGATCTCGTCGACGACGGCGAGTTCCACAGCCACAACGGGTTCGTGGCGCATGCCGACGTGATCGGCGAGCGGGAGGGCGTCATCGTGCGCTCGACGAAGGGGTCGGAGTATCGGGTGTTGCGTCCGACGCTCGAGGACTTCGTGGTCGAGATGCCGCGAGGCGCCCAGGTGATCTACCCGAAGGATCTGGCGCCGATCTGCATGCTCGCGGACATCGGACCCGGTGTTCGCGTGTTCGAAACCGGCATCGGTTCCGGGGCGCTGTCGATGACGATGCTTCGCTACGGCGCCGACATCGTCGGCTACGAGATCCGAGAAGACTTCGCCAACCGGGCTCGAAAGAACGTCGAGAGCTTCCTGGGTGCGGCAGCGCTCGACCGGTACGAGGTCCACATCGCCGACAGCTACGAGCGCATCGACCCGGAACTCGGCATGTTCGATCGGGTGGTGCTCGACCTGCCCGAGCCGTGGAATGTCGTGCCGAATGCCGAAGCGGTACTGCAGCCCGGCGGGCTGTTGGTGGCGTACACGCCGTCGATCACGCAGGCGGTGCAGGTGCGCGAGGCGCTGAAGGGCAAGTGGATCGATGCCCGCACCATCGAGGTGCTCCATCGCGGTTGGCACATCGAAGGCCAGGCCGTGCGGCCGGATCATCGCATGGTGGCTCACACCGCGTTCTTGAGCGTTGCCCGGTTCCTCGGCCGCAACCCGACGTGACTCGCACGCTCACGCTCGAGCGGTGAGCGATCGCCCAGCGTGGCGTGGCCTCTCTTGTCGCGATGGGCGTGGTGGTTGGCCGCCGAAGGGGATCAGGACGGTCGTTCGAGGCGGAGCGCCGCACTGAGACCGTCGAGCAGTTCGGTCGTGTTCGGCCAGGGCATCGACGGATGCGAACCGCACAGATCGACGATGCCGTGGATCCACGTGTGCACCTGGACGGCGACGAAGAAGGGGTCGCGATCGTCGCCGACCGCCGCCAACATGCGCGTCACTGCGTCGACGAGCAGTTGAAAAGCGGCGAGCCCACCAGGGGAATCTCCGTCGCCGAGGTCGACCTTGTCGGAGAACAGCACTCGGTACTGCCCCGGGTGGTCGAGCGCGTACGTGATGTATGCGTCGCCCATCGACCGGAACGCAACGAAGGGGTCGTCGTTGCTGTCGTGAGCGTGCAGCAGTTGTTCGTAGAAGGTCGACCAGCAGTGGTCGACGGCTTCACGGAGCAGTTCGACATGATCGTCGAAGTGACGGTAGACCGCCGTGGGGGAGACCCCGGCCTGGCGGGCGACGGCGCGCAGCGACACCGCTTCCATCTCGCCGTGGGCCCCGATCAGGTCGGCAGCTGCGACCAGCAGGTCGATGCGCAGCGTGTCGCCCTCACCGCGCGCTGAGCGCCGGCGGTGGACGGTCGGTGTGGCCATGGTCACGATCATATCGGTTGACATCTGTTCACCTGAATGATTGATTGACACCTGTAAACGTAACAAGTGTCAACACAGGCCGTCGAGACGGTCGATCGAGAGGAATCATCATGTTCACGAGACTGGGTCACCTGGTCGTCCGTCGTCGGCGGACGGTTCTGGCCACCACGCTGCTGGGCCTCGTCGTCGCCATCGTGCTCGGGTCGGGCGTCTTCGGCGAGCTGACCAATGGAGGATTCGACGATCCCGATTCGGAGTCGACCCGGGCGATCGAGGCGCTCGACGACGAGTTCGACACCGGCAGCGCCGACCTCGTCGCGATCGTCACCGCCGTCGGCGGCGATGTCGACGACCCCGAGGTCGTCGCCTCCGCAACAGCGCTCACCGAGGAGTTCGCAGCGATCGAGGGGACCGATGACGTCCAGTCGTACTGGTCGCTCGGGTCGCCGCCACCGTTGCGATCCGTCGAGGGCGATCGAGCCCTCGTCCTGATGCGGTTCCCCGGTGCCGAGGAGGACCCCGAACGAATCGAGACGATCGACTCGATCCTCGACGAGTACGCCGGCCTGGAGGGCGACGGCATCACCGTCGGTCTCGCCGGTTCCGAGCCGGTGTTCGCAGCGGTGGGCGAGACGATCGAGGGCGACCTGGCTCGGGCCGAGATGATCGCGATCCCCTTGACCCTCTTGCTGCTGCTGTTCGTCTTCGGAGGCGTCGTCGCTGCCGGCCTTCCGCTGGTGGTCGGAGCGATCTCGGTGTTCGGTGCCTTCATGGTGCTGTGGACGGTCACCCAGTTCACGAATGTGTCGATCTTCTCGATCAACCTCGTGACCGCACTCGGCCTCGGACTCGCCATCGACTACTCGCTGTTCATCGTCAGCCGATTCCGTGAGGAGCGTGAGCTCGGGCGATCGGTCGACGACGCCGTCGTGAGGACCGTCGAGACGGCGGGCCGAACGGTGGCCTTCAGCGCGATCACGGTGGCCATCTCGCTCAGTGCGCTGTTGATCTTTCCGCTCTACTTCCTTCGTTCGTTCGCCTACGGCGGGATCGGCGTGCTCGTCGTTTCGATGGTCGTGTCGGTGGTTGCGCTGCCGTCGCTGCTCGCCGTGCTCGGACCCCGGGTCGATTCCCTGCAGCTGTTCCAGCGCCGTCCCATTCGGGTCGGTGAGGGCTTCTGGCACCGCCTCGCGACCGGTGTGATGCGTCGCCCCGGTGCAGTGGCGATCGCCGGCATCACCTTCCTGCTCGCGCTCGGCCTGCCCTTCCTGAACGTCGAGTGGGGAACGCCCGACGACCGGGTGCTCCCTGCGTCGACTGAGGTTCGCCAGCAGTCCGACATCCTCCGTGACGAGTTCGACTCCGCCGAAGGCGATGCGTTCGCCGTCGTCGCGACCGGCGGTGTCGACACCGCCTCGATCGAGGCGTATGCGGCGGCCGTGTCGACGGTGGACGGTGTTGCACGTGTCGACAGCGCCGTCGGCCGTTTCGTCGCCGGTGGCAACGTTGCCACCGATCCCTCGCTCGCGCAGTTCGACCCCGGCCGTTCGGCGTCGGGCGATGCGACGTGGTTCAACGTCGTTCCAGAACTCGAGCCGATCTCGGTCGGGGCCGAACGCATGGTGAGCGAGATCCGTTCGATCGACTCACCGTTCGACGAGACGCTCGTCGGTGGGGCCTCAGCGGCGCTCGTCGACTCCAAGTCGGCGATCTTCTCGCTCGTGCCGTATGCGGCGGCGATCATCGTCGTCGCGACGTTCGTTTTGCTGTTCCTGATGTTCGGTTCCCTGCTCGTGCCGATCAAGGCGATCGTGCTCAACGCACTGAGCCTGACCGCCACGTTCGGCCTGATGGTCTGGGTGTTCCAGGAGGGCAACGGCGCCGACCTGCTGGGCTTCACGCCGACCGGACTCACCGACATCTCGATGCCGATCCTGATGTTCTGCGTGGCGTTCGGACTTTCGATGGACTACGAGGTCTTCCTCTTGTCACGAATCAAGGAGGAGTACGACCGCACCGGCGACAACGACCTGGCAGTGGTGATCGGATTGGAGAAGACCGGTCGGTTGGTGACCGCCGCGGCGCTACTGCTGTCGATCACGTTCTTCGCCTTCGCCACGTCGGGAGTGACCTTCATCAAGCTGTTCGGTCTCGGCTTGGCGGTTGCGGTGCTGGTCGACGCCTTCATCGTTCGTTCCACGCTGGTGCCCGCGCTCATGAAGCTCGCCGGCAACTGGAACTGGTGGGCACCGGCACCGCTGCGACGGCTGCACGAGCGGTTCGGAATCAGTGAGTCCGTACCGGAGGAGTCGGTGATCGAGTCGCCGTCGGACGCAATCGGCATCTGATCGGGCACGCGCAACGGCCCCGGGAAGGTTTCCCGGGGCCGTTGCGTTCGTGTGTGTTCAGCTCAGGGTTCGATGTAGATGCACTCGCCGGGGCACTCCTCGGCGGACTCGATGACCGCTTCGAGCTGTCCGTCGGGGATCTCGGCGAGGCCCTCGGCTCCCTGGGCGTTGCCCTTGGCCTCAGCGAAGATCTTGTCGCCTTCGACGACATACGCGAGGCCATCGTCGAGCAGGGTGAAGACGTCGGGGGCGATCTCCTCGCACAGGCCATCGCCGGTGCACAGATCCTGGTCGATCCAGACCTTCATGTCAGTGGGGCTCCTCGTTGAGTGGGGGTTGTCCTACGTGCGAAAGTTTACACGGCCAAGCACGTGCAAACACGATTCATGTGTGTGCGTGTACATTCGGCCCATGGCAACCGCTGCGGACGATCCACGGTCGACCAACGAAGCCGAAGCTGCCGAGCGAGCCGAGCTCGCCGCCCTCCAGGACGAGATCACCCATCTTCGAGCGCGTCTCGCCGACGCGCCCAAGCGGGTGCACTCGCTCGAGGAACGGCTCCTCGAAACGAAGGGCCAGCTCGCTGCGGCCGTCGGGCAGAACGAAAAGCTGTCGTACACGTTGCG
>CAWKCN010000032.1:0-35312 GCA_963848145.1 Ilumatobacteraceae bacterium
GTAGGCAGGCACGGTGCCTCGAACCCGGGGCCGGGTTGGTCGACGCTCGGAACCCGGCCACCTCCCCGAGGTCAGCCGAGATTGAGCTTTTCTGACTCCTGCGACTGGCGACGCCGATCCGGTCCGTCGTACCCGGTCGTCGTGCCCGCCGCATCGGCGCTGAATTGGACGGAGTGGGCGTCGGCGAGCCGATAGATCACGCCGGTGGTCTTCGCGCTGTACATGGCGACGTCAGCGGCGCTGATCAGTTCGTCGAGGCCTCGACCGTGGCGCGGGAACAGCGCCGCGCCGATCGCAGCGTGCACCGTGACGTCACCGGCAATCGGCGTTGCGGCGAGCGATCGACCGACACGCTCGGCGCTCGCACGAACCCCGCTGCCGTCCTCGATCCCGGGGAGGAGGATGACGAACTCGTCGCCACCCCATCGGCCGACCACGTCGGTGTCCCGAACGGCTGACCGCAACCGCTGGGCCGCTGCTTTCAGGACGACATCACCGAACTGGTGCCCGAGGGTGTCGTTGATCTGCTTGAACCCGTTCAGGTCGATCAGCATGAGGCAGACACCGGTCTGGAAGCGGTCGGCGACCAGGAGCGCCTCCTCGGTGATCCGCTCGAACTCTCGGCGATTCACCAGGCCTGTCAGCTCGTCGGTGGTCGCCCGCCGTTCGAGTGCTCGCCGATCCAGAAGGAACGTCCAGCCAGCCAGCGCCATCAGCGCCGTGCCGAGGGCCAACAGGATGAGGTAGCCGGTGAGCCCGTAGCCGGCGATGCCATCGCCCACCAGTCCGGCACCGTCCTCGGCGGATGCGACGACCAGGATTGCGCCGCCACCATCGGGGAGGAGCACGGTGTCGGTGACCGCGATGCGACCCTCGTCCGTCAGCGGCCCGATCCGGCCTCCGTCGCCGGGAACGACCTCCGACAGCTCTATGTCGACGACGGCGTCGTACGCCGCAACGGTCGTGCGGGCACGCTCGTCGACGAGCATCGTGGCCGGGAGCCTCAGCGCTGCGGTGACCGAACCACGCGACACCACCAGCAACGAGTCGGTGTCCTCGTCGACGACGGCAGCGGCACCGCTGCTCTGTGCCGATGCGCTGATCGCGGTACTGAACGCTGCGAGGGCCGAGAGGTCGGCACCGGTGCAACGCGAGGCGTCATCGGTCGAGACACAGGCCGACGCATCGGGCCCGAACGATCGGGTGAGCACCTCCGGGTCGGTCAGCTCGTTGGCGGTTCCAACGACGGCGAGGGCACGGACAACGGTGCCCTCCACCGACTGATCGGCAACCAGGACCGTTGCCGTGACGCGCGCTGACTGCTCGCTACGAGCCTGGGAGCGCTCGCTGACCATCGACACCAACGTGGCGACCAACAGCACGACGCTGCCGACCAGCGCGCCGATGCGGATCAGTCTCATGAGCGTGCATCGGCACGCTGGGTGGCCAACTTGAGAAATCGTTGATGGTCTCTCGAATCACCGCCGGACGCGAACAGGGGCCCCGCAACTGTGTGCGGAGCCCCTGTTCGAGTGGCGCGCTCGGAGAGAGTCGAACTCCCAACCGCTTGATCCGTAGTCAAGTGCTCTATCCATTGAGCTACGAGCGCAATTGTGACCGGCGACAGTGTAGACCCAACTCGCCGAGTTGCCGACGACGAAGTTTGCTCAGCCGCCCCAGGGGCCGAAGCCGCCGGCACGCTGATAGAGGGCGTAGGCGGCGATGGCGTTGGCCCTCGGGTCGAACAGGTCCTCTGCCGAGTTGATGCCGAGCGAGGCGAGCCAGCTCCGGTGGACGCTGTAGTAGATCTGGAACAGCCCGTAGCAGCAGAAGTTGTTGACGTTGGAACGATGGTTGCTCTCGCGCCATGCGATTTCCAGCGCCCGCTCTTCGAGTTCGTCGGGCCAGACCTCGCGGATGATGGCCGTGGCCTGCGTCTCGGGAACGGCGGCCGGCCGCGGGGGCGACGTCGTCGCCGGCGTGGTGGCCGGCGCAGCGGTGGTGGGCGCCTGGGTGGAGGTTCCGCCGCGAGCGGGAGCGGTGGCGGCGGGGGTTCGCGTCGGCGTGGCGGCGACGGGTGGTGCGGGTGTGGTGGCACCGACGGGCAGACAGATCGAGCGGCCGGGGACCAGCACGGTGTCGACCGATGCGTTGTTCACGCCGAGCAGATCGGCGAGCGACACGCCGGCGGCGTCAGCGATCCGGATCCAGTAGTCACCGGCACCGAGTTCGTAGTTCTGTCCGCAGGGGTCGACCGTCGTGGCGGGTGAGGTGGGGGACGTCGTAGCGGACGTGGTTGCCGGCTCGGGAGTCGGTGTTGTTGCACCCGACTCGCCGTCGGACTCGGGAGATGCCTCGAGCATGGCGGCCTCGGAGGCATCCGCAGCGGATGGCTCCGTTGCAGCGACGGGTGTGTCACTCGCCGAGGTGTCGCTGGTCGGCGAAGTGGCGTCAGCTCGGGTGGTGCCGCCGCTTGCCGAGGCCACGGCCGCATCCTGGGATTGTGACGAAGCCGGCGCAGTGGCGCTGTCGGTGCCGGCGACCCCGGCGGTCGCAGCGGGGAGTGCGTCGCCGGCGTCCGCGTCCGAATCGGATCCCGATGCGGTGATGCCGAGCAGGAGTGGGGCCGCGAGCGTGATGACGACGGCGAGGCCACCGAGACGGGCGATCAGCGGGTCGATGCCGGGCTGGTGGCTCGGCACCGGTTCGGGCTCGAGGTCCCAGGCGTCGTCGTCGATCGGTGCTCCAGCCAACGGTTCGCTGTCGTCATCCTGGTGCGAACGAACCCGTGGCTCTCCGTGTACTCGCCCGGTGTGATCGGTGCCGCCGGCCAGGCCGACCCACCACCGTCCGATCGCCGCGCCGAGACCGTCACGTTCGCGAGCCGGCTGTGGTCGCGGGGTCCACTCGGTCTGCTCACCCCAGAACTCGTCGCGAGTCTCAGGGGTCGCCTCGGGGTCGTGTCGGTCGCTCGTCATGGAAAGGGATCCCAGGTCTACTCGGTTCGTCATGGAACCGCAACATGGTCGTCATGCAAACGACATGCTTGTCATTTGCAGTTCGGCCCCGAACAGCAGTCGACCGGCGCACCATGACGATGCGCCGGTCGACTGGCGGAGAGGGTGGGATTTGAACCCACGGACCGTGTTACCACGATCAACGCCTTAGCAGGGCGCCCCATTCGGCCGCTCTGGCACCTCTCCTGGGAGCCCCGGAGTGTAGCGCCGGTAACCTCGATCCCGGAACGGTGGCAGAGCGGACGAATGCACCCGCCTTGAAAGCGGACGAACCGAAAGGTTCCGGGGGTTCGAATCCCCCCCGTTCCGCCAATCAGAGGCGCTGCGTGCCCAGGCGCCGTGTGAGCTGCGCCGAGACGTCGTCACACTGCTGTTCGATGGCGACCACCGCCGCTTCGAACGCGCGGGGCGCCGATCCGGTCGGGTCATCCACCTCGGGTACGTCGGCTCGAAGGTACTCCCCCGCTGTTCGCTCGGCCGTCAGCGACTCGACCCAGGCACGGATGTCGCCGTCGGCGTCGACGTCATCGCCGACGTCGATGGTTGGCGCGGTCGCAGCGAGGAACTCGGGCAGCGTCAGCGCCCGGCGGAACGCGTCTGGCGAGAGCGCGGCGATCTTGACGACGTGATCGCGCTCGGCGGTCAGGATCAGGTCGGCGCCGTCGACGAGCGAGGCGGTGGTGGCGGAGCTGCGATGGGTCGAGACATCGAGGCCGCGTCGTCGCATCGCTGCGACGGCGTCGTCGATCGCCGGCAGGTCGACCGGACCGAACCCCGAGGAACGAATCAGGGCCGCATCAGCACCGAGCTGCTCGGTGAGCTTCGACTCGAGCAGGGCCGCAGCCATCACCGATCTCGTGCGGTTGTGGCTGCACACCGTGAGGATGCGTACTGGACGCGATGCCTCGACCGCCGAGGTCAACGCAGGTCCAACCCGAAGACGCCGTGGAACGCCTCGTAGTACTCGTCGTCCTCTTCGATCGCGCCCATCGCGATCCAGTCGGCGTCGTCGATTCGGTCGTGGAGTTCGGCCAGCTCGGCGCCGCCCCAGCTGACCGGGTAGCGCAGGCGGTGCTCTTCGGTGACGATCGCCTGGTGGATCACCTGGGCGACCTCGAACGGATCGGTCGCATTGGCCATCCCCGCCATGTAGAACTGGAACATCCGTCGGTAGTGGGCGTCGTAGGCACCGGTCGAGTTCGGGGCGTCGATGTTCTTGGCGAAGATCGCCGACTTGGTCACGCCTGGTTCGATGATCGCCACACGGATCCCGAACGGCGCCAACTCCTGCGCCAACCCCTCGCTGAGCCCTTCGAACGCCCACTTGGACGCGACATACGGCGACTGGGCAAGCGCCGCGATCCGACCGGCGACCGAGGTGATGTTGACGATCGTGCCGCTGCCGCGCTCTCGCATCTGTGGCAGCACCGCCTGGATGCAACGCACGGCGCCGCACAGGTTGACGTTCATGACCGACAGGTACATCTCGGGCGGGCACTCCTCGGCCACGGCATTGCCGCCGACTCCGGCGTTGTTGACCAGATGGTCGACGCGACCGGTCGCTGCCAGGATCTCGGCGAATCCGGCACGGACCGACTCGTCGTCGGCCACGTCGAGCTCGAACAGCTCGACCGACACGTCCGCCGCTGCCGCCATCGTCTGCAGCTTCTCGGCCTTGTCGATCGACCGCACGGTCCCGATGACCCGATGACCCTGCTTGGCGAGGTGGATCGCGGTGGCTCGCCCGATCCCGGAGTTCGCTCCGGTGACCACGCTCACTGGACGATCACCGGTGGCCTGCTGCTCGTTCGACATGCGCCGAGCGTAGGCGCGGACCGCCGTCACGAACTGGGTGGACGTGGAACCGACGGCCGGGCGACCGGTTCGGTCACTCGCCTAT
This sequence comes from Ilumatobacteraceae bacterium, assembly GCA_963848145.1. Lineage (GTDB taxonomy): Bacteria > Actinomycetota > Acidimicrobiia > Acidimicrobiales > Ilumatobacteraceae > Sva-07. Next base: position 4,918 of record CAWKCN010000032.1, read on the forward strand.
CTGCCGATCGAGCCCTGGATGTCGCGAACCCAGTCGTCGGCTTCGCGCCAGCGACTGTCGGCGTGCTCGCGTGTGGTGTCCGACTGGGCGTCGGCTGCGGGGTACGACCCGAGGAACTTGACCCCACCCTGCTTCGCGTGCAGCGCCCGCATCGTGTCGGCCAGCAGTTCGTCGGAGACGTGCGCCTCGGCGTACACGATGAAGCAGTAGTCGCCCAGACCGCCTGCCTTGGTCGGGCGGCTGGTGAGGTTCGACAGGTTGATCCGGCGGGCGGTGAACTCCTGCAGGATCGACACCAGGCTGCCCGGCTCGTCGGCGCGCTGATAGATCACGAGCGCCGTCTTGTCGTTCCCGGTCGGAGCGGGCACCCCGCCGCGTGCGACGACCACGAAGCGGGTCTGGTTGCCGTCGTGGTCGGCGATGTCGGCCGCGACGACGTCGAGGCCGTAGACCGCGGCAGCAACTCGTGGGCCCAGCGCGGCGCTGCTGACGGTGTCGGACTCGCTCACCAGGCGCGCAGCGTCGGCGGTGCTGTAGGCGGCACGAATCTCGGCGTCGGGCAACTGCTCGCGCAGGTACCGGTGACACTGCGCCGTGGCCACCGGGATCGAGTAGATCTCGGTGACGTCGGCCAGCGACACGCCCGGCTTGGCGAGCAGGCAGTGCTCGATGTCGATCACGATCTCGCGATGGATCACCAGATCGTGATCGAACGCCAATGCGTCCTGCGTGAAGTTGACCATGCCCTCGATCGAGTTCTCGATCGGCACCACGCCGACATCGACCTCGCCACGCTCGACGGCGTCGAGCACGTCGGGCACGGTGCGATACGCGACGTGTTCGACCTCGCAGAGATCGGATTGCGAGAGGAGTGCCTGCTGGGTGAAGGTGCCGAACGGACCGAAGAACCCGACCCGTTTGACTTCGCTCGTTGACATCGTCGCCAACACTACGGGGCGATCGCCGGGCGGGGCCGTTCGGTTGCGCACGTGGCACGATGACCGGGTGGACGAACTCGGCCTTCGGGCGCTCCTCGACGATGTGCAATCGGGAGCGATGTCTCCCGACGACGCCGTGCATCGTCTCCGCCGCCTGCCGTTCGCCGACGTCGATGGCGCCACCGTGGACCACCACCGTCACCTTCGCTCCGGGCTGCCCGAGGCGATCTACGGACCGGGCAAGTCGCCCGCCCAGTGTGTGGCGATCGTCGGCGAGCTGCTGACGAACGGCACCGGACCGGTGTTGCTCACCCGCACCGACGACGCGCAACGGTCGGCATGCCTCGACGCGCACGGAGCCGCTCTCGAGGCGAGCCGCTCGATGCTCTGGCGGCTCCCCGACGCCATCTCGACAGCGAGGATCGCCGTCGTCACCGCCGGCACCAGCGACATCCCGGTCGCCGACGAGGCGGTGCTGGCGTTGCGCGCCTACGGGTTCGACCCGTCGGTCGTCACCGATGTCGGCGTCGCCGGGCTGCACCGATTGTTGGCCAGACTCGACGAGCTCACCGATGCCGACGCGTTGATCGTGGTCGCCGGAATGGAGGGCGCCCTCGCCAGCGTGCTCGGCGGTCTCAGCGGCGCCCCGGTCGTGGCGGTGCCGACCAGCGTCGGGTACGGCGCAGGTCTCGACGGCGTCACCGCACTGCTCGCCATGCACGCCTCCTGCGCGAGCGGCGTCACGGTGGTCGGCATCGACAACGGCTTCGGCGCGGCCAGCGCGATCGCCCGGATGTTCACGTGGCCGAACCGATGACAGCAGAGCGTCGAATCGCCTGGTTCAACTGCCAGGCGGGCGTCGCCGGCGACATGACCATGGCCGCGTTGGTCGACGCCGGCGCCGACCCCGACGAGGTCGCGTCCACGATCGGTGGACTCGGCGTCGACGGCTACGCGCTGTTGTTCGAACGGGTCCAGCGCTGTGGGGTCGGCGCCACGTGGGCGAACGTCGTGGTCCATCACGAGCACGACGCCGGATCGGTTCACACCCCGCATCGCCCGGTGCGCGAGATCCTCGCCCTGCTCGACGATGCCGACCTGCCCGAGCGGGTGCGTCGGCGAGCGCGAGAGGTGTTCTCTCGGCTCGCCGAGGTCGAAGGGGCGATCCACGGTGTCGACCCGGCCGAGGTCGAACTCCACGAGGTCGGCGCGCTCGACTCGATCGTCGACGTGGTCGGCGTGTGCGCGGCGCTCGAATCGCTCGGCATCGACGAGGTGCGGTGCGGGCCGATCGCCGTCGGGCACGGCTCGGTGCGCAGCGCCCACGGCGTGATCCCGAACCCTGCACCGGCCACGGTTGCCTTGTTGGCCGCCGCCGGTGCACCATCTCGCGGCATCGACACCACCATGGAGGTGTCGACCCCGACCGGCGTGGCACTGATGACCACGCTGGCGTCAGGTTTCGGCGCCATGCCCGCGATGTCGACGAGCGCGATCGGCTACGGCGCAGGCACGGCCGACACCGCCGAGCGCGCCAACGTCGTGCAAGTGGTGGTCGGCCGGCACGACGGCAACGGTGACGACGCCGAAGGAACCCCGGTGGCGCTGCTCGAAGCGAACGTCGATGATGTCACCGGCGAGGTGCTCGCTCACACGGTGGCGCGGCTGCTCGCCGCCGGCGCACACGACGCATGGGTCACACCGATCGTGATGAAGAAGGGGCGCCCAGCCCACACGGTGAGTGCGCTGTGCAACCCGGCGTCGGTCGCCTCGATGCGTTCGATCCTCCTCGACGAGACAGGCTCGCTCGGCGTGCGGATGTCGATGATGCACCGCTGGCCACAACAGCGGACCGAGGCAACCGTCGACGTCGACGGGCACCCGATTCGGGTCAAGGTCGCCGCGCACCGGGTCAAGGTCGAGTTCGACGATGCCGCGGCCGCAGCCGAATCGCTCGGCGTCCCCGTCCGGGTCGTGCTGGATCGCGCAGCCCGCCGCGGCCGACGAAACCGAGACCGCTCGACGACCCGACAGTCCGTAGGCTGCCCGACTCGTGGGATCGATCGCTGTCAGCCATCTCGCTTGGCAGCTGCCAGGGGGCGACGAACTGTTCCGTGACGTCTCGTTCCGGGTCGGGGACGGTGATCGCGTGGCGATCGTCGGCGCAAACGGTGTGGGCAAGTCGACGCTGCTCAAGCTGATCACCGGCGACCTCGACGCCAGCGAAGGCACCATCAGCATCGACGGGCATCTCGGCATCATGCACCAACTCGTGGGCACCGCCGACCATGCTGCGACGACCGTGCACGAACTGCTGGTGTCGATCGCCCCCGAACGACTTCGTGTCGCCGCCCAGCGACTGGCCGGAGCCGAGCAGCGACTGGCCGACCACCCAATGGAATATGCCGACGCCCTGTCAGCGTGGGGCGACGCCGGGGGGTACGACCTCGAGGTCACGTGGAACGAGTGCGTGACCCGCGCCTTCGGAGAGTCGTACGACCACGTGCACGAGCGGCCGCTGCGCACCTTGAGCGGCGGGGAACAGAAACGACTGGCGCTCGAGACGCTGCTGCGCAGCGAGTTCGACATCCTGGTGCTCGACGAGCCCGACAACTTCCTCGACGTGCCCGCCAAGCGCTGGCTCGAAGAACAACTGAACACCACCCGCAAGACCGTCGTCTTCATCAGCCACGACCGCGAGCTCCTGGCCGCCACCGCCACCAAGGTGGTCACCGTCGAAGCATGGGGAGCGTGGACTCATGGCGGATCGTTCGCCGGCTACGCCGATGCGAAAGGGCGCGAACACGACAAACGGGACCGCGACCGAGCGCAGTACGACGACGAGCGTCAGCGGCTCGAGGACTACGTGAAGCTGATGCGCGAGCGCGCCAAGATCTCCGAAGCGTTCGCGCCGAAACTCAAGGCCGCCGAGACCAAACTGCGCCACTTCGTCGAGCGCAACGACCGTCCGCCCGAGATGCGCGATCAACAGATCGACGTCCGGCTGCGCGGCGCACGCACCGGCAAGCGGGCGGTGATCTGCGAGTCGCTGGAGATCGCGGGTCTCACCGATCCGTTCGACCTCGAGCTCTGGTACGGCGAGCGCGTCGCGGTCCTCGGCGGCAACGGGGTCGGCAAGAGTCACTTCCTCCGGATGCTCGACCAGCTGACGCACCCCGACAGCGCAGGCGAACGCGTCGAGTACGACGGGGTCTGCCGGCTGGGTGCTGGAGTGGTGCCCGGGCTGTTCCACCAGACCCACGAACACCCCGAGTGGCAGGGTCGGGCGCTGATCGACATCCTCTACGGCCACGACGTCGTGCTCGGACCCGCGATGAGCATGCTGCGCCGGTACGAGCTGCACGGCTGCGCCGAGCAGACGTTCGAGACCCTGTCGGGTGGGCAGCAGGCGCGGTTCCAGGTGCTGCTGCTCGAACTGTCAGGAGCGACCCTGCTGCTGCTCGACGAACCGACCGACAACCTCGACCTGATGTCGGCCGAGGCGCTGGAGCACGGCCTCGACCAGTTCGACGGCACCGTCGTGGCCGTCACCCACGACCGATGGTTCCTCCGCGGGTTCGACCGGTACGTGGTGTTCGGCGACGACGCCGCGGTCACCGATCACACCACACTCCCAGCCGCCTGGGAGTGACGGCCGGCGCTGAGTGCCGACACCAGTCGTCCGGCGTGATCGTCAGGCGGGTGTGGCCGGAACGGTTGCCTGGATCCAGGCAGCGAGCTCCTCGGCCGACTTCGCACCGCTGTCGCGGTCGAGCACGTTGCCGTCGGCATCGACGAGCATCAGGTACGGGAATCCGCCGCCACCGTTGACCACGAACGCGGTCGACTCGACGCTGTCGGCCATCACCGGCCACTTCGTCGGCCAGTTCTTGTCGATCAGCCAGTCCGATGGTGGGTAGTTCGGGCCGCTGTTGTCGACACCGGTGCTGACCGCCACGACGTTCACGCCGTCGGGCAGGCCGCCTCGATTGTCGAGTTCGATCAGCTCGGGAATCTCGTCGTTGCAGTGCGGGCACCAGTGGGCGAGGAACACGTACAGCGTGGCGTCGTCGGTGGATCCACCGATCGACATCGCGTTGCCGTCGAACGTCGCGCCCTCGACGACGGGGGTCGCCATGCCGATCGCCGGGTCGACGTCGACCACGCTGCTCAACGACGGCAACGGGTCCCCGGTCACCTCGACGGGTCGGTTCTGTTCGACGTCGTCTCCCAGGGTCGCACGGGGGGTCTCACCCGGGGCGAGCACCCCACCGGAACTCTCGTCGTCGCCACCGGACAGCAGGACCGCAGCCCCTGCCAACCCCAACACGAGCACCACGACTCCGACGATGATCATCACGGTGCGGTTCTTCACGAGGTGTGCTCCAATTCGGGCTCGGTTGTCGTCGGCTCGGGGCCGTTTCTCAGTCTGGCCGGGAAGCGCACGAGCAACAGTATGAGAATGGTGAGAAAGCCGATCAACGCCATGTTGGCGAGGCTCAGTCCGAACTCGCGGAACCAGATGAACGTGCACGACGGACCCTGGAACTCGCACTCACCGTTGTCGAGCGACGGGCGCCACTCGATCAGGCTGTGCCAACCCGAGATGGCCACGCCGATGGCGGCCAGCGGCGCGGCATACCACCGCACGTTGGGGTCCTTGCGAAGCCCGCCGACCAGCAGGATCACCGTCAACGGGTACATCGCAATGCGCTGGAACCAGCAGAACCGGCACGGATTGAAGTTGGCGACCTCGGAGAAGTAGAGGCTGCCGACCGTGGCCCCGAACGCCACGAGAAATGCCAACCACACTCCGGCGTCGCTGATCGACGACCCCAGCCGCTGGGCGCCATCGTTGCCCGCTGCGGCGAGGACGCGCAGCACCACCAACGAGACCGCGCCGATGCCTGCGACGATCGTCAACAGCCCGACGAACAGTTGCACTGTTTCGGTGTCCACCACACAAGTATGCAGTGACGGCAGTACGTTCTTTCGGCGATGTCGTCCGACGCACTCGTGGAACCCGTGGTGGTACCCGATCAGCGAGCGTCGAAGGCCACCCTCGCAGAGCTGCGCACGACCCGACAGCGGCGGCGCCTCGGCGACACCGACTGGTACGACATTGCCTACCGTGTGTACCTGTTCGCCCTCGTCGGATTGGTCCTCGTCGTGTGGGTCTCAGATGCGATCGACGGAGTGATCGGAGACGGCATCGACACCGACGACCTGCTGGAACGCGGGCCGTCGATCATCGGGTTGCTCGTCGTCGCAGCATTCGCCCTCGGAATGCGCAGCGGCGCCGACGGCGGACCGGTGGCGATCGAGTCGGCCGACATTCGACACGTGTTGTCCGCACCGATCTCGCGCCGAGCGGTGCTGCTCCGACCGGTGGCGCAACGGCTCCGAGCTGCGGCGTTCGCGATCGGTCTCGGGGGCGCCGTGCTCGGACAGTTGATCGCCACCGAGGTCGAGGGCTCACGCACGGCATGGGCGGCGGCATGCGGTGCGTTCGGGGCGATCGTCGGTGTGACGTTCGTGTCGACAGCGGTCATCGCCCACACGCTGCGGGCCCCGCGGTGGCTCGCCACGACGTTGGCCACGGTCGCCCTGGTGTGGCAGGGCGCAGTTGCATGGGGCATCTGGAACGACGAGACGACCGGGCTCGCACGTGTCGCGCCGGGGAATCTCGCGGGCCGACTCGCGCTGTGGGGAATCAGCCAGCGGGCTGTCGACGTGATCGCCATCGTCGTCGCCGTCGCCATGACCGCCACCGCCTTGGCCCTCAGCGGCAAGCTCCGCGTCGAGGCGCTCGCCCGACGCGGCGAGCTGGTGTCACAACTGCGGTTCGCCGCCACCGTGCAGGACCTGCGCACCGTGGTCCAGCTACGACGCCAGTTGCGTTCGGAGGTGCTGCGCACCCGCCCGTGGGGCCAACGCCACCCGCCCGCCCGGCCGGCAACGACCACGACCGTTCGCGGCAGAGTCCCGTCGACCGCCTCTGGCCCCTCTGCCACCACGGCCAACGATGCCTCCGATCGGCGATCCGGCCCATCGGCCGGCGTCGTGTGGCGTCGCGACAGCCGATCGTTGCGACGCCTGCCCGTGTCGCGGTTCATCCGCATCGGCCTGCTCGCCGGCATCGGCGGCGTGGGTGCGGCGCTCACGGTGTCGTCGTCACCGTTGTTCGGCTTGCTGCTGCTCGGCGCGTTGTTCTTCGCGGGTCTCGAGTCGCTCGAACCACTGTCGCAGGAGATCGACCGTCCCGACATCACCGACAGTCTCCCCATCGAACGCGGCTGGATCTACGCCCACCATCTCGTGGCATCCGCGGTACTGCTGGTCGGAGTCGGTCTGCTGGGTGCGGCCGCCGCGGTCCTGGTCGATCCCGATGTCGGGCTGATGGCCGTGGTCGTGGCGATCCCGATGGTGTGGGCCGGGGCGATGGGACCCGTCGTGGTCACCGTGCTCGACGCCCCCACCGCACCGTCACCGACGACGCTGCTGGGCACACCACGCGACGCCGAGTCCACCATGGTGCCGCCCGAATTCGCCGGATTCAGCACCGCACTGCGCACGCTGCTCCCCGTTGCGATCAGCGCAGTCGCCACGATCCCGGTGTTCGTCGCCCGCTTCGACGGCACCGCCTCCGACGTCGGGCGATCACTTCTCGGCCTGGCGCTCTTCACGGCGATCACCGTGCTCTGGGTCCGGCGTCGCGACCCGTGGGGCGCCAAGGTCCGAGGTTTCTTCGAAGAAGGGCGAGCCGCCAGCACATGAGCAACTCACGATCGAACCGACCGCAGTCACAACGCACGCGGGCACGCAGCTCGCGCAGCACCGACCAGCCGACCAGCGCGTCAACCCGCGGCGACGTCGAACCCGGACCGGCCGTCCGCACTGAGCGGCCCGTCGGCCCGCCGCCGGCCATCGAGACCGAAGGGCTCGCGAAGCACTACGGCGATTCGCCGGCGCTCCAGCCGCTCGACCTGCGAATCGGCACCGGCGAGCGAATCTCGCTGATCGGCCACAACGGCAGCGGCAAGACCACCTTGATGCGCATGCTCGTCGGCGTGCTCGAGCCCACCGAAGGATCCGCCGAGATCGCCGGGTACCCGATCGGATCGATCGAGGCGCGCGCTGCGGTGTCCTACCTGGCCGATCAGCCGGTGTTCTACGACGACCTCACGGTCTGGGAGCACCTCGAGTACATCGCACGGCTGCACGGCACCGACGACTGGGAGCAGCAGGCCGTCGACCTCGTCGACATGGTCGGGCTGATGGATCGAGTCGACGACCTGCCAACCACATTCAGTCGCGGACTCAAGCAGAAGGCCGCGCTCACCATGGCATTCGTCCGACCGTTCGACGTCATGTTGATCGACGAGCCGTTCGTCGGGCTCGACCGGCTGGGCAAGCTCGCCCTCCTCGACCTGCTCAAGCTCGCTCACGGCGACGGCGCCACGCTGGTGGTGGCCACCCACGAACTCTCGAGCGTGAACGAGAGCAGCCGCCTGATCGCACTCAGCAACGGCGAGTTGGTCTACGACGGCGACCCCGCAACGGCTGATCTGGCAGCACTCACCGAAGGCGCCCGCCGCGACCTGGGCGATCAGGAGTGAACGTCAAGAGTTCATTGAAGAGCGCCTCAAGCGGCCGATCCGTCGTCTAGCATCGCTGCCATGCAGGAGTTCTCTTCGGTCACCGCTTCGTCCTACGACGCCGAGTCACTGGCACCGTTGCTCAACGAGAAAGCTGCCGACGGTTGGTCGGTCGTCTCGATCGTGGCAGCCGGCACCAACATCGTTGCGTACCTCCAGCGCGAAGCCGACGAGGCAGCCGTCACCGCCGACGAGGCGCCGACGAGCGACACCGCCACCACCGAGCCGGCAGCGGCCACCGACGAAACGGCTGCGGACTCACCGTTCGTGCCCGCAGCTGCGGCCGCCGGCGCAGGCGCTGCAGCAGCCGCCGTCGCCGATGACACGCCGGCCCCGGTCGAGGAGCCCGCCGGCTGGGCCAGCGCTCCGGAGGAGCAGCCCGCACCGGCGGAGGTCGCCGAGGAAGCTTCGATCGCAGACCTCGCCGCGCAGGTGAGCGAGCCCGAACCGGTCGCTGCCGAACCGGTCGCTGCCGAGCCCGCAGCGGCCGAAGCAGCCGCAGCACCTGCCGCCGAGTCGGCCGTGCCCGCTGGTTGGTACGCCGACCCCTCGGGTCGGTTCGAACTCCGCTACTGGGACGGTGGCGCATGGACCGAGCACGTCTCTCGCGCCGGCCAGCAGTTCACCGACCCACCGGTCGCCTGATCGCCGGATGATGCGGCACGGGTCCGACCCCTGCCGTTTCATTTCCGCCCGGCAGACCACAGACCTAGCCTGAACGCATGCGCGCCACCTCCATCGGCCATGCCGGCATGCTCATCGAAACCGATGCAGGATCGATCGTGTGCGACCCCTGGTTCGTGCCGGCGTTCTTCGGCTCCTGGTTCGTCTTCCCTCGCAACGACCAGCTCAGCGACGACCTCCGCGAGCGCATCGAGCACGCCGACTTCCTCTACATCTCGCACCTGCACGGCGATCACCACGACGAACCGTGGCTTCGTGAGCACCTCCGTCGCGACATCCCGATCCTGCTTCCCGGCTTCCCCACCCGCGAGCAGCAGCGCACACTCCAGGCGCTCGGATTCACCGAGTTCATCCGCACGGTCGACACCGAGGAGCTGGAGATCGCTCCCGGACTGACGGTGGCCATTCATGTCGAGACCTCGATCACCGACGGCCCGGGTGGCGACTCGGCGCTGGTCGTTTCGGACGGCTCGTCGATCCTGGTCAACCAGAACGACTGTCGCACCAACGACCTCGCCCAACTGCGAGCACACGGCCCAGTCGATCTCCACTGGTTGCAGTTCTCCGGAGCGATCTGGTACCCGATGGTGTACGAGATGCCCGACACCGACAAGCGCCGACTGTGCGAGGCGAAGGTCGACGCCCAGTTCGCTCGTGCGATGCGCTACGTCGAGAACATCGACGCCCGTTTCGTGGTGCCGAGCGCCGGCCCACCGGCGTTCCTCGACCCGGAGCTCTTCGGGCTCAACATGATCGACGGGGACGAGCTGAGCATCTTTCCCGACCAGACCGAGTTCCTCGGCCGTCTCGATGCAGCGGGGCGCCACGGGCTGATGAACATCCCCGGCACCACGATCGATGTCGGGCCGGACTCGATCGATGTGACACACCCGATTCCGACCGCTGACGTCGAGGCGATCTTCAGCGACAAGCGCGCCTACCTCGCGGCCTACCAGGCCGACTGGAAGCCGTGGCTCGACGAGCAGAAGGCGTCGTGGAACCCGCCGAGCACCGACCTGCTGGCCACGCTGCGGTCGTGGTGGGAACCGCTGCTCGAGATGGCGCCGACGTTGCGGTCCCAGGTGGGCGCCAATGTGTTGATCAACGCCGGAGACCTCCCGATCCTGGTGGACTTCCCGAACGGCGAGGTGCGTCGCCACGACGGCGAGGAGTACTCGTTCCGTTTCGACATCCCGCGAGAACTCGTCGAGACCGTCGTCGCGCAGCGTGCTGTCGACTGGAGCAACTCGTTGCTGCTGTCGGCCCGATTCGTCGCCTGGCGCGACGGCGAATTCAACGAGTACGTGTACAACTTCCTGAAGTCGCTGTCGCGCGAACGGATGCGCCGCGCCGAGGCCGAAGTGGTCCGCAAGCTCACACCGGTCGACGTCCTCGAACAGCTCGACGAAGACGACATCCGGATCGGCGACTACGTCGTGCAACGTCGCTGCCCGCACCGCAACGCCGACCTCGCCGCATTCGGCGAAATCGACGACTGCGACTTCGTGTGCACCCTGCACGGATGGCGTTTCGATCTCGAGACCGGTCGCAACAAGACCGCTGCGGATCAGCCCCTCCGCATCCGCCGCGCCGACTGAGCCCACCACCACGCCTCACCCGGCCACTCCCGTTTGCGTGAAGATTTGCGCGGAACGGGTCGCCGGAAACGCAACACAAACGGGTGTGGGATAGGTTGGAGGTGTGCTGGATCTCGGGATCGACCTGAATCTCTGGCCATGGGTGTGGCTCGGCGTCGCCGTGTTCTTCGCCCTGATCGAACTCACGGTGCTCGCCGGTTCGTTCGTGTTGCTGCCCTTCGCCATCTCGGCGCTCGGTGCCGCGCTGCTCGGTTTCTACGACGTCGCCATCGAGATCCAATGGCTCGTCTTCCTCGGCGGCGGCGCGTTGATCTGGGTCGGCCTGTACCGGTACGCCAAGGCCTTCGTCGGAAAGAGCGAGCTCGGACCGGGGGTCGGCGCCGACCGCCTCGTCGGTCTGCCCGGCATCGTGACGACGGCCATCGACCCCAACGACACCGACCGCCGTGGTCGCATCACCGCCCAAGGCGAGGTCTGGGGCGCCACGTCCAGCAACGGCGAGCCGCTCGCGCAGGGAACCCACATCCGCATCGTGTCGGTGAGCGGCACGAAGGTCATGGTCGAATCGACCGAGGCGATCACTCCTGCGGAGCCGCCATCGGCCCCACCGTCCGCACCTCCGGGTTCGTCCACACCGCCACCACCGTCAACGCCGCCCACCGCGCCACCAACCAGCTAGCCGGGAGACCACATGAACCCCATCGCCATCGTCCTGATCGTCGTCGCACTCATCGGCATCGGCGTACTGGTGAGCGCGGTCAAGATCGTGCGCCCCTATCAGCGCGGCCTCGTCGAACGACTCGGCAAGTACAAGACCACGCGCGAGCCCGGCCTCAACCTGATCCTGCCCTTCATCGAGACGATGCAGTTGATCGACATGCGCGAGCAGGTCGTCGACGTTCCCCCGCAGGAGGTCATCACCGCCGACAACGTGGTCGTGTCGGTCGACGCCGTCGTCTACTACGAGGCCACCGACCCGCAGCGCCTCGTGTACAACGTGGCCGACTTCTTCACCGCCATCACCAAACTCGCCCAGACCAACCTGCGAAACCTGATCGGCGACCTCGAGCTCGACCGTGCGCTCACCTCGCGTGACACGATCAACACCCAGCTGCGCGATGTGCTCGACGACGCCACCGACAAGTGGGGCGTCCGTGTCGTTCGAGTCGAGATCCAGCGGATCGACCCACCACCGGACATCGTGTCGGCGATGCACGCCCAGATGCGCGCCGAGCGCGACCGCCGTGCCACCGTCACCGAGGCCAAGGGCTACCAGGAGGCGGCGATCGCACGCGCCGACGGCGAACAGCAGGCAGCGGTGCTGTCGGCCCAGGGCCGCAAGCAGGCAGCGGTGCTCGACGCGGAAGGCCAGGCGCAGGCGATCGAGCTGCGTGCCAACGCCGAGAAGCTGCAGTTGGAGCTGATCGGTGCAGGTGAGGGCAACGCAGCAAAGGCTCGCCTCACCGGCATCAAGGAGGCCGGCGCCGACAACAGCGTGCTGACCGTCGAGTACCTGCAGGCGCTCGAACGAATCGGCGACGGCCGAGCAACCAAGTTGGTGATCCCCGCCGAGTTCTCCGGGCTCCTGGGCACCGTCGCGGCGCTCGCCGCTGCAGCCGGCGACGACGACACCGACGACGAGGTCCGGCCACGCGACGGGTTGCCGATCCCGGACGACGATGATCGTGTCGAGCTTCCCGAACCGGCCCGTTCGGAGACCCGCCGATAGCCATGCGTCGCATCGACGCACCGCGGGCGGGCTGGTACCCCGACCCCGAGAGCTCAGGCAACCTGCGGTACTGGGACGGGCTCGACTGGACCAAGGCCCGTCGTTCACCCCCGAGCGAGGCCGAGCTGCTGTCGTTCGAGCAACGAGAGGCGTTCGAGGCGGCTCACCGCTACGTGGCGCCCACAGCGGAGAGCGCCACCCAAGCAGGCCGAGGCGCGCAGAGTTGGGTGAAGAGCGGCGACAGCCAGCAGATCGTCGACGACGTTCGACGCGCTGCACGCAGCGAGGTCGACAGGGCCGCCGACCTGTTCTCGCAGCGCGCCCGCCAGATGCAGCGCGACATCGTGCCACTCGTGTCGCAGTACACCAATCGCATCGTGCGATGGATCCGGTTCGCAGCAATCGTCGCCGTGGTGCTGTTGGTTGCGTACTTCGTGTTCCAGGTGGTCGCTCAGGCGAGCCTGTTCGAGTGGATCGGCGACCGAATCGACAACTTCACCGACGACCAGAACGGCGCCGCGATCACGCCCTGGGTCTGAACGTCAGGCCAGGCGGTACGAGAAGCGATACGTGCCCGGCGTGATCCGATAGCGGTCGAGCACGTCGGGTCCGCAACTCGCCGTGCCGAGCCCCCGGTGGACCACATCGGCGTGCACCACCAGCGTTCGCCGCGGCCGGAGGTCGGTTTCGTGCGCGGCGGCGTACAACTCGTCGATCGAGAACCGTGTGGCCGAGACGTGCAGCGTCGACGGTTCGATCGCCTCGAGTCGAACGCTCCGGTCCGTGGACGGGTCGACGAACTCGAACCAGCGGCAGTCGGTTCGCAGACCGAACTCCTGCGGAACGAGGTAGGGCGCCGTGTCGACCTCGGCGTCCCAGGTTCCGAGCAGCGCCCCCCGGTTGCGGTCGGGGTAGTTCTCGAGTGGGCCGCGGCCGTACCAACGCACCCGGTCGAAGCCCCGGCCGAGTTCGAACGTGATGCCGATACGTGCGAGGTCGACGAGATCGTCGGGCACGACGACCTCGTGGTGATGGACGACCGTGCCGTCGTCGAGCCGCTCGATGTCGTGACGGTGGTCGACGAGCTCATCGGCACCTCGACGGTCGACGCCGGCGCGCTGCCATCGCCCGAGCGCCTTCTCCTCCCGATTGAACGCCTCGCCGAGGTCGTCGCGCAGCTTCAGGCCGTCATTGTCGGTCGGCGCCCGGAAGATCGACAGCGAGACGGACGCAACGAGGGCCTCGTCGACGAATCGTGCGCGAATCGTGCCGTCCGCGATCCCCTCGTGCGCATTTTCCGGTTCGTGGGTCGGCGACGTGGGTGTGCCGACGGCGTGCTGGTCCCATGCGACGAGGTGACCGGCCGGGGCCCAGGCCGTGGCGCGGCGCTGTGTCCAGCGAACGGTGACATGGGCGTCGGAGCCATCGGGCGAGGCGAACGGCAGTGCAATCCGGATCGTCGACGACGGTGCGACGTCACCGAAGGTGAGTTCGCCGGATTCGACGATGTCGCCGTCGACCAACAACTCCCAGTCGGCGCGGAGGTCGTCGAGGTCGGTGAAACTGCGCCGGTTGGACACGACGAAGTGGTCGCCGTCGACGTCGACGACGACGGGGCGATGAACCCAGGTGACCTCCTGCATCGCGGGATGCGGCTGCAGGTCTGACGACATCAACCCGTCGGCGACGAAGTTGCCGTCATGGGGGTCCTCGCCGAACTGGCCGCCGTATGCGAACCCGCGTCGGCCGTTCGGGAGCCGGGTGAGCAGGCCGTGGTCCTTCCACTCCCAGATGAAGCCGCCCTGCAACCCGGGTGTGCGGGTGATCACGTCCCAGTAGTCGGCGAGCGAGCCGTTCGAGTTGCCCATTGCGTGGCTGTACTCGCACATGATCAGTGGTCGATCACCACGACCCGACCGGCCGTAGGCCTCGATCGATTCGATCGTCGGGTACATCGGGCACACGAGGTCGCTTGCAGCCTGCCCGCCGTCGACCCAACCGTCGTGGAAGACCGCTCCTTCGTAGTGCAGCGGCCGCGACGGGTCGACGTGGCGGATCCAACCGGCCAAGGCGTCGTGGTTCGCGCCGTAGCCGGCTTCGTTGCCGAGCGACCAGACGATGACGCTCGGATGATTGCGGTCGCGCTCGATCATGCGAGCGCCGCGCGCGAGCCACGTCGACCGGTACCGAGAGTCGTCACAGAGGCTCGTGTTGTACGCGTGGCTCTCGAGATTGGTCTCGTCGATCACGTACATCCCGATCTCGTCGCACAGGTCGAGCAGGCGCGGATCGTTCGGGTAGTGGGCGCATCGCAGTGCGGTGATGTTGTTCCGACGCATCGCCAGCAGGTCGTCGCGCATGTCGGCGACGGTGACCGCCTTGCCACGGGTGGGATGGTGGTCGTGGCGGTTGACCCCGAAGACCCAGATCGGTGCACCGTTCACGAGCAGCTGTCGATCGCGCACCTCGACCGATCGGAACCCGACCAATTGTGTGTGCACCTCGGTGACCACGTCGTTCGGATCGATCAACTCGGCGACGACCCGGTAGCGCATGGGCGACTCGGCCGACCACGCCTCGATGTCGGGCAGCCGGAAGCTGGCGGTGGCGGAGTGACCGGTGAAGACGTACGGACGATCGAACTTGGACCGAACCCGACCGGTGATCGCAGCTCCGCGACGACGGCCGCCGAGCGTTTCGACGCTGAACCGGACTTGCCAACCGGTCTCGGGTGGCCCCAGCCCCCCGAGCGTTGCGGTGGCGTTGAGCGTTCCGGTGGTCGCATCGAGCCCGGCATCGCAGACGAGGGACGCAACATGGACTGCAGCCCGTGCCTCGACGTACACCTCGCGGTGCAGGCCGGCCATCCACCACTGGTCCTGGTCTTCGACATAGCTCTGAGCGCTCCAGCGAACGACCACGATCGCGATGTCGTTGACCCCGGCGTGCACGTGCGCAGTGACGTCGTACTCGCTCGCGAGGCGACTGTCGGTGCCGTAGCCGGCGAACTCACCGTTGACATAGATGGCATGGACGCTCTCCGCTCCGCCGACGTGCAGCACGACTTGGCGGTCGAGCCAGCCGCTCGGGATCCGCATCGTGCGGCGGTACACCCCGGTCGGGTTGCGGTCGGGCAATCGCGGCGGTGGGCCGGCAAACGGCATCTGCACGTTGGTGTACTGGGGCAGGTCGCCGACATCCTGCAGTGTCCAATTGCCCGGTACCGCCACCGTGGTCCACGAGGCGCCGACGGCAGGCTTGCTCACTGCCGTGGCAGGCACCCGGTCGGGATGATCGAACAAGCGGAACTGCCAGCGACCGTCGAGCGCTCGACGCCAGCGCGAGGGCCGGTCGCTCCTCGCGTGCTCGATCGTGTCGGCGGCTCGGGTCGGCGGCCGCATCGGGAGACGGTCGATCTCGACGAGTTGCGGATCGGCCCACGGCCGGATGACTCCGAGAGCAGGAAGCATGGCCGGTCAGTCTTCCAGACCGGTGAACGAGAACCGGAAGCGGCTCAGGCGCCGTCGTGGACCCAGACCGGGGTGCGCATCGGCATGACGCCGCTGTCCCAGACCCAGTCCATCGCCGGCACGCTCACACGAACGCACCCGTGCGACGCCGGGTAGTTCGGAATGCTGTTCGACCCGTGCACGGCAACACCACCGACGAAGTACTTGGGGCGATAGATCTGACCGAGATCGCCTTCCCACCATCCGTCGGGGCGTTCACGGTTGACGTTGTGCAGCCCGCTCGGTGTGAGCGACACGCCGGAGATGACCTCGCCAGGTGTGTTCTGATCGGCCTCGGTGTAGGCCTCCCCGTTTCCGGTCGAGGTGTTCAGGATCCACTCGGTCTTGCCGTCGATGACGAAGAAGAGCACCTGCTTGGCCTTGTCGACCTCGACCAGGGTTCCCGAGTTCGCACGCGCGATCGGGCGCAACGTCATGTTGGTCAGCGCATCAGCGGTGCGCTGGTCGACGCGACCGTCGGCTTCGAAGCCCATGTACTTCTCGAACGCCATCACCGCTTGACGCGTGGTGAGGCCGTACTGACCGTCGGCAGCGCTGATCCAGAAGCCGAGCTCGAACAACCGGAGCTGGATGCGATTGGTCTCCTGGCCGCTGTTGGTGCCGACCGCCTGCAGCGGCGGGTCGAGCACCTCGACCGGGACGATGTTGGCCGGGACAGTGGTCGTCGGCGCTGCCGTGGTCGTCGGCGCAGCGGTGGTCGTCGGTGCCGCCGTCGTGGTGGGCGCCTCGGTGGTGGGCGGCGCGGTGGTCGTCGTGGCAGAAGCCTCGCTCGTGGCGGTGACGGTGTCGTCGGTGGTGGCATCGCCACCGTTGGCGTCGGCGCTGACAGCGTTGACGACCGACGCAGGCTCGGCAGCTCCGGCCCCGTCGGCGCCGGTACCACTGGTGACCGCGGTGGAGCAGCCCGCGATGGCGACGAGCCCGAACACCACCAGTGTGCCGATCTTCGCGCGCTTGCGTTCTTGTTCCACCACGGTCAGTGAGCCTAACGGCGATCGGCCGAAGGGTGTCGGCACGTGCTCAAGTTCCGGCGGCTCGCTGCTCGGAGGTCCGATTCCGAGTTCAATTCGTGGCGAATGGCGGCGCTGGGCAGGGTTCCGAGGCGACCGCGGTCGGATCGAAGCGATCGACGAGGTCACGCAGCGTGACCGATGGGTGCGCTCCGAGACCGAGTGACGCTGCGATCCAGGCGACGATCTCGTCGGGACCGACCCCGACCCTCGCTGCGAGGTCGGCCATCGTGATCGGCTCGCCACGTCGCTTCGCGAGGCGGTCACCGTTGGCGTCGACCACCAACGGCACGTGCAGGTACCTCGGCTGCGGACAGCCGAGCAGGCGCTGCAGATGGATCTGCCGGGGAGTGGACGACAGCAGGTCGTCGCCTCGTACCACCTCGGTGACACCTTGCGCAGCGTCGTCGACCACGACGGCGAGGTTGTACGCAGGGACCCCGTCGTTTCGTCGTAGTACGACGTCGTCGACGAGCCCCGAGTACCGACCGTGGACCACGTCGTCGACGGTCACCTCGCGCCCGTCGGTGCGCAACCGCAGTGCCGGGCGCCGTCCGTCGCGGCGCCTGTTCGAGCGTTCGAGGGCGGTGAGGTCTCGGCACGTGCCCGGATACGAGCCAGGGGCGCCATGCGGTGCCTGTGAGGCAGATTCGATCTCGTCGCGGATCTCGCGGCGGGTGCAGTAGCACTCGTAGACGAGACCGCGGGCTGCGAGCTCGTCGATCGCAGCGTCGTAGCGGGCGAAGCGTTCGCTCTGGCGGACGACGACACCGTCCCAGTCGATCCCGAGAGCGGCGAGGTCATCGAGTTGCGACTGCTCGATCACGGGGTTGGCCTGGTTCCGGTCGAGGTCTTCCATCCGGACGATGAACTCGTCACCGCGCGATCGGGCAGACAGCCAGGCAATGGCAGCGGTCCGCAGGTTGCCGACGTGGAGGTCACCGGTCGGGGAGGGAGCGAATCGACCGGCCACGCCGACAGTGTTGCGGATCGACGCGGCGATGGGTGCACCATCTCCTACAGTCGTGGCATGCGGTGTCCTCGCTGCGGGATCGAGGTCTCGGAGCACCAGAAGTTCTGCCACGAGTGTGGAGCCGACCTGTCGGTGGACGCTGAGGCGACCGAACCGATCGACGTCGCCGAACCCCGCCGCCGACGTCGACGCCGAACCGCCCATCGACGTCGCCGAACCCGCCGCCGTGACCGAACCGATCGACGTCGCCGAGCCCCCCGCCGTGACCGAACCGATCGACGAGCTCGCGCCACCGACCGCCGAGGAGGTGTTCGCACCTCCGGTGACCGCCGAGATGCCCGCTGTCTTCGACGGCCACGACGACCTCACCGACTACCCGCCCCCGCGTGAACCATTCCAGATACGGGTCGTGTTCCTGCTGGCGATCTTCGGCGCCGCCGCGATGCTGATGGCGATCGTTGCCGATGTGATCGACCTCCGAACCACGCGTCCCACCCCTGGGATCGCCACCGGCCCACAGACGTTGGACGACCTCGGCTCGAACCTCGCGGTCGCGGGCTTCATCGGCACGGCGCTGATGGTGGTCGGCGGGCTGCTCACGTGCTTCGGGCTCCGATGGGGCGCCGGGCTGGCGGGCGGGGCGGGCCTGGCGGTCGCCGGCTGGGCCGGACTGTCGATCGGCCTCGCCGAGTTCCCGATCGCCGTCGCCGAATCGATCACGCGCACGTCGTCGGTGCAGTTCACATTGAGAGTCACACGCGACCTGGGGTTCTGGCTGATCGTCGGGATCGGGATCATCGGCGTCATCGTGTTCCTCGCCTCACTCCGATCGATCGGCAGTGGGGGCCGACCGGCGCTCAACCCGCTCATCGCTGCGATCACCGCAGTTGCCATGGTCGTGCTGGCGTTCGGCCCACTCGTCCCGGTCAACGACGCTGTGTTCGCCGACAACTTCCGTTCCGTCGACCCCAACCGAGACCTCCCCGCAGCATTCTTCGCCGGCCGCCTCGGCCAGGTCGGCCTCATCGCACTGGCGGGCGTGGTCGGCATGTTGATCGTGCGGAGCTACGGGGTCGGTCTGGCCGCCGGGGGCGTGAGCGTTCCCCTGTGGCTCTGGATCACGTCGCTCGGCGAGATCGGCTCGAACCCGGTGGGCATCGCCGACAGGAACCCTGGCGCCGACAGCACCGTGCCGCACGCGGTCACCACCGTCGGCATGGTCACCACGTTGGCGTTGCTCGTGGTCGCCGCCGCGCTCGCAACGTACCGACTCACCAGATCCAGATAGGTCGGGCGGTGGTTCCCGACCGTCGCGGCGCAGGGCTCGGGGGCACAGCACCCCGGAGGCTCGACCGCCGTGGTGACCGATCGACGCACCGGGCGGGTCGTGTGCGAACTCACCGAGGAGATGGACGCCGACGGCACCAGCGCCTTCGCTCGCCTGATCGTCGACTACGACTCGGCCACCGCCCATGCGTTTCTTGCCCGGTGGGCGATGACGCCGGAGGGCACGTGACGGATTGCGCTGCTCGGTCTACGACGGCGGGAGCGTCGCTGATTCATAGGCCGCGAGCAACGCCGTGGCAGCGCTCGTCGGTGTTGTTGTTCCCGAGCGGAGGGCGTCGACGAGCGTCGGGGTGAGCGCCTGCACCGAAGGGTGCGACCGCAGGTGGCCGACCAGACGCTCCTCGACTGCGGTCCACATCCATCGCACCTGCTGGTCGTTGCGCTTGGCGTCGAGCGCGCCGGTGCGCTCGAGCGTGTTGCGATGCGAGGCGATCTGCTGCCAGATCTCTGCGAGACCTCGATCCTCGATGGCGCTGCAGGTGAGCACGGGCGGTGACCAGTCGGCGTTGAGCGGCTGGAGCAGGTGGAGCGCATCAGCGAGTTCGCGGGCCGCAGCCTGGGCTTCGATCACGTGGCTGCCGTCGGCCTTGTTGATCGCAACGATGTCGGCGAGCTCGAGCACGCCCTTCTTGATGCCCTGGAGCGAGTCGCCGCTGCGGGCGAGCAGCAGCACGAGGAAGCAGTCGACCATGTCGGCCACCGCTGTCTCCGACTGGCCGACGCCGACGGTCTCGACGAGCACGACGTCGAATCCGGCGGCCTCGACCACCACGATCGCCTCGCGGGTCGCCCGGGCAACGCCGCCGAGCGTGCCGGATGTGGGCGAGGGTCGGATGTAGGCGTCGGGTTCGTAGGCGAGGCGCGCCATCCGCGTCTTGTCGCCGAGGATGCTGCCACCGGACACGGTCGAGGAGGGATCGACCGCGAGCACCGCCACCCGATGGCCGTCGCCGATCAGCATCGTGCCGAACGCGTCGATGAACGTCGACTTGCCCACCCCGGGCACCCCGCTGATCCCGACCCGTTGTGCCGAACCGGCATGCGGGGTGAGTCGCACCAGCAGTTCCTGGGCGGTGTCCTGATGATCGGCACGAGTCGATTCGACGAGAGTGATCGCCTTCGCAATCAGGGCGCGCTCGCCGGCGAGCACACCGTCCACGAGCGCATCGAGGTCGACCCGCTGCCGGCTCGCCGGGGTGGCCATCGCCGTCAGGAGTCCCCGAGGCGACGTTCGAGTTCTTCGAGGAGTTGCACCGCAGCGTCGGCGATCACGGTGCCGGGCGGGAAGATCGCCGAGGCCCCCGCAGCGAGGAGCTCGTCGAAGTCCTGCGGCGGGATCACGCCGCCGGCGACGATCATGATGTCGTCGCGACCGTTCGCCGCCAGCTCGTCACGCAACTGCGGTACCAGCGTGAGGTGACCGGCCGCCAGCGACGATGCACCGACGATGTGCACGTCGGCCTCGACAGCTTGCAGCGCCACTTCGGCGGGCGTCTGGAACAGCGGACCGACGTCGACGTCGAAGCCGAGGTCGGCAAACGCGGTGGCGATCACCTTCTGACCGCGGTCGTGGCCGTCCTGGCCCATCTTCGCGACGAGGATGCGCGGGCGGCGTCCGTGTCGCTCGGCGAACGCCGACGTCAGGTCGCGCACACGCTGCATTCCGGTTTCGCCCAACTCACTGCGGTACACGCCACTGATCGTACGGATCGCCGCGGTGTGGCGTCCGAACGCTGCTTCGAGCGCATCGCTGATCTCTCCGACGGTCGCGCCGTTGCGTGCGGCGTCGACCGACAACTTCAGCAAGTTCTCGTCGAGACCCCGCCCGCGGGAGCCGTCGAGGCCGGCGTGGGCAGCTGCGGTGAGGCTTGCGAGCGATGCCTCGCACGCGGCGGTGTCGCGTTCGGCGCGCAGCTGTTCGAGCTTGGCGATCTGTTCGGCGCGGACCGCACTGTTCTCGACCTTCAGCACGTCGATGTTCTCGGGGACGTCGAGGCGGTACTTGTTGACGCCGATCACGGGCTGGCGACCCGAGTCGATGCGGGCCTGCGTGCGCGCCGCCGCCTCTTCGATGCGCATCTTGGGGATACCGGCCTCGATGGCGGCTGTCATGCCGCCGGCCTGCTCGACCTCGGAGATGTGCTCCCAGGCGCGTGCTGCGAGGTCGTTGGTGAGCCGTTCGATGTAGTACGAGCCGGCCCATGGGTCGATGACCCGGGTGGTGCCCGACTCCTGCTGCAGGAACAGCTGGGTGTTGCGGGCGATCCGTGCACTGAAGTCGGTCGGCAGCGCGAGCGCCTCGTCGAGGGCGTTGGTGTGCAGCGACTGGGTGTGGCCCTGGGTCGCCGCCATCGCTTCGACGCACGTCCGGATCACGTTGTTGTAGACGTCCTGGGCGGTCAGCGACCAACCCGAGGTCTGCGAATGGGTACGCAACGACAACGACTTGGGGCTCGACGGGTCGAACTGTTTGACCAGCTTCGCCCACAGCAGGCGGGCGGCACGGAGCTTCGCGACCTCCATCGCGAAGTTCATGCCGATCGCCCAGAAGAACGACAGCCGCGGGGCGAAGGCGTCGACCTCGAGGCCGCTCTCGAGGCCGGCGCGTAGGTACTCGACGCCGTCGGCGAGGGTGTAGGCGAGCTCGAGATCGGCGGTCGCTCCAGCCTCTTGCATGTGGTAGCCGGAGATCGAGATCGAGTTGTACTTCGGCATCTCCGTCGACGTGAACGCAAAGATGTCGGAGATGATCATCATCGATGCCTTCGGCGGATAGATGTAGGTGTTGCGAACCATGAACTCCTTGAGGATGTCGTTCTGGATCGTTCCGGCGAGTTTCGACGCCGGCACACCTTGTTCTTCGGCCGCGACGATGTAGAGCGCCAACACCGGCAGCACCGCACCGTTCATCGTCATCGACACGCTCATCTCGTCGAGCGGGATGCCGTCGAACAACTGGCGCATGTCGAGGATCGAATCGATCGCCACACCGGCCATGCCGACGTCGCCGGCAACACGGGGGTGGTCGCTGTCGTAGCCGCGGTGGGTGGCGAGATCGAACGCCACCGACAGGCCCTTCTGGCCGGCGGCGAGGTTGCGACGGTAGAACGCGTTCGACTCCGCAGCGGTGGAGAACCCGGCGTATTGACGCACCGTCCACGGTTGGTTGACATACATCGTCGGGTACGGGCCGCGCACGAACGGTGGCAGGCCGGGGTGGGTCTCGAGGAAGTCGATGCTGTCGACGTCGGGTTCGGCGTAGAGCGCGTGGACACCGATGCCTTCGGGGGTCTCCCAGGTGAGATCGTCGCTGTCGGAGGCCGATTTGCGCGCTGCGGTGGCCCAGTCGTCGAACGTCGAGGCGGGTGCGCCGTCGCCGAGATCGACGTCGATGAAGTCCGGGATGGTGGCGCCTGGGTTGTCCGTGGCGGTCATGACGGCGCTCCGATCGTGTCGAGTGCGGTTCGTAGTGTGGTGACGATGTCGCCACCGGCCGCGACCTGTTCGTCGACGCCGGCATCGGCGAGTTCGTCGCCCATCCCGCGCGGTCTGCCTGCGAGGTAGATACGGGCGGGTGAAGCAGCAGCGAGTGCAGCGGTGACGGCGACGGCGTGGTCGGCGTAGACCGGGTCGCTCGCGCAGATGCACACCAGTGCGGCGCCGCTCGCTTCGAACGCCTGACGGATTGCTGTCGGGTCGTCGGAGCTGTCGCCGACGACCGCCTCGATTCCGCCGGCTTCGAACAGGTTCCTCGCGAACGCCACGCGTGCCGCGTTGGAGGCGGTCGATCCGACAGCGGCGAGGAACACCTGTCGGGCGGTCGGAGGAATCCGCGAGTCGGTCGGCGCGCCGGCGCTGGTGCTCGATCGGATCGGCGTAGCGGTGCCGCTGCAGCGGAGCGAAGGGTGCGTTCGACGGATCGGCGGCGGGCGCCGTCGGTGCCGCGGCCGACTCGGGTGCGACGTGGTCGGCGATGTTGGGGAACTCGCTCACGCCGGTCATCGGCATCTTCCGGGTGGCGACGGCCTCGTCGCGGCGGGCGCGGGTTGCCTCGACTCGTGTCTGCAGCACGCCCCGCTCGACGGCGGCGACGAGCCCACCTGCACGCTCGAGGTCCTGCATCGAGTCCCAGGCGGCGTTCGCCAACTGATCGGTCAGCTGCTCGACGTACCAGGAGCCACCGGCCATGTCGATCACCTTGGCGAGGTTGCTCTCCTCGATCAGCACCAGCTGGGTGTTTCGGCACATCCGCCTGCCGAGCTCGCTGCCACCGGTCACGAGCAGTTCGTCGTGCGGCAGGATCGTGACGGCGTCCGCGCCGCCGACACCGGCGCCGAAGCACTCGACGGTGCCGCGCAGCAGGTTGACCGACACGTCGTAGCACGATGCTGCGGCCGCCGAGGAGACAGCGTGTTGCCGTTGACTCTGCGCTTCGTCACTCGCACCCGACACCGACGCAATGCGCTGCCAGACCCGCCTGGCCGCCCGAAGTTTGGCGATGGTGAGGAACTGGTCGGGGGTGGCAGCGAACCTGAACTCGATCTGGTTGAACGCGTCGTCGACCGACAGACCCGCTTCGGTGAGTGTTCGCACACACTGCAGACCCGACGACGCTGCGTAGGCGAGTTCGTCGACGTCGCCGCCGCCGGCTTCGTGCACGACGGTGGCGTCGACGACGATCGAGCGGACCTTCGGGAAGTCGCTGACGCAGCGGTGCGCAATGGCGGCTGTCTCCGAGAGGTCGGCAGCGATGTCTCCCGTCGCCGTGCTCGCCCAACGACCGAGCGGGTCGAGTCCGAGCGAGGTGGCTGCGTCGTCGGACGAGATGCCACGACGTGCGAGCAGGTCGAGCATCGCCGTGGCAGCGGCGCGTTCGTCGGTGGCGTTGCACAGCACCACGGGGGCGAGATCGAGCAGCACCCCGTCCAGTGCGGCGTCGAGGTAGTCGGCGTCGACAGCCACGTCGGCCACGTCGAGCAGTACCGACGTGGCGCCGCGTTCGAGTTCGTCGAGCACGCGCCGTGCGACCTCGGCGGTGTCGCCGGTGGCCAGCACGCGCTGGCGCACGTCCCAGCCGTAGCTGCGGTGCGCGAGTGGCGTGGTGCCGCGGGTGAACGGGGCAGCACCGGGCAGGCCGGGTTCGGGGGCATCACCACGGTCGGTGTAGAGCGGTTGGATCACCAGCCCGTCGACGGTGTGCGTCACGAGGTCGCGCTCGAAACGCTCGGCGAGCTGCTCGGGCGTGAGATCCTTGCCGCCTCGGCCGAGCACCTTGTCGACGGCGGCGCGCCACTGCTCGATCGTGGTCGGGGGGAACTGGTCGGCCAGGCTCGGGCCTGCCGACGAATCGGTCATCGACTCCACCGGGTCGACTCTACCGAGGCGACTTCCGGCGGCCCGCACCCACACCGGATGCGACCGTTCGTGTTGTGCGCGAGGGGGGACTTGAACCCCCACGCCCTTTCGGACACCAGCACCTGAAGCTGGCGCGTCTGCCATTCCGCCACTCGCGCAAGTGGAGCACGAACGTTAGCGCTCAGAGCCACGCTTGGCACGCGCGTTGTCGGCGCCGGGAACGATGAGCGCACACACCAACTGTGCGGCGGTTCGCTCATCGCTCAGAGGGTCTGGGTGGTCGGGTGAGCGAACAGATGAAAGGGGTGGGTGCTCGGGTGGATGAAGGGGTGGGTGGAGACAGCGTGGTCGGGAGGGCTCCAGCGACGGTGAGAGACCTGGTGGGCGCAGTAGTCTGGCGACCCACCTATGGGATTGCAGTCACTGGAGCACCGTTTGGAGCGTATGGTCGATGGCGTGTTCTTTCGCCGCTCCAAGGGCTCGATACGCCCCATCGAACTCGGTCGTCGTCTCGTGCGTGAGATGGACGATCAACGCTCGGTCGATGTCAAGGGTCGACGCATCGTCCCGAACGACTTCACGGTGGTGCTGAGCGCCATCGACCATGCCAGCTTCAACGACATCGAAGGTGCGCTCGTCGCCGAACTGGCCGAAGCCGCACGGGAGTACGCACGTGAAGAGGGGTACCACTTCATGGGCCCCGTCACCGTGCAACTCGCCGTCGACAACAGCCTCCGCAGCGGCCGGTTCGGCATCGTCAGCCAACTGAAACAGGCCGCCACCGGCCCGGGGATGGGTTCGCTGGTGCTTCCGTCGGGCAATCGCGTCGATCTCGGCGCCGGCAAGGTCACCGTCGGCCGGCTGCCCGAGTGCACGATCTCGATCGACGACAGCAACATCAGCCGCAACCACGCCGAAGTACGTGCCGGTGCGTCCGGTTTCGTCGTGACCGACCTCGGATCCACCAACGGCACGATGGTCAACGGCGTCAAGATCGCCGGCGACCACGCCCTGCGCGATGGAGACATCATCAGCTTCGGCTCCACCCACGTCCGGTTCGAGGCGTCCTGATCGACCGGGGCGTCAGCTCCCAGCCATGACCGACCAAGTCCTCACCATCTTGAAGTTCGTCCTTCTCGGACTGCTCTACCTCTTCTTCGCCCGCGTGCTGTGGGCCGTTTGGAGCGAGGTGCGCACACCGAGCCGGCGACCGATGGTCGGCGCCGCTCGCCAAGCGGTGGGCCCACCACCGGCCGGCCAGACCACCCCGATGAACCGCCCGGCCCCCGCCGCCGAGGCGAGCCCGCCGGCAGCACCACCGTCGCGTCGGTCGAAGAAGCAGCGTGGCCGGGCCGCCCGCCTCGTGATGCTCGAGCCCCGCTCGCGGCGCGGCATCACCGTCGCCCTCGGCGGCGACATCGTGCTGGGACGCGACCCGGCCTGTGCGATCGTGATCGACGACGACGCCTACATCTCCCAGCGCCATGTCCGCTTCTACGACTACGAGGGTCAACCGATGGTGGAAGACCTCGGGTCGACCAACGGCACGTTCCACAATGGTTCGAAGCTCACCGGCAGCAAGCTGCTCCATCCCGGCGACCGGGTGCAGGCCGGCACGACCGTGATCGAGGCCCAGTGATCGATCGAACACCAATCGTGGCGGAGGCCGTCTGATGGCAGAACTGCGCGTCGGGTCCTCCACCGACACCGGCCAGATCCGACCGGAGAACGAGGACAACCTGCTGGTCACCGACCGGTTGTTCGTCGTCGCTGACGGGATGGGGGGCCACGAAGCGGGCGAGGTCGCCAGCCAAATCGCGATCGAACGGATCGGTGAACTGCTCGAGGGAGAGCAACCGCCGGCCGCCCCCGACGTCGTCGAGGCGATCAGGGTTGCCAACGGCGACATCTTCCGCGCAGCGATCGCCACTCCCGGCCAGCAGGGCATGGGTACCACCGTCACCACGATCGCCGTCATCGCCGATGCCCACGCCGGACGTGCGGAACCGAACATCGACGACTTCGATGCCGGCGACGTCACACCGGTCGTTCCGGCCGAACCGAGCGAAGCGCTCGTGCTCGCCAACGTCGGTGACTCACGCACCTACCTGTTCCGTCACGGCCGACTCCGGCGTGTCACCGTCGACCACAGCTACGTGCAGGAACTCGTCGCCACCGGCCACATCACCGAGGACGAGGCCCGCGATCATCCCCGCCGCAACATCATCACTCGAGCACTCGGCATCGAGCCCGAGGTTCGAGTCGACTGGTGGACGTTGCCACTGATCCGCGGCGACCGTTTCCTGTTGTGCAGCGACGGTCTCGTCGACGAAGTCGACGATGTCGACATCGCATCCACACTGACGATCGAAACCGATCCCCAAGTTGCCGCCGATCGCCTCGTCGAGAAGGCCAATGAGGCAGGGGGACGCGACAACATCACCGTGGTGGTCGTCGACGTCCTCGAAGGCGACGACCCGCCCGATCCCACCCAGGAGCTCGACATGGTTCCGGTGTGGGCCGAGGCGGGCACCGACCCGACCCCGGCGGGAACGCTCGAACTCGACCCTGACCCCACCGCGGCCGAGGTCGGCGCCGAGGCACCGGAAACGGACGAACCGACGCGCCCGAACCGACGGCGTACGGTCAGCCGGCTGGTGCTGGGCTTCGCTGTTGCCGCCGCCATCGTGATCGCGTTCGTGGTGTTCTCGGCGTGGGCGCGCAGCGGCTGGTTCGTCGCCTTCGACGACGACGATCAGGCGATCATCTACCAGGGGCGTCCCGGGAGGGGTGCTCTGGATCGAGCCGACCCCGAGAACGCTGCCGGCCCCGCCCGCGAGCAGTTCGATCCCGACGTCGCCGAGGAGATCGACAGCGAGCCGACCTTCGACAGCTTCGACGAGGCGTTCGAGTTCATCAACAGCGGAACGACGACGACCACCACGACGACCACGACGACCACCACGCCTGCGCCGACGACCACGACCGCCCCGGACACGACGACTGCCGGAGCAGGTGCGCCGGGCGGTGTGACCACCACCAGCGGCCCGTGACCGACACCGCTGCGCCCACGTGGCACGTCGAGCAGGGCGACATCGTCGAGCGGCCCGACTCGCCACTCGCTCGCAGCCGACGAACGACCGAGTTGACGCTGCTGGTGATGGCGGCGCTGATCACCGGCGCCGCGTACACCGTGACCGCCCTCGGCACGAACGCCGAGATCCCGCCGGGCATCGTCTTCTTCGTCGCGATCCTGCTCGGCATGCTGCTGTGCGCCCACGTCGTGGTGCGGCTCGTGGCACGGGGCGCAGACGGCACCCTGCTCCCGCTGGCGGCGCTGTTGCACGGCATCGGCTTCGTGATGATCGCCCGCCTCGACGACGAACTCGCCGGCCTGCAGGCCACGTGGAGCCTCGTCGCGATCGTTGCGTTCGTGGTGACGCTGCTCGTCGTGCAGCGGGCGAGCGACCTCGCCCGCTACAGCTGGCTGTTCTTCTTCGGCGGCGCGTTCCTGCTGCTGCTGCCACTGGTGCCAGGGCTCGGCGTCAACATCAACGGGGCACGAATCTGGGTGAGCCTCGGACCGGTCAACTTCCAGCCGGGCGAGTTCGCCAAGGTGTTCCTGGCGATCTTCTTCGCCTCCTACCTCGCCGAGCGGCGAGAGCTGATCGCGGCATCGACCTGGAAAGTCGGCCCGCTGCGTCTTCCCGAGCCGCGCTACATCGCTCCGATCGTGATGGCGTGGGGTTTCGCGGTCGTCGTGATGGTGTTCCAACGCGACCTCGGCTCGTCGCTGCTGTTCTTCACCTTGTTCGTGGTGATGATGTGGGTGGCCACCGAACGTGTCGGTTACCTGCTGGTGGGGGCGGTGATGTTCGCCGGCGCCGCGTACTTCTCGTGGACACAGTTCAGCCACGTCCAGACACGTGTCGACATCTGGCTCGACCCGTGGGCGGACCCACTCGACCGGGGCTATCAGATCCTCCAGTCGCTCTACGGGCTCGCCGACGGAGGCCTGACCGGAACGGGGCTCGGGCGGGGCAACCCGGGCCAGGTGCCCGAAGCCCAGAACGACTTCATCTTCTCGGCGATCGGCGAGGAATGGGGGCTGATCGGCGCTTCAGCGGTGCTGATGGCGTTCGTGCTGATCGTCGGTGCCGGACTGCGCATCGCCCTGCGCACCGACCGCACCTTCGAGAAGCTGCTCGCAGTCGGACTCACCACCATCGTGGGCATCCAGGGATTCATCATCATCGGTGGAGTGATCAAAGTGGTGCCGCTCACCGGTATCACCTTGCCGTTCGTCAGCTACGGCGGCTCGTCGCTCGTTGCCAACTATGTGCTGCTGGCGCTGCTGATCCGCCTGTCGGATTCGTCGGCCCGCCGCCTCGGCGAGCTTCCGGACGATCCCACCCCGACCGAACGCTGGCAGGCGTGGCGGCTCGGTCGGCGCCTGCGCCGCGAACAGCATCAGGCCGCGGCGTGAACCGCCAGATCCGTCAGCTCGCGCTCGGCCTGATGGCCTGCTACGTGGTGCTGTTCGTAGCCCTGAACTACTGGCAGGTCGGTCGCAAGCCAGAGCTCGATGCACGCTTCGACAACACCCGCCAGGTACTCCGCGAGTTCAACAAGCCACGCGGTCCGATCGTCACCAGCGATGGCATCGTCGCTGCGGTGTCGTTTCCGACGGCGCCCGGCGAGCCCTACGACTATCGGCGCGAGTATCCAACCGGCGACCTGCTCGCCGACATCACCGGCTACTTCACGTTCGCGTTCGGGTCGACCCAGGTCGAGCGGATGTACGGCGACGTCCTCACGGGGTCGACCACCGAGCAGCAGATCCGCGGGCTCGGCGATCTACTGACCGGCGGGACCGGTTCGACCGGCACCGTCGAACTCGCCGTTCGCCACGACGCGCAGGAAGCCGCCAAGTTCCTGCTCGGTGGCCGCACCGGTTCGATCACCGTGATCGAACCCGACACCGGTGCGATCCGGGCGATGTACAGCAACCCGACGTTCGATCCGAACACGTTCGTCAACGCCGACTTCGACGTGGCACAGCAGGCGATCACCGACCTCCAGAACGCACCGGGCAGCCCGCTGCTCGCGCAGGCCTACCAGGAGCGGTACATGCCCGGCTCGACGTTCAAGGTGATCACCACCGGCATCGCGCTCGAGAGCGGCATCGCATCGCTGGACACCGCGTTCCCCGACGAACGCGAGTGGGTGCCACCGCAGACCAACGACCCGATCCAGAACTACAACGGCAGCCTGTGCGGCGGCGACCTCGCCACCGTGTTCGCCCGAAGCTGCAACATCCCGTTTGCGAAGCTCGCCACGCTGCTCGGCCCCGAAGCGATGGTGGCGGGAACCGAGGCCTGGGGGATCGGTGAACCACTCCCGATCGATCTCCCACGGCCCGCTGCGAGCACGTTCGGCAACACCGACAACCTCGCCCAGGAACTCCCGCTGCTGGCGATCCGTGGTTTCGGGCAGAGCGAAGTCCAGATGGTGCCCCTGCACATGGCGATGGTGGCCGGCACGGTCGCCAACGGCGGTCAGATGATGGTGCC
>CAWKCN010000033.1:0-31992 GCA_963848145.1 Ilumatobacteraceae bacterium
GGTCGACTCGGCGGCCTTGCGGAGCATCTCGAAGTTCGGCTGGTTGATCTTGCCGGCGCCGGCACCGCCGATCGCCACGCGCTCGTACATCAGCATGGCGGTGGCCAGGTTCCAACCGTTGTTGAGGTCGCCCACCAGCCAGTCCTTCGGGATGCGGGCGTCGCTCATGAACACCTCGTTGAAGTGCGAGCCGCCGTCGATCTGGTGAATCGGGCGGATCTCGACGCCCTGGCCGCGCATGTCGAGGATGAACATCGAGATGCCGGCGTGCTTCACCTGGTCGGGGTCGGTGCGGGCGACGACCAAGCCGTAGTCGCTCTTGTGGGCGAGCGTGGTCCACACCTTCTGGCCGTTGAGTACCCATTCGTCGCCGTCGAGTTCGGCCTTGGTCTGCAGGCTGGCGACGTCGGAGCCGGCGCCCGGCTCGGAGAACATCTGGCACCACATGGTCTTGCCGGAGATGTCGTCGGCGAGGAAGCGTTCCTTCTGCTCCGGGGTGCCGTACTCGGCGAGCATCGGCATGCACATGCCGTGGCTGATGATGAACTCGCTGTCGGGCATCGGGTAGTTGCCCTTGACCTCACGCCAGATCTTCTCGTGGGCGAGGGTCTTGCCGCCGCCGCCGTACTCCGAGGGCACGGGCAGACCGGCGAGGCCGGCCTCGGACGCCGCTGCGAGGAACGCCTTCTGGTCGTCGAGCGTCGGGTTCTGGCCGGGAGCGAACTGCTCCATGAAGTCGACGCACTTCTGGCGGAACTCGGCGGCCTCGGCGGCGCTCAACCCGGTGTCGGTGGCGGTGTCGGTCATGTTGATGTCCTCCAGGAGGGTGGTGGCGAGACGATCTCGGCAATCTGCAGTTGCAATACTGTATGGCAACGTACAGTATGTGTCCACACGTGTCGACGTGAACTCCCATGAGCAACCTCACCACCCACGAACTCGACTCGCCGCCGTGGCTCCGTGTGGAGTCCACGTTGATGGCAACGGCACGGCTCGTGCGTGTCGCGTTCGACACCCGGCTTGCGTGTCTCGACCTCAACCTCACCCAGGCGTCGTTGCTCGGCTACGTCAACGAGTTCGGTGCGACCACCCAGACCGATCTCGCCGATCACCTCGGCATCGGACGTGCTGCGATCGGCTCGGTGATCGACCGGCTCCAAGCGCGGGGCCTCGTCGAGCGCCGGCCGAAGCCCGACGATCGACGGGTGTGGCTCGTGGCCATCACCGACGCCGGCACCGAACTCGCAGCGCAGGTCAACGACGTCGACCAGGTGCTGCGCGCCGAACTCCGCAAGGGTCTCGGCCGCGAGGAACGCCAGGCGCTCGCCTGGGTGATGACCCGCCTCCAGCAGAACCTGGCGACCGCCATCGCCAAGACTCCGGCTCCAGCGCTTCCCATCTCACCATCCCAGCAATGAGCGACACCCGCCCAGGTGGCGCGTTCGCTCATCGCACACGACCCCAACCACAGGAGACAACCCAATGACCGAAGCAGTGATCGTCGACGCAGTCCGTACCCCGGGCGGCAAGCGCAACGGCAAGCTCAAGGATCAGCACCCCGCCGCCCTCGCGGCCGAGGTGCTCAAGGCGCTCGAGACGCGCAACAACCTCGACCCGGCCATGGTCGACGACGTCATCATGGGCTGCGTGATGCAGGTCGGCGAGCAGTCGCTCAACATCGGCCGCAACGCCGTGCTCGCCGCCGGCTGGCCCGAAGAGGTGCCGTCGACCACGATCGACCGCCAGTGCGGCTCGAGCCAGCAGTCGATGCACTTCGCCGCACAGGGCGTGATGGCCGGTGCGTACGACGTCGTCGTCGCCGCCGGCGTCGAAGTGATGACCCGCACCCCGATGGGCGCCTCGATCGTGCAGGGCATGGGCTTCCCGTTCCCGCAGGAGCAGCTCGACCGCTACTCCGAGACCGGCCTGCCACCGCAGGGCATCGGTGCCGACATGATCGCCGCCGAGTACGGCATCACCCGTGAAGACCTCGACGAGTTCGGCGCCGCCAGCCAGCAGCGGGCCGCCGTCGCCCGTGACGAGGGCCGCTTCGAGAACGAGATCATCCCGATCGAGGTCGAGATCGACGGCCAGACCGAGACGATGACCGCCGACGAAGGCATCCGCGAGGGCACCACCGCCGAGACGCTGGCCAAGCTCAAGCCGGCCTTCAAAGAAGACGGAGTGATCACCGCCGGCAACTCTTCGCAGATCTCCGACGGTGCCTCCGCCGTGCTCATCATGAGCAAGGAGAAGGCCGAGGAGCTGGGCATGAAGCCCCGTGCCCGCTTCCACGCGTTCGCCGTCACCGGCGCCGACCCGGTCACCATGCTCAAGGGCCCGATCCCGGCGACCAAGAAGATCCTCGAGAAGACCGGCATGAGCATCGAGGACATCGACCTGTTCGAGGTCAACGAAGCCTTTGCGTCGGTCGTCCTCGCATGGCAGAAGGAGACCGGTGCCGACATGAGCAAGGTCAACGTCAACGGCGGCGCGATCGCCCTCGGCCACCCGCTCGGCGCCTCGGGCACCAAGTTGATGGCGACGCTGCTCAACGAGCTCGAGCGCACCGGCGGCCGCTTCGGCCTGCAGGTGATGTGTGAAGGCGGCGGCATGGCCAACGCCACGATCATCGAACGCCTCGACTGACGGTCGCCAGATCGATCGACAACCCGAAAACGTGCGCAGATCCGGTCGCTGAGCGGCCGGATCTGTTCATTTTCGGAAGGGATGGGGTGGCGTGACGGGTGACCGATGACGGGCCGGCGCGGTTCGGGTACCGTCCGATCATGGTGCCGACTTCAGAGACCGCGGTGTCGACGGTGCGAGTCACCACGGCGAGTGCAGCGGTGCACGTCACCGCTGATGCCGATCTCCAGTCGGTCGTCGCCGAACGTGTGCCGATGGTGGTCGATCGGTCGACGGCAACGATCGACTCGACGAGCACACGCGTCGACCTCCGCGTACCCGAAGGGATGGATCTGGTCATCGGAACCTCCTCCGGTCGGGTGCAGATCACGGGATCGGTCGGTTCGGTCGCCGTGGTCACGACCTCCGGCAAGGTGGAGGTCGACGACGCCGAATCGCTCGACGTCCGCACCAAGAGCGGTCGGGTCGTCGTCGGGACCTCGCGAGGTGAGGCCCGCGTCATCAGCGGAAGCGGCAAGGTCGAGATCGACCACTGCGGCGCCGCAGACGTCACCACCACCAGCGGTCGGATCGTGTTGCGCGACGTGGCAGGCACCGCCCGAGCGCATTGTGCAAGTGGCAAGGTCGACATCGCCATGGCCGGCGCCCACGATGTCGGCGCCGAGACCGTCTCCGGTCGGATCTCGATCTCGCTCCCGGAGGGCACCCGTGCGCTGATCGACACCCCGACAGCGGGAACCGTCTCGGTCGCCGGTGAACACGACTGCGTGGTCACCGCCCGGTCCGGCAGTGGCAGGGTCGACGTCTCGACCCGATGAGCGGCCCCGAGCGCGCCGCTCGATGTGGTGCGATCCTCTTCACCGATCTCGTCGGATTCACCGCCTACACCGACATGCACGGCGACCGCGCAGCGGTCGAAGTGCTCGATCGGCAGTCGAGCTTGGTGGCAGCGGCAATCGACGGCGCCGGGCGGATCGTGAAGGAGCTCGGAGACGGCTTGATGCTCTGGTTCGACGAGCTCGACGCCGGTCTGTCGTCGACGCAGACCATCCTCGAGTCGGTGGCCGAGGCACGCAGCGCTGCCGACTTTCCATTGGCGGTCCGAATGGGGATGCACGTCGGCGACGTGATCGAGCGGGGTGACGACATCGTCGGCCACGCAGTGAACATCGCCGCCCGCGTCGCCGACCTCGCCGGACCCGGCGAACTCCTGGTGACCGATCACGTCGTGCAGTTGCTCGGCGCCTCCGGCCACACCGCACCGTTTCGGCCGGTGGGCCCGACCAGGGTGAAGGGTGTCGCCGAACCGATCTGGTTGCATCGGCTGGCGACCTGAGCGATGCCGCCACCCGTCCTGCGAGTCGGATGCCCGATGTGGGCGCACCCGCCCTGGGTGGGCCGGTTCCTGTCGGCGGGCAACCGCGGCAGCGAGTTGGCGGAGTACGCACGGTGGTGCAACGCCGTCGAGGGGAACACGACGTTCTACGCCGTTCCGGCAGCTCGCACGGTGGCTCGGTGGGCCGAGCAGGCGCCCGCCGACTTCCGGTTCGCGTTCAAGTTGCCACGTCACATCACCCACGAACTGCGCCTGCGCGGCGATGCTGCTCCGACCGCGCTGGCCGAGTTCCTCGAAGCGATCGAGCCACTCGGCGAACGTGTCGGTCCCGTACAAGTCCAGCTCCCACCGTCGTTCGGGCCGGACATGCTCGCAGTGCTGCGAACGTTCGTCGCCCGTCTGCCGCGGTTCCATGGCTGGGTCGTCGAACTTCGCCACCCGGGCTTCTTCGACGGCGGAGCAGCCCATCGCGCCGTCGACGAGGTGCTCGGTACCGCTGGTGTCGGGCGGGTGGTGCTCGACACCCGTCCGCTGTACGCATCGCCGCCCGTCTCCGACGCTGCGGTCGACGAACGACGGACCAAGCCACGACTTCCGGTGCTCACCGACGCGATGGGTGCCTGTCCGATCGTTCGAGTGATCGGCTCCGACGACCTCGACGGCACTGCTGCGGGACTGCGGGCGTGGATCCCGCAGCTCGCCGAGTGGATTGCCCAGGGGCGCGAGCCGTACGTGTTCGTCCACCAGCCCGAGAACCTCGAGTCACCGGCGCTCGCTCGGGCGATCCACGCCGAGGTGGCCGCAGTGGTCGATGGTCTTGCCGTGCTCCCGACTCCGCTGCCGGTAGCGCCGGCCTCGGAGGTCATCGGGCAGGACGCTCTGTTCTGAACACCGGGTGCCAGACTGCGGTGATGTCTCGCCGCAGCATCGTGATCGACACCGACACCGCATCCGACGATGCGATCGCACTGGTGCTCGCAGTCCGCGAGCCGTCCGTCGACGTGCGTGCGGTGACGGTGGTGGCGGGCAACGTGCCGCTCGACTTGGCGGTGCGCAACGCCGTCGTCACCCTCGACCTCTGCGGCGGCGCCGAGATCCCGCTGCACGCCGGACGCGATCGGCCACTCGTCCGACCGCTCGACACGGCCCAGTTCGTGCACGGCCAGGACGGGATGGGCGGCGCTGCACTTCCGGAGCCGTCGCGCGCTGCCACGTCCGATGATGCGGTCGGCCTGTTGGTCGAGATCGCTGCGAACGAACCGGGCCAACACGACCTGGTGACACTCGGACCACTGTCGAACATCGCCGCTGCGCTGGAGATCGATGGCGACCTGCTCACCAAGTTCGGCCACACCTACCTGATGGCCGGGTCGCCTGACGGTGTCGGCAACGTCGACGCGCTGGGCGAGTACAACGTGTGGGCCGATCCCGAGGCAGCGACAGCCGTCTTCGCTGCGGACGGCGCCAAGACGATGATCGGCTGGAACATCTCCCGACTGTTCGCGGTGATGAACCATGACGAACAGGCGGCGCTCGGAGCTGTTGGGCCGCTGGGCCGGTTCGCAATCGACATCAACGGCGACGTCGAGCAGTACTGCCTCGACACCGGCCTCGCCGGGTTCGACCTTCCCGATCCCGTCGCCATGGCCGTGGCCCTCGACGATTCGATCATCACCGAGTCGACCGACGAATGGCTCGTGGTCGGCCTCGACGGACCGACACGCGGATGCACGATCCCGGACCGCCGGTACGGCCGACCGGACCCGAACATCCGTGTGCTGTGGTCGGTCGACGAAGCGGCGTTCAAGCAGCGCCTCCTCACTGCGTGCGCCGGTTGACCCGGCGTGAGGGTCAGCGGGGGAGGGGTCGGTCCCCGGGCTGAGGGCCTTCGGTGCGGGTGCGCTTGAGTTCGAAGAACGAGTCGACGTCCATCATCGCCACCAGCGCATCCCACATCTTCAGCGACTGCTCGGTCGGCGGGATCCGTGAGATCACCGGACCGAAGTAGCCGGCGCGGCGGCCATCGGAAGCGTCCATGGCGATGATCGGTGTCCCGACGTCGGGACCGACGAGTTCGAGACCCTCGTCCATCTTCGTGCGGATGACCTCGTCCCATGCGTCGTCGTCGAACGCCGCGGCGTGGGCGGTGTCGATGCCGACGGCCGAGAGCGCATCCGCTGCAGTGAAGTCGAGATCCTTGTCGTGGTGGATGCGTGCGCCCAGCTCCCAGTAGAGCTCGAACACCGCGTCGTTGCCCTCGGTGCTGCGAACCGATTCCATCACCCGCAGCAACCGGTGGGTGAACCAGACCGGCTCGTAGTACGACGAGTCGGGATCGGGCTCGTTCTTGAAGAACAGGCTGATCGGTTGCCATGTGATGTCGAGATCGCGATGCGGTTGGACTTCGTCGACCGCCCAGCGGGCCGTGGCCCAGCAGAAGGGGCACGCAGGGTCGACCCAGAAGTCGATGTTCATGTCATCACGTCGCTTTCGCTGTTGGTCGGTGGAGTCCGCTACTCCACCTACAAGTCGATTGCGGCCGCAAACATTCCATGAGCTCGGGTTCTGTGTGAGTGACAACGCCGTGCGATCGCGTTCGTCCTCACAGAGATCGGGTGGGGGAGGGAGCTGGCGCGGAAACCTTGCGCGCTTCGAGCAGCGCGAGCGGCGAGACTGAGCCGATGGCGACGCAGGCCGGAGAGACCGGCGGACGTTGGCGTGCCCTCGGTGCGCTGCTGCAGCCCGACCGATGGCGTTGGGTCGGCCTCGGCGCGCTCGTCGCCATGGCCTCAGCGCTCACGATCACCGGCCCGTTGGTGGTTCGTCGCATCGTCGACACCGCCGCCGACGGCACGACGACCGCCGAGGTCGCCCGGCTCGCCGCCCTCTTCCTCGCCATTGCCGTGATCGGCCAACTCCTGGCCGTGGTGGTTGCCTGGCTCGCCACCGTGTTGGCCTGGCGGACCACCAACGAACTCCGCGTCAGCATGACCCGCCACGTCCTCGGCCTCGACCACGAGTTCCACCGCACCCACACCCCTGGTGAACTGATCCAGCGAGTCGACGGGGACATCACCTCGGTGTCGGAATTCCTCGGCCAGGTCGTCACCAAGGCAGCCGGTGCAGCGCTCCTGGTGGCCGGCATGATCGCCGTGCTGTCGGTGCTCGACTGGCGCCTCGGCCTGGGTCTCGCGGTCTACGTCGCACTCGCCCTGCTCGTCATCCTGCGAGGTCGCCATCGTGCGGTGTCGGAGTCGTCCGACGAGATGGGTGCGCTCGGTCGTCTCTACGGCGGCATCGAGGAGCGGCTCACCGCGGGGGAGGACCTGCGCGCCAATGGCGCTGCAGACCATGTCGCCTGGCGTTTCGTCGAGGACAGCGAAGAGGCACTCGTCAGTGCAGTGCGGCGCGAGCGGGCGTTTCTCGTGATGTGGTGGTTCGTACAGGGCGCTGTCGCCGCTGGTTGGGTGTTGGCACTGGTGCTCGGCGCCGTCCTGGTCGGAGCGAACACGATCACGCTCGGCACCGCCTTCTTGCTGTTCCAGTACGTGCTGCTGATCGCCCGACCGCTCGAAGAGGTCGTGCACGAACTCGAGACGGTGCAGAAGGCCAACGGCGCGATGGTGCGCGTCGCCGAGCTGCTCGCGATCCGTCCGATGATCGTCGACACCGGTACCCGCCACCCGTCGGCAGGTCCGCTTGCCGTCGAAGCGAAGGCGGTCGCCTTCGACTACGGCGACGATCGGCCGGTACTGCGCGACGTCGACATCAGCATCGGCGCCGGTCGTTCGGTGGGCATCGTCGGACGCACCGGCAGCGGCAAGACCACGTTCTCGCGTCTCGTGCTCCGTCTCGTCGAACCGACCGGCGGTGTCGTCTCGCTCGGTGGTGTCCCGATCGCCGAGATCCCGCTCGACGAGTTGCGTCGGCGGGTCGCGCTCGTGCCCCAGGAGGTCGAGCTCTTCGCCGGGTCGCTGCGCGACAACGTGACGCTCTTCGACGACGAGCCGACAGAAGCTGCCGTGATCGACGCGCTGCAGCGCGTGGGCCTCGGTGCGCTCGCGGACGGCGGGATCGACCGCTCGCTCGGCGCTGGCGGTGCCGGCCTGTCGGCTGGTGAAGCACAGCTCCTCGCCCTCGCCCGAGTGTGGCTTCGCGATCCCGATCTCCTCGTGCTCGACGAGGCAACAGCTCGTGTCGATCCTCAGACCGAGCAGCAGCTCGAAGCTGCAGTGGTGGAACTGATGCGAGGCCGCACGACCCTGATCATCGCCCACCGGCTCAGCACACTGCGCTCCGTCGACGAGATCGTGGTCTTCGACCACGGTGAGATCGCCGAACACGGCGACCGACTCGATCTCGTCGGCGACGACGACAGCCGTTTCGCGCGTCTGCTCGCGATGTCGCTCGACAGCGAGGTGTCGCCGAGCAAGAGCGTTCCAGGTGATGGATCCGAGCGATCGGAGGTGCCGTCGTGACCGCAGTGATCCACCCGGAAGTGGCCCCCGACGACGACCACGATCTCGGAGCAGCGGCAGCGCCCGTGCCGGTCGCCGGCGTGTGGAGTCTGGCATGGCGTGTGGCGCAGCACCGGCCGAAGGAGTTCTGGCTCGGCTGGTTGCTGTTCGTGGTGTTCTTCACGATGCCGGCCATCACCGGCTACCTGCTCGCTCGGGGCTACGGCGCGCTCGAACGTGGTGATTCGGTCGAGACGATCTGGTGGGCTGCCGCGATCGCCGTCAGCGAAACGCTGCGCATGGTGTCGATCCATCATGGTGCACTGATCTGGACGCGGGTGTGGCTCCACATGCAGACGTTGCTGCGCGCCAACATGCTGAGTGCGCAGATGGCGAGCGGCGGGATTCATGCCGGCCAGCCGGTGGGCTCTGCCGGCTCCGCCGTGACTCACTTCCGAGACGACACCGAAGACGTCGCCAACCTGGTCGACGGCATCGTCGACATCTCGGGTGGTCTGGTGTTCACCGTGATCGCCGGCTTCGTGCTCGGTGCCGCCGATGCCACCGCAGCACTCGTCTTGATCTTCCCGCTGTTCGCCGTGGCGTTGGTGACGCGCGTGCTCGACACCCGCATCAAGGAGTTCCGAGCCGCCGACCGTGAAGCCACCGAACAGGTGACCGGTCTGCTCGGCGACATCATGGCTGCGGCCACCACGGTGAAGGTCAACGCAGCGGCTGAGCCCATGCTCGCTCGCCTGCGGGTGCTCGTCGATCGTCGCCGGCACACCGCTGTACGCGACCGCGTGCTCGACGAGGGCGTCATGGCCTTCAGCCAGGGGGCAGCCGACGTCGGACTCGGACTCGTGCTCCTCGTGAGCGCGGGTGCGATCGCGTCAGGGGCGTTCGATCTTGCGACCCTGGCACTGTTCACCGCCTACCTCGGCTGGCTCAGCTTCCTGCCCCGCATGGTCGGCAGGGTGCTCGCTCGCCGCAAGCAGGCAGGGGTGGCGTTCGCACGCATGGGTGCGCTCGTGGCCGCGGCCGACGCCACCAACACCGTGCGGCCCCGGACGCTGCCGATCGACCCTCGCGACCAACGAGAACGCCCGGCGGTGGTGCGGCCCGACCGTGTCCCCCTCGAGCGACTCGACGTCGATGGGCTCACGGTCTCCTACGGGGCTCGCCCGGTGCTGCGCGACGTGTCGTTCAGCATCCGCCGAGGCGAGTTCGTGGTGATCACGGGTCCGGTCGGCGCCGGCAAGAGCACGTTGCTGCGGTCGCTGCTCGGGCTTGCCTGGCACGCCGACGTCGGTGGCTCGGTGTGCTGGAACGGCGCGGAGATCGACGATCGTTCGGCCTTCCTCGTGCCGCCGAACGCAGCGTTCCTGTCGCAGGTGCCACAGCTGATCTCCGACAGCGTCGCCGACAACGTCACACTCGGTTCGGCAGACGCCGATGCGTTGGCGCGTGCATTCGAGTTGGCCGCCATCGGTGACGACATCGCCGAGATGCCGGACGGAGCGGCGACCCTGATCGGCCCGCGCGGGTTGCGGCTCTCCGGCGGTCAACGCCAGCGCCTCGCGACCGCTCGAGCCTTGGTGCACCGTCCCGAACTCGTGGTGCTCGACGATCTGTCGAGTGCGCTCGACGTCGAGACCGAGGTGCAGCTGTGGACCAATCTCGCCGATGCCGCCATGACGGTCATCGCCGTGTCGCATCGTGCCGTCGCCTTCGACCGAGCCGACCAGGTCCTCCGCCTCGATGCCGGCCGCCTCATGTGACGAGTGGTGTCAGACACCACTCGTCACATGTCGGCGAGAAGTTGCGCTGGTGTGGGGGTGTCGGCCCACGAGGCAGCGACCGTGGAGAATCCGTCGGCGCGGTCGGGGTGGGCCAGCAGTTCCTCGACCGCCTGGGCCAGCCGTCGTGCATCTGCTCGGCCGAACGTCGGCCGTCGATCGCCCGGCGACGCGGTCGGGACGACCGCCCGTCCCAGTCGGTGACGATCGACGAGTTCGCTGTTCGAACGTTGGTCGGAGAAGAACGGCATCACGACCAGCGGCACTGCTGCGTCGATTGCGCCCAGCAGCGTGCCGGAGCCACCGTGGCACACGACGACCGCTGCGTCGCGGAGGGCGCGATGCTGTTCGATCCATGGTTCGACGTGTGCGTTCGGCGGAAGCGGCCCGAGTTGGTCGAGGGGGAAGTTCCGTCCGACGGTGAGCAGCACCCGTGCATCGAGTGATGACAGCGCTTCGAGCGCGAAACGGTAGGCATCAGCTGCGAACGACAGGTACGGCAGCACGGTGCCGAACGTGAGATACACCAGCGGAGGACGCTTGCGCCTGGCCGACGTGGTCGAGCGGTCGCCCCACCACTCGGGCAGCGGCTCCGCTGCGACCGACCGGTGTGTCCGGTAGCGCCGCGTCGTCGGGAAGGCCGACGGGTCGAGCAGGGCGGGAAATCTGCTGAGGTAGGGAGCTGCAGCGATCTCGGCGGTGAGACCCGCACGATGGTGCTCCAGCGCTGGTGACGCGATGTCGAGCGAACTCCACTCGACGGCCGCCTGGGAGATGCCGACCTGGGCCGACCGGACCGAACGGTTCGCTGCGACGATCGCCCCGGCGTATTCGCACGGGTCGCGTACCAGGAGGTCGGGGTTCCAACGGGCGCATGCTGTATCGACGTGCGGGAGCATCGCCGTGGCCGCGAGCTCGGCGAACAGCACTCGATTGCCGAGCACTGCTGCCACGTCGGGATGCTCGGTGGGCAGCCGTTCGCGGATCGGGGCGATCGCGTCCTCCGGTGGCTCGGCGCCCGCTTCGAATCGGAACCCGTCGCGCTCGACCATCTCGCGCAACGCAGGAGGGGCGACCACCACCACCTCGTCGTCCGGCCGCATCGCGGCGCGCAGGAAGCCCGCGAGCGGCAACCAGTGCCCCGAACCGCCGAGCGAGCAGGTCGCAAGCAGTCTCACGACGAACCGCTCGCTCAGTCCGCCCGCTGGCGCCGACGGTGGTCGGCTGTGTGGGTGCGGCTCGCGCAGCGCGGATCAGCGCAGAATCGTCGGGAGCCGTTGCGGGTCACGTCGTAGAAGAGGTGGTCGCAGTCGGCTGCTGCACAGATCCCGAACCGGCTGGTGCCGTGATCGCAGACCTCCTGGGCGAGCGCCATCAGGAAGTCGGCGACCACCTGGTCGTCGAACGTCGCCGATGCCGGGGTCCAGTGGATGTGCAGGTCGGCGCCGTCATGGTCGGTCAACGACGGCGTGATGTGGATGTCGCGGAGCCGGGCGTTGATCCACTCCACCGTTGGTTCGGGCAGCGAGTCGGGCAACGCGGTCAGGGTGTCGACCATCGATCCCACGCGTTCCGCGACCCGTTCGATCGCTGCGCCGGAGGCCCCTGCAGCGCGACTGAAGTGGTGGTCGTGGAGCAACGCTCGCACATCGACGGGATCGCCGTGGGGGTCGGCCGCAGCGTCAGCGAGGGCGTTGACCACATCGACCAACGCCTCGATTGTCTGGCGGATCTCGGTGTCGTGTCCCGATGTGACGTACACGACATCAGCGTACTGCTGCGAGCGGAAGGCCATCCCGTAGTGTAAGGTACTAATTCAAGTTAGCCACTTACACACGAAACGTCACCTGCTCATGAACCTCCTCCTCAACCTCATCGTCGTGGTCGCCACCGTCATCGGGTCGGCGATGGCGTTCCCGCAGGCTCGACGCATTGCGCGGACACGACGTGTCGAGGGCGTGTCGGCGACCTGGATCGGTGTGAGTCTGGCGATCAACGGGTGGTGGTTGGCGTACGGAGTCGCGGCCGACGTCTGGGCGCTCGTGCCGGTGTCGGCGATGTCGTTGTGCTTGTACGCCGTGATGGCGCGCTACTACCTGCTCACCGTCGGCCGGGGTGGCCTCGGCGCGATGGCGCTCGGGATCTTCGTGCTCGGCATGGTGCCGTTGCCGTTCCTCGTGCTCGGTGGCTGGACACTCGCCGGCGTTGCGGTGGGACTGTCCTACGGGGTGCAGCTCCTGCCTGCCGTGGTGGCGACGATGCGGAGTTCGTCGTTGGCGGGGGTGTCGTCGACGACGTGGATCATCGCGCTCGCAGAAGCGGCGCTCTGGCTCGTGTACGGGGTCGCGGTCGCCGATGTCGCCGTCACCCTCGGCGGCGCAGTCGGCGCGGTCATGGCCGGGGCGATTCTGGGTCGTCTCGCAGTGACGGGTCACCGTCCGTTCATGGTCCTCGACCCTCGACGTCGCATCGAAATCGCCCCCGCATCCTGACGCCCGGGCGACGGCGCTGACCTGGTACGGAACGCACCCCGCGCGGCATGCGCCGTGCCCGCGCGGTGGACAATTGGACAATCGTCACTAGCCTTCGGCAACGTAAACGTGAGTCAACGGTGGCTCCGATTTCAACAAGGAGCCGCAATGGCCACAGGTACAGTGAAGTTCTTCAATGACGAGAAGGGCTTCGGTTTCATCTCTCGCGACGACGGCGACGACGTCTTCGTGCACTACTCGAACATCCAGGGCACGGGTCGCCGTTCGCTCAACGACGGTGACACCGTCGAGTTCGAGATCGCTGCGGGCCGCAAGGGTCCCGAAGCGGTCGACGTCAAAGTCGTCTGAGGAGGCGTTCCGATTGGCTCGAAGCCCACAGTCCTACCAGAAGCGTCAACGAGAGCTCCGCAAGAAGGAGCGCAAGGCCGAGAAGCTCGCCGTACGACACGGCAAGTCATCGGACTCCGATGACGAGGCCCCAGAGGGTCCCGACGAGGATGCGCTGCTCGAGGAGTTCCGCCTGTTGAACGAGAAGTTCGCAGCCGGTGACGTCGAGGAGGACGACTTCGAGTATCGCAAGGCGGAGATCTTCGCCGAACTCGGCCTCGGGGAAGCCCCCGAACCGCG
Organism: Ilumatobacteraceae bacterium; assembly: GCA_963848145.1. Taxonomy (GTDB): domain Bacteria; phylum Actinomycetota; class Acidimicrobiia; order Acidimicrobiales; family Ilumatobacteraceae; genus Sva-07. The sequence continues at coordinate 13,361 of CAWKCN010000033.1, forward strand.
TGAGGAAGCTCCCGCAGCGGAATCGGACGACTGACTCACCCACAACTCGTTCGAATGCCCCCGTGCTCCGGCCCGGGGGCATTCGTCGTTTTCAGCGGCGTCGGGCCGTCAGCCAGAAGCCCGTGCCGGCGCGGGCGGTACGGCCGCTCCAGTCGTCGGGGAGCGCGCTCAGCACGTCGTCGGCGGGAAGGTGAATCGGCGTCTGATCGCCGAGTGTGTTGACCCACAGCACGACGCCGCCGGGCCGCAGCACCCGGTCGACCTCGTGGGGGAACAGCAGCATGTTGATCATCAGCACCGCATCGAACGAGGCGTTCGGGAAGGGGAGCATCGACGCATCGGCGTGGACGCGCGGGGCGAGCTCGCCAGGAGCATGGCGCAGCATCTCCGCGGAGAGGTCGGTCGCAACGAACGATCCCACGACACCCGACAGCAGGCGAGTGCCGGCGCCGGTACCGGATCCGAGCTCCAGCCAGTCGCCGTCGACCGGCACGTCACCGCGGTCGAGTGCGTCGAGCACGGGTGCGGCCTTGGTCTCGTCGACGTGCCGGGTGGCCCACTCTGCGGCCATCGAGTCGAACAGGTCGGCCATCCGCGTTGCGTTGCCGGCCGTCCACGGCTCGCCACCGGCGACCGCTCGCGTCCGCTGTCGTATCGGATGGTCGGGTCCGGCGAACGGCTCGGGGTCGATCGTCGAGTGGTGGTTCGCCAGGTGCTCCAACATCGGTCCAGTCTGTCCGACGGTCGTCGTGGATGCAGGATCGCCCAGCGTGGTTCCCCGTGCCCAGGGCAACGGGAACCACGGTGGGGCGGGTCGCCTGGTGGTTGCAATCATCACTCGATAGTTATAGAGTGCTGGCCATGCCGAAAGCGCTTCCCGCAGAACTGCTCGAACATGTCGCCGAACGGTTCCGCGTGCTCGGCGATTCGACTCGGCTCGGGATCGTCCGGACCCTGCTCGATGACGGTGAGCAGAACGTCGGAGAACTCGTCGAGCGTCTGGGCACCAGCCAGGCCAACGTGTCGAAGCACCTTCGCGTGCTGCACGACGCCCGCATCGTCTCGCGCCGCGCCGACGGCACCGCTGCGTACTACTCCGTCACCGACCCCAGCCTGATGCCCCTGTGCGCCATCGTGTGCGATCGCCTGCGTGAGCAGGTCGCTGACGACGCCCGCACGTTCGCCGTCTGATCTCGACGCCACCTCCACGCACCTCCACCCCACCCCACCCCGCACACAGAAAGCAGCCCCGACATGAGTACCGACCTCGAACCACCACCACTGTCCGATTCATCACTACATGAGCATCAACCGTTGGTTCACCACGACGACATGGAGACCGACGTCGTGCACCCACCGCTGGCCCGGATGGGTCGCTGGGCGCACGGGCACCGCAAGCTGGTGATCCTCACCTGGGCGGTCCTCGCGATCGGCCTGGGCGTGTTCGCGCCGCGCCTCGAGCATGCGCTCTCCGGGGCCATGTGGGAGGTCAACGGCAGCGAGTCGCTCGCCGCGCGTGATGTGATCGACGAGCAGTTCGGCGGTCTGTCATCGCAGTCGGCGGTCGTGGTGATCCAGAGCCAGTCGACCCCGATCGACGATCCTGCGTTCCAACAGGCGATCGCCGACGTCAACGCGCTGATCGCCACCGAGGAGGGCTTCGGCCAACCGATGCCGCCACAGCCGGGGATGGACGGCCAGACCGTCATGATCCAGGCGGGCGCCAACGTCGACCCAACCGAAGCCGTCCGCGCCGCCGAACGCCTCGGCGACGACATCGGTGATCTCTCTCGCGAGGTCGCCGGCGACGAGATCTCGGTCGCATTGACGGGCTCCCCCGCATTCTGGGACGACTTCAACGCGGTCAACCGCGAGGGCATGCTGAAAGCAGAGATCCTGACGTGGCCGGTCACCGCAGTCATCTTGGTGATGGCGTTCGGCACGCTCGCTGCTGCCGGCCTTCCGCTCCTGCTCACCGCTGCCGGGCTGCTCGCCTCGATGGGCGTGCTGTTCGGCATCACCCAGATCACCGACCTGTCGATCTGGACATTGAACTTCGCCATGATGTTCGCGCTCGCGCTCGGCATCGACTACGCCCTGTTCATCGTCACCCGCTATCGAGCGGCGTTGCATGCCCACCCCGAGGACCCGCAACACGCCGCCGGCATCGCAATGGACACCGCCGGCAAGGCCGTGCTCTTCTCGGGCATCACCGTCTTGGTCAGCCTCTCGGCGGTCCTCCTCGTGCCGATTCCGGCATTCCGTTCGATGGCCGCTGGCATGATGTTGTCGGTCGGGTTCGTCCTGCTCGCCGCGCTCACCCTGCTGCCCGCACTCCTGGGCCCCGGCATCGACAAGTTCGCCCTCCCGTGGTACCGCAAGGGTGATCACCACAGCGAGTTCTTCGCGACGCTCGCCGACCGGATCCAGGCCCGCAAGGTGATCGTTGCGGTCGGCGCTGTCGCTGCGCTGCTCGCACTGGCGCTTCCCCTCCTCGGTCTCAAGACCGGGATGCCCGGGATCACCGTGCTCCCCGAAGACGAGCAGGCCCGTCAGGGCTACGACATGATCGCCGACGGTTTCGGCCCCGGAGGTCCCGGACCCATCCAGGTGATCGTTCCCGCCGACGGCGATGCGCAAGCCGTTGCCGACCAGGTCCTCGCCACCGACGGCATCGCCATGGCGTTCCCGCCGTCGCCAGGCATGGAGGGTGCGAGCATCATCCAGGCAGTCGGTGCCTACGACCCCTCGTCGGACGAGGCGCTGGAGCTCATTCCCACACTGCGGACCGAGTTGCCCGACGGCGTGCTCGTCGGTGGCCCGGTCGCCGAGAACTACGACCTCGACAGCACGCTCAGTGCAAAAGCGCCGCTCGTCATGGGCGTCGTCCTGGTGCTCGGCTTCATCCTGTTGATGATCGCTCTGCAAGCGGTGATCGTTGCCTTCGTCGGCGTGATCTTCAACCTGTTGTCGGTCGCCGCAGCGTTCGGTGTCGGTGCACTGGTGTTCCAGAACGGCATCGGGGCCGGGCTGCTCAGCTTCGAGAGTCAGGGCTATCTCACCTCGTGGGCGCCGCTGTTCTTCTTTGCCCTCGTGTTCGCCATCTCGATGGACTACACGGTGTTCCTCCTGGCCTCGACCCGTGAACACTTCGAACGCTCCGGTGACGCGGCCGAGGCAGTGCGGGGATCGCTGAGCCATGTCGGTCGACCGATCGTGGCGGCCGCCGGTGTCATGATCGCCGTGTTCTACACCTTCGCCATCGCCGGCACGTTGCCGATGAAGGAGATGGGGTTGATCCTCGGCACCGCGGTGCTGCTCGACGCCTTCCTGATCAGGTTGGTGCTCGTCCCGGCAACGCTCTACATCATCGGCAACAAGGCGTGGTGGCTGCCGAATTGGATGCACCGCATCCTTCCGAACGTCAAGTTCGCCCACTGACCCCATCGGTGGTGTTCATCGTGGTTCCCCGTGCCCTGGGCACGGGGAACCACGATGGGGTGGTTCAGCGGGTGAGGGCGGAGAAGGTGACCGCTGCTGCCTGGGCGACGTTGAGCGAGTCGACCTCCGCCCGGATGGGGATCCGCACACAGCGGTCGGCCCCGGCCAGTGCGGTCCGGGTCAGGCCGGGCCCCTCGGCGCCGAGCAGCACCGCCACCCGATCGGGAATCTCGAGGTCCCAGAGGTTCTCGGCGTCCGCAGCCGGCGTCATCGCCCACCGCTCGAAACCGGCCGCAGCCACCCCGGCCAACGCTGCGGGCCAGCCGCCGCTGGTGGCCCTGGCGATCGGCAGCGTGAGCACCTCGCCCATGCTCACCCGGACGGTGCGACGGCTGTACGGATCGGTGCACGTGGGGTCGAGCAGCAACCCGTCGATGCCGAAGGCCTTGGCCGCCCTGGCGATCGCGCCGAGGTTCTCGTTGTCGTTCAACCCCTCCAACACCGCAAGACGCCGAGCTGTCGAGACCAGCTCGGCCACGGTCGCCGACGGTCGCCGCTCGGCGCAGGCGACGACGCCCCGATGCAGGTCGAAGCCCACCACTTGGGCCATCAGCTCCCGATCGGCGACGAAGACCGGAACGCCTCGGGCGGCCAGTAGGTCGCCGTGGGTGAAGCGCTCGACCCACGACGGCGCGAGCAGCACCGAACGGACCCGATGTGTCGATTCGACCAACCGGTCGATCGCGACGTAGCCCTCGACAACGAAGACCTCGTCGCTCTCGTAGCGGCGGCGGAAGGCCTGGTCGTTCAGCGACCGGTAGTCGTCGAATCGTCGGTCGCTCGCGTCGGTCAGCCCGATCACCGGGCGAACACCTGGCTGTCGTCGGCGAACGCCTTGAACTCCAGCGCGTTGCCCGACGGGTCGAGGAGGAACATCGTCGACTGTTCGCCGACTTCACCGGCAAAGCGGGTGTGGGGTTCGATCACGAAGGCGGTGCCGGCCGTGCGCAGCCGATCGGCCAGCTCGCCCCACTCGGAGGGGGTCAGCAACACCCCGAAGTGCGGCACCGGCACGTCGTCACCGTCGACTGGGTTGGTCACGGCGGGTCGTGACGCGCCGAGCTCGTCGAGGTGGGCGACGAATTGGTGCCCGAACAAGTCGAAGTCGATCCACGTGTCGGAGCTGCGCCCCTCCGGACACCCGAGGACGCTGCCGTAGAACTCGCGTGCAGCCGCCAGATCGTGTACCGGCATCGCCAGATGGAACCGCGGGCGCGTCATGTCGTGCATCACAGCGGCAGGACGTAGGTGCCCTGCGCCGTGGCGGTCGGCTTGTCGGAACGCTCGTCACACCACACCCGGATGGTGCCGACGACATTGCGGCGACCCGCGACGTCGAGCGTGGCCTTGGCCCACAACGTCGTGCCCCGAGCCGGCCGGAGAAAGCGGATCGACAGCTCGGATGTGAGCGCCATCGGCTCGATCCGACCGGTTGCCCCGAACACCAGATACCACAGCGCAGCATCGGCGAGTCCGAACTGCGTCGGCCCCGACACGAAGGCACCCGGGCGAAGCTCGGCATCGGAGATGTCGCGACGGGCCACTGCGAAGTCGGCGCTCAGCGAATCACACGTGTTGCTGGAACCGGGAAACAGCTGCTCGATCATCTCGTTGACAGCTGCGATCGTCGGCACCGCCGGGTTCGAGGTCGCAGGATCGGGGGCGGAGGGCATCCCCTTGACGCTACTGCCGAGGGCGGCCTCGGGCCGAGAGGGCTTCCCGTCGGGGGCCCACGCGTGGCATCGTGTCGAACATGACCGACACCGACACCACGATGTCCCCGAATCCGCTCGCCCGGATCATCGTGGTCGGCGCTTCGCTCGCCGGCCTCCGTGCCGCGGAGACGCTTCGACAGCACGACGTCGCCGACTCGATCGTCGTGGTCGGCGACGAGGTGCATCGCCCGTACGACCGGCCGCCGCTGTCGAAGAAGCTGCTGTCCGGCGAGTGGGACCCCGAACGGATTCATCTTCGCCAGCCCGACGTGTTCGACGATCTCGATGTCGAGTGGCGCCTCGGCACTGCGGCCACCGAGCTCGACATCGCAGCACGCGAAGTCACCCTTGCCGACGGCTCGGTGCTCGGCTTCGACGCGATGGTGATCGCAACCGGCGCGCACCCTCGCCGGCTCTCGGGTCAGGAGTCGTTCGATCACGTCCACGAACTCCGGTCGCTCGACGACTCGCTTCGTCTGCGCAGCGAGATCGCCGACGGTGGCCGCCGGGTGGTCGTGATCGGCGCCGGCTTCATCGGGCTCGAGACAGCAGCCACGGCCAAGATGCTCGGCAACGACGTGGTCGTCCTCGAAGGTGCCGCCGCGCCGTTGATCCGCGGTCTCGGCGCGGAGATGGGCGAGGCCATCGCCGGTCTTCATCGCGCTCGAGGTGTCGACGTGCGCTGCGGTGTGTTCATCGAGGGCCTCACCGAAGAGGGAGTCCGTCTTGCCGGCGGAGAAGTCGTGCCGGCCGACGCCATCGTGGTCGGTGTCGGGGTCACGCCGAACACGCAGTGGCTGGAGGGCAGCGGTCTTCGTCTGCGTGACGGCGTGGTGTGCGACGCCAATCTCAATGCTCTCGACGTGTCCGGCGAGGTCGTACCCGGGGTGTTCGCAGCCGGCGATGTCGCACGATGGCCGAACGGGTTGTTCGACGAGGAGATGCGGGTCGAGCACTGGACCAACGCTGCCGAGCAGGGCGCTCACGTGGCCACCAACCTGAGGCACCTCGCTGCGGGCGAAGCGTTCGATCCCTATGAACCGTTGCCGTTCTTCTGGAGCGACCAGTTCGATCACCGCATCCAGTTCCTGGGGCGGGCGGCGGCCGACGACGACGTCCAGGTGGTGGCCGGCTCGATCGCCGACGCCAAGTTCCTTGCGCTGTTCGGCCGCCACGGAAAACTGCACGGAGCGCTCGGCGTCAATGCCCCGAGGTGGGTGATGCCCACCCGCAAGCTGTTCTTGGAGCATGCGACGTGGGAGCAGGCGGTGGCGGCCACCGCTGGGCTCGACGCCTAGGCTCCTCAGATGACCTCCGCTGGTTCGCACACTGCGAACGTCTGGGCCAAGACCACCGACCTCCAGGTCGTCAGCGGTCACGGCTGCCGTGTCGTCGATGTCGACGGCCACGAGTACCTCGACTTCACCGCCGGCATCGCGGCGGCGTCGACCGGACACTCTCACCCCAAGGTGGTCAAGGCCATCGCGGACCAGGCCGGCAGGTTCATCCACGCCCAGCAGAACGTGTACACCCACGACCTCCTCGAGCCGCTTGCCGAGAAGCTCGACGACATCACCCCGCCGTCGATCGAGACGTTCTTCTACGCCAACAGCAGCGACGAAGTACTCGAAGTCGCCGTGAAGGTCGCCAAACACGCCACTGGTCGCCACAGCATCATCGTGTTCGACGGGGCCTTCCACGGGCGCACCCATCTCACGATGGCGATGTCGACGGCCAAAGCGATCGACCGTGCCGGATACGGCCCGTTCCCCCCCGGTGTCTTCGTGGCGCCGTTCCCGGACCCACACGTCTCCGACCAGGAAGCCGAGATCAGCCGAGCCCTGCGCGGCTTCGACCGCCTGCTGCAGACCCAGGTCGTTCCCGACGAGATCGCGGCGATCGTGATCGAACCGGTCATCAGCGAGCGTGGGTACATCCCGACACCGGCGGGTTTCATCACCGGGCTCGCCGAACGCTGTCGAGAACATGGGATCCTGTTCATTGCGGACGAGGTGCAGAGCGGATTCGGGCGCACCGGCAAGATGTTCGCCATCGAGGCCCACGACGTCGAGCCCGACATGTTGTGCATGGCCAAGGGCATCGCGTCGGGCTTCCCGTTCGCAGCGCTCGGGATGCGACGTTCGATCGACGCCACGTGGCGCGTCGGCAGTCAGGGAGGCTCGTCGAACGGCAATCCGATCGGTTGCGCGGCGGCGTTGGCGACCATCGACGTGCTCACCGAGCCCGGCTTCCTCGACAACGTCCACGCACGCGGCAATCAGCTGATCGACGAGCTCCGCGAGATGCAGCAACTCGACAGCGCACTGTTGTACGTACGCGGTCGCGGACTGATGGTGGCCACCGAGTTCGACACGTCCGAACGTGCGCAGGCGATCGCCGAGCACTGTCTGCGGGAGCATCGCGTGATCCTGATGACCGCCGGCACCCGCAATCGCACGATCCGCTGGATGCCCCCGCTCGTCGTCACCTCCGCCGAGGTGAACGAAGCAACGAGCGCGTTCGCCGCCGCCATTCGCGCCACGAGCTGATCGGCGACGATGGCACGTCTCGATTCGTCTCGAGTCGCGGCGTGGCGAGGCTTGCAGGCACTGGTCGGTCAGATCGAGCGTGGTCTCGACGAGGAGCTCCGTGCCGATTGGGACATCCCCCTCGGCTGGTTCGATGTACTCGCGTCGCTCCAGCGACTCGGAGGCCGAGCGCGCCCGCTCGATGTCGCTGCCGATCTTCGGCTCCCTCCGTCGAGCCTGAGCCGGCGACTCGACCGGCTCCAGGAAGAAGGCTGGATCGCTCGACACCGTGAGATGCCGGGCGCCGACCTTCGAGCGGTCGAGGTCGAGCTCACGCGCACCGGCCGTCGGTTGTGGCGCGAGATGAACGTGAGCTACCGGCGCGCGTTGCAGGCGCAGTTCGCCATCCATCTCGACGACGCCGACATCGCCGACATCGCGCGGGTTCTCGACACGCTGTTCGGTATCGACGAACCCGACGAGGAGATCACGCCGGAGTTCGGATCGGTCTGAACTCCGGCGCGGTCACCTTCGCCTCGATCAGGCGTACATCGCCTCGATCTCGTCCGCGTAGCGGGCGTTGACACCGCGGCGCTTGAGCTTCGAGGTCGGTGTCAGCATGTCGCTGTCGGGCATCCACTCTTCGCCGACCAGGGAGAACTTCTTGATCTGCTCGACCTGTGCGAACTGGGTGTTGACCTCGTCGACACCGGCCTGGACCGCGGCGAGTACGTCGGGATCGGTGACGAGTTCGCCGGGCGATGCGCCCTGCTTGCCGTGCTCGTTGGCCCACACCGCTGTTGCCTCCGGATCGAGCACGAGGATCGCCGACACGAACTTGCGGGCGTCGCCGATGGCTGCGGCCTGACCGACGAGTGGGATCGTCTTGAGGGCGGCTTCGAGGTTGGCGGGGCTGATGTTCTTGCCGCCGGAGGTGATGATCAGTTCCTTCTTGCGGTCGACGATCTTGATGTAGCCCTCGTCGTCGATCTCACCGATGTCGCCCGAGTGCAACCATCCGTCGATCAGCGTCTCGGCGGTCTTGTCGGGCTGCTTGAAGTACCCCTGGAAGACGTTGCCGCCACGGCAGACCACTTCGCCGTCATCGGCGATCTGCACGTCCATGCCATGACAGCCACGACCAACGGTGCCGATCTTGGGTCGATCGGGTGAGAACGTCATCGGGCCGGTGGTCTCGGACATGCCGTAGATCTCTGCGAGCGGAACCCCGATGGCGTTGAACCACTCGAGCACCTGGTCGGGAATGGGTGCAGCACCGGTGACCGCCAGTTCGATGGCGTCGAGACCGACGAGGCCGCGCACCATCGAGAACGCTGCTGCATCGAGGAAGTCGAGCGTCGCCTGCTGCTCGTCGGTGAACCCGTCCAGGCTCGATCGACGGATTTCGATCGCCGCGTTGACGCCGTCGTCGAATTGCGCTTTGCGGTCGGGATCGGCCGCGAGCGCCGCGTTGACGCCGTTGTAGATCTTCTCCCACACACGTGGCACGCCGAACGCGATCTGCGGCTGCACCTCCTTGAGGTACATCGTGAGCTGGTTGGGATCGGGGCAGCAGTAGACGCTGTAGCCGAGCGCCATGGCCTGGTAGTGGCTCATCGCTCGTTCGGCGATGTGCGCCATCGGGAGATACGACACGATTCGCTTGCCCACGAAGTCGTCGAAGTCGATCGAGCGGCGCAGGATCTCGATCGTGTAGACGATGTTGTACTGGCTGATCATCACGCCCTTGGGCGGCCCGGTGGTGCCCGAGGTGTAGATCAACGTGGCGACGTCGTTCGGGTCGGTGGCCGCGGCGAGTGCGTCGAGGTCGGCTGAGCCGGCATCGAGGAGGTCGGCTGCGGCGAACACACCGTCGGGAAGCGGCCCGTCGGGCGCGTCGATCACGTAGACCCGCTCGAGCGCGGGGAGTTCGTCGCGTACCTGCAGGACCCGGTCGAGAAAGCCGGCATCTTCGACGATGGCGATGCGGGCCTCGGCGTGGCCGGCGAGGTACTGGACCTCCTCGGCCGACGACGAGTTGTAGATGCTGACCGGGGTCGCTCGCAGGAACTGAGCAGCGGCGTCGAACCAGTGGAAGTCCGGGCGGTTGCGCATCATCAGCAGCACCTGCTCACCCGCGCCGACGCCTGCGGCCTGCAAGCCGGCGGCCGCCTTCGCCACCTGGTCGGCGAACTGTTGCAGCGTCCAGACGTTCCAGCCGCCTGCCTCGCGCATCGAGTGCAGCGCCGGCGAACCGGGGTGGGCAGCGACGAGTTCGAGGAAGTCTCGTGGAACGGTGCGGTCTGCCGCAGCGGCGTCGACCTCGGCGATGGTGGCCAGTGGAGTCAGGGTGCTCATGTGCTCATTGTCACATGCCCGCAGCTCGGAGGAAACCTGCGACGGGTAGCGTGACGAAATGCCTGCGTTCTCGACCATCATCTGGGTCGGATTCGCCGTGGTGATGGGCTACGTCCTGTGGAAAACCGGGATCATGATGCTGCGGTCGATGACCTCGATGCCGCCGGAGCCGCCGCCGACCGGCGAACTACGCAAGGTGAACCGCCGGTATCGATGCGATGTCTGCGGAGTGGAATTGAAGTTGACGATGGCTCCGGACGAGGATCCACCGCCCCCGCGACACTGTCTCGAGGACATGACCGAGGTCGCGCCGCTGTTCGAGTGAGCACCGAAACCGAGTGGGTCGAGTTCCGCCGAGTCAGGTTGTCCACAGCTGTGTGGACAACCTGGGGGAAGTCACACTGATGTGATTCAGGCGTCTGCAGGGGCATGATCGCCCCAGACCTCTCGCACCTTTTCGTAGACGCCCTGATCGTAGGAGAACTCGACCATGTTGCCGTCGGGGTCGCTGAGCATGCAGATGTACCCGATCGGGTCGGGCATCTCGGTCGGCGGCATCGCCAGACAGCCGGCGGCGTCGGCGCGTCGTGCGACCTCGTCGACTCCCTGGCGATCGGGCATCTCGATGCCCATGTGGTTGAAGGGGCCGGTTGAAGCGATCGGTGCGGGGGCGAACGGATCGCGATGCGCGTGGAACTGTGCGACCACGAGGATGAACGGGAACTCACCGCTGTCGGGGTGTCCCAGCCAGGCGCCGTAGCCGTCGCTGTCTTCGCGTCGGTCGAGGAGTTCGAGTGGTGTGAACTCGAGGTACCAAGCGATCGTGGCTTCGATGTCGGACACGCGCAGCGCCGTGTGGGTCCATCGGGGCGCCTTGGGGCGCAGGTCGTGGGTCGGCTCGCTCATCGCGTCGACCCTACCAAAGGTCTGATGGTCAGACCAGATTGGGTGTGATCGACGGCGCCTGGTCGGGACGGCAGCAGGGGAGTGGCTGCGGTAAGGTCGAGGCGAATGGTCTGACGATCGGGCCGTTGTGAACGAGAGCCTCCCATGACACTGAGCACGGACCCGCCCGTCGTCGACAGCACGTCGTTTGCGCCGATCGTTCGGGAGACGCTCAGCGCTCAGATTCGCGATCAGCTGCTCGAACGCATCACGAGCGGGACGATGGAGCCAGGCGCTCGGGTCCCGTCGGAGCGGGCGTTGTCCGAGCAGTTCGAAGTGGCGCGAACGTCAGTGCGCGAAGCGATGCAGGGCTTGATCTCGCTCGGTGTGATCGAGCGGCGTGGCAACCGCTCATTCGTCGTCGAACGGTTGCCTGATGTCCACTTCGACGCCGTTGACGACCGACAGGAGTTCGTCCGTCAGCTCTTCGAGACGCGCCGAGTGCTGGAGCTCGCGATCATCGAGCTCGCTGCCGAGCGCGCGAACGACGCCGAGCGAGTCGGCATTCGTGCACTCGCCGAACGATTTCGGACCAACATGAGCATTGGTGACTTTCGTGGACTCGACCACGAGTTCCACGCGCTGATCGCCCGAGCGTGTTCCAACCCGCTGCTCGCCGAGGTCTACCACAAGGTCCTCGCCCGGCTGTCTCGATCCGAAGGGATCGAGACGCTGCTGTCCGACATCGCCAACCGAGCGGAGGTTCAGCGAATCGTCAGCGACTCGGTTGCCCAGCACCGAGCGCTCGCCACGGCCATCGCATCGGGCGACGTCGAGACGGCCCGAGCCGAGGGCACAGCGCACCTCGCTGCGGTCGAGCGCGGCATGATCGACCGCCTCGCCTGACGGGGTCGATTGTGCAGGCTCGACCCGCAATCACGGGTGGTCGTCTCGACTGGGAGCACTTCGAACTCTGCCGGCCTCAGCCTCACGGCGCCCCTCGCGCGCCGAGGCGAGCTCGACGCACCAAACGGCCGTGGCGCTCTTGTGCTTCGATCGCCAGCGCAGGCCGGTCGACGTTCGACGGCTCACCGTTCTCGACCACGACGCGGCCGGAGGCGACCACGTGACGAACGCTGCGGCCGTCGCTCGCCCAGACGAGCTGCAGCACGGGATCGGGTGAGCGCGGAACCCACTCGGGCCCGCTCGTGCTGACCACTGCGATGTCGGCCCGTTTACCGACAGCAAGCGACCCGATCTCGTCGGCCATGCCGAGTGCGGAGGCCGCTCCCAGCGTCGCATGGTGGAGTGCGTCGTGGGCACCGAAGACCGATGGGTCGTCGGCGCGGTCTCTTGCCAACCCAGCACACAGGGCCGCCACCCCGAGCACGTCGATCGCATCGCCTGCATTCTCCGAGTCGCAACCGAGAGCGAGGCGGCCGCCTCGGCGAATGAACTCGAGGTGCCGCCCGGCTTCGGTCACGCCCTGTCCGAGGCGGAGATGGGCCCACGGGCAGTAGGCGATCGCCGTGTCGCTCGACAGCAGCCGATCGAGTTCGCTGTCATCCAGGTACACGCCGTGGCTGAGCAGGACGTGCGATCCGAGCGCGCCCAGGTCGTCGAGATGAACGGCTGGGCGTGTGCCGACGCGAGAAATGTAGCTCTGCGGATCGCTGTCGGTCGGTGACAGGTGGAACGTGAGGCCGGTGTGGTGCTCGCGTGCGAGCGCGCTCGCTGCCACGACGAGCTCGTCACTCATCAAGTCGTGCCCGACGAGCGTGACCCAGCCGTCGACACGTGTGTGGTCAGCGGTGAGACGAAGGACCTCGCGTTGGCGGTCGAGGACCTCGATGACCGAACCGGCCCACGGCTCACCCTCGACGTCCCAACCCCACGAGCCGAGTGTGCCTCCGACACCCACATGGTCGAATCCCGCGAGCACCCGGTCGGGGTGAGCGACCGTACCGGCCTCGACGGTGAAGGTCACGCCGTTGCAGGCGCCCTCGATCAGCGAGAGCGTGGCAGACAGTTCGTCGTCGTCGCCGGTGTGCGCGGCATGGGCGGGAACCGACCACTCGAAGATCGCTCGCCCGGTGTCGATGCTGTCGGGGATCATCGAGCGGATCAGGCGATCGCCGGTCAGGTGTTGGTGGGCGTTGATGAGCCCAGGTAGCGCGATGTGTCCGGGTCCTCCGAGCACACGAGCGTCGGGAGAAGCGGTGGTGAGCTCCGCTGCCGGCGCGATGGCAACGATCCGATCATCGGCGACGGCGATCGCCGCATCGAGCAACGGGGCTGCGCCCGGCTCCATGGTGAGCACGGTGTCGGCCACGACGATGAGGTCGACTGGGCTGGAGGAGCCGCTGATCTGTTCGGTCGACATCGGGTCAGGGTAGGGCCTGAGAGTCGTGGCCTGGCGTCCTTGGTGATGATCGGTCGACCGGCCATGCTGGGTCCGTGATCGGGTTCGCATCCCTCTGCCGATCGCACTATCTTGGTAAGACCATCAGACCAGTGCGAAGATCCAGCCGGATCGGAAAGGGCGTCTCGCATGCTCGTCGAACACGAGGCGCTCCGCCACCAGTGGTACGTCGTCGCGGAAGGCGCCGACGTCACCGACACCCCCCACGGCGTTCGCCTGCTCGGCTCCGACTACGTCCTGTGGCGAGGTGGCAGCGGCGAGTTGATCGCCGCTCCCGACCGATGCCCACACCGGGAGTCACCGCTCAGCATCGGGACCGTCAACGACGGCTGTCTCACCTGCCCCTATCACGGCTGGACATTCGGCGACGGTGGGAAGTGCGTCGAAATCCCCTCGTCGGGCAAGGACCGACCGATCCCACCTGCAGCGCATCTCCCAGTGGTGAAGGTCGAGGAGCGCTACGGGCTCGTCTGGATCTGCCCCGACGAGCCGGTCGGCACGATCCCGCTCATGACCGCAGAAGACGACCCCGCCTATCGACGCATCAACAGCGGCGTCGAGACGTGGGCGACGTCGGCGACGAGAATGACCGACAACTTCATGGACTTCTCGCATTTTCCGTGGGTCCATGTCGGCACGTTCGGCATCCAGGACAAGACCGAGATTCCGACCCTTCACGTCGAGGCGCTCGATGACGGCTGGTACGGCTATCAGTACGAGGTCGATGCCCGCAACGACACCGGCGGCACTGCGGTCTCGGGTCAGGAGGGCGATGTCGTCCATCGTCGGATGAGCACCGGATTCCACCTTCCGTTCGTGGTCCGCAGCACGATTCACTACGAGACCGGTCTCAATCACCTGCTCCTGCTGTGTGCGACTCCCGTCGATGACACGACGTCGTACTTCACCTTCGTCGTGTGGCGCAACGACGACTTCTCGACGCCGGGCGAGGACATCATCTCGTTCGATCGCGCGATCGGCGCCGAGGACAAAGTGATGCTCGAGCGAGTGCCGGGTGTTCTCCCACTCGATCAACAGGCCACTGCCAGCGTCCAGTCCGACAAACCCTCGGTCGAGTGGCGACGCCAGCTCGCCGCGCTCGATCAACTCGTGACATGAACGAACTGAAGCGACGTCTGCTCGAGCCGGGCGGCGAACCGATGTGGGGGCTGTTCTCCAGTCTTGCCGATTCAGTCGCTGCGGAGATCTGTGCGGGGGCGGGCTTCGACGTCGTCGTCATCGATGCCGAGCATGGACCCAACGACCTGCGGACGATCCTGGGCCAGCTGCAGGCGGCGGACGGCTATCCGGTCGAAACCGCCGTGCGCTGTTGGAACCATGATGCAGCCGACATCAAGCGGCTCCTCGACGTCGGTGCTCAAACGCTCGTCGTGCCGATGGTGGACACCGCTGCGCAGGCGACCGATCTCGTCGCAGCGACTCGCTATCCACCTGCGGGCATCCGCGGCGTGTCATCGGCGTGTGCGGCCAGATGGGGCCGGATCGCCGACTATCACGCCGGAGCCAACGAGCAGACCTGCCTGATCGCTCAGATCGAATCGGCGGTCGGACTCGAGAACATCGAGGAGATCTGCGCAGTGGACGGCGTTGACGCAGTGTTCATCGGTCCGATGGACCTGGCGTCGTCGCTCGGCCACCTCGCGGGCGGCACGCTGCCGGAGGTGGTCGAGATCGTGGCCGGTGCCATCGAACGCGTCGTGTCGACCGATACGGCGGCAGCGGTGATGGCGACGTCACCCGAACTGGTGGGGCGGTACACGTCGGCGGGCGCCCGGTTCGTCGCGGTCGGTGTCGACACGGCCCTGCTCGCCGTGGCGACGAGCTCGCTGCGGCGCAGTCTCGGCAACGCCTAGCGAATCGAGGCCGGCAGCGCTAGCGCCACTTGGTGGCGGTGTAGAGCCCACCGAGGATCATCACGAGCCCGATCAGCGTCGGGATGTTGCTGTCGGTGAAGATCAGGTAGCGAGCCATGATCGCCAGTCCGCCACCGATCAGCAGCACCAGCATGATCACGGGGATCCAGTTCGGTGGAACCAGTTGGCGGGACTGTGCCTTCGGCGTGTACCTCGACGATGCCGCGACATCGTGGTGGTCGCCGTGGTCGTGTCGCTCGTTGCTGGTCGTGGCGGCGTAGCGATCTTCCGGTCGTGTCCCCTTCGGGGTGACCCGTCCACCGCCCGTCTTTCGCTTCGGGGGAGCCATGCACCGATGAGCATAGGGGATCGGAACGGCGCGCGATCACAACGCGTGGTCGCGACCGTGCTCGTCCATACTTGGGACATGACCGCGAACGCCTCACCCGCCCCCCGTGTGCTGGTGATCGACAGCTACGACAGCTTCGTCTACAACCTCGTGCAGTACCTCGGTGAGCTCGGTGCCGAACCGGTCGTCGTGCGCAACGACCAGCTGAGCGTCGACGACGCAATCGGTCTGACCCCTGACGCAGTGTTGCTCTCACCCGGTCCGGGCCGACCCGAGTCCAGTGGCATCATCTGCGACGCCATCACGGCGTTCGCCGAACTCGGCACACCCGTGCTCGGGGTCTGCCTCGGCCATCAGGCGATCGGCCACGTGTACGGCGCCGACGTCGTCGGCGCACCCGAACTGATGCACGGCAAGACCTCGCCGATCCTGCACGATGGCGCCGGCGTGTTCGCCGGATTGCCGTCGCCGCTCACGGCAACTCGCTACCACTCGTTGACGCTCGCACCCGACAGCATTCCCGACGAACTGATCGTCACGGCGCGAAGTGCCGACGGTGTGGTGATGGGGGTCCGTCACCGCGAACTCGAGGTCGAAGGGGTGCAGTTCCACCCCGAGAGCATCCTGACCGGGCACGGCCACGACCTGCTGCGAACGTTCCTCGCTCGCGTCGACTGAGCAGTCGACGCCCGTCAGGGCGCCGTCGTCGGTGGCGGCGCCGTGGTCGTCGGGGCGGGGGGTGCGGTGGTCGTGGTGGTCGTGGTGGGCGGCACGGTGGTGGGCGGAGGCGCAGTGTTGCGAGCCACGACGATGGTCATGGTCGTGCCGGGCGGCACGGTCGAACCGACGGGCAGGCTCTGCGAGATGACTCGCCCGTCCTCGTTGGGTCCGAAGTCACCGTTCTGGAACTGGACGTCGGGGATCAGACCGATCTCGGTGATGGTGTTGCGAGCTTGGGCCTCGGTTCGCCCGACGACGACGGGCACCCGGACATCCTCCGGACCGCTCGACACGAGGATCAGGATGTCGCTGCCCATCTCGACCAGTTCGCCCGGTCCGGGACGGATCTCCATCACCGTGTTCTCGGGCACCGTCGGGCTCGACCGGACATCGGTGGTGACCACGAACTCGTACGGCGGCGCTTCGAGGATGGCACGGGCCTCGACTTCGCTCATCCCGATCACCTCGCCCGGCACCTGCACGCTCGACGGCGGCGCCGACACGACCAGGTTGACGGTCGAACCCTGCAGCACCGGTTCCTCCGGCGGGGGATCGGTGCTGACGACGGTGTCTTCGGAGACGTCTTCACGCTCTTCGGTGGTGATCTCCCCGACGACGAACCCGTCCGCGGCGAGACGCGTCCGGGCCTCCTCGGTCGACATGCCCACCACGTTGGGGATCGGGACGAGCTGGGTGTCCGGGTTGAAGAACACCTCGACGATCTCGTCTTCGAGGATCAGCGTGCCGGCGACCGGGTCGGTCTTGAGCACGAAGTTCGGCGGCACGAGGTTGTTCTCCTCGGCGGTGGTGGTGAATCGGATGTTCTTCGAGGTCAGGTCGGCGGTGACCTCGGCGAGGGGGCGATCGGTGTAGTCGTCGAGCACGAACTGGACGGCTCCTCGCCGCCGTCCTCGGTGCTCAGCGCCTGGAACAGCAGGACGCCGCCGACGACCAGCAGGATCAATGCGACGAACGCGCCGAGCGCATACCAGCCGGTGCGCGACCCGTTGGTGTCGTAGTACATCGCGTCGGCCGACGCGCCGGTCGGGTAGCCGGCCTCCATCATGCCCGTCGACGGCACCCCGGTGGAACGGGGGACCCCGGCGGGGACCGTTCCGGTCGGCGCAGTGGTGGGATTGACCGTCGTTGCTCCGGTGAGGCCGGCTGCGGCGGCGACACCTGCACCGGCGGCAGCTGCGCCGGCGACACCCGGGGCGCGTTGCTGGGTTCCCTGCAGGGCCGCGAGGGCCTGCACCGGTTCGTCGTTGCGGAAGCGGCGCAGGTCGTCGCGCAGGGCGGCTGCGCTCGGGTAGCGCAGCTTCGGGTCCTTCGCCAGCAGCTTGGCAACGATCGCCTCGAACGACCGGGGCACGTCGGCGACGATCTGCACCAGTGGTTGGGGTGCGTCGTGGACCTGCTTGTAGGCGATGCTCACCGGGTTCTCGCCGGTGAACGGCGGCTTGCCGGCCACCATCTCGTACATCACGATGCCGAGCGAGTACAGATCGCTGCGAGGGTCGGGCTGTGCGCCCTGGGCCTGCTCGGGCGAGAAGTAGGTGGCGGTGCCCATCACGGAGCCGACCTGGGTGAGGTTCGACTCGGTCGGAGCGTTGAGGGCACGGGCGATGCCGAAGTCGGCGACCTTCACCTGGCCGTTCGATCCGATCAGGATGTTGGCGGGCTTGATGTCGCGATGGGCGACGTGGTTCTCGTGGGCGAAGCCGAGGGCGGCGGCAACCTCGCTGGCGATCTCGGCGGCCTGCTTCGAGGTCAGCTGCTTGTTGGTGGTCAGAATCTCGGCGAGGGTGCGGCCCTGCACCTCTTCCATCACGATGAAGTAGGTGCCCTCGTACTTGCCCCAGTCGTAGACGTTGACGATGTTGGGGTGCGACAGGCTGGCCGCCGACTGCGCTTCGCGCCGGAACCGCTCGACGAAGTTGGCGTCGGTGGCGAACTCGGGGAACAGCACCTTGACGGCAACTTGACGATCGAGCAGAAGATCGCGCGCGGAGAAGACGTCGGCCATGCCGCCGCGTCCGATCCGCTTGTGGATCTCGTACCGGTCGTTGATGACCGTCGCCTCACCGTTGTTCGTCACTGAATGCTCTCTCCGCCGCGACGTCGTTTCGCAGCGCTGGACAAGGTTACCGACTGGCCACCGGAGCGGATCGGCAGCCCGCCCGCCCCGGCGTTACTCGTGGTGTCAGACACCATGAGTAACGGCTTCACCCTGTGGCCCCGGGGCCGGTGAGCAGGAAGTCGAGCATGCCCTTGGCGATC